>QHRO01000086.1 GCA_003220155.1 Verrucomicrobiota bacterium
CTGCCGGATGCGATCCAGCCGGAACGCGATTTTTCTGACCCGGCCAATTTCATTAATCGCGAGCTGAGCTGGCTGGAATTTAACCGGCGCGTTCTGGAGGAAGCGCAGGATCCGACCCAGCCGCTAATCGAGCGGGTCAAGTTCATGACCATCTTCAGCAACAATCTCGATGAGTTCTTCGAGATTCGCGTCGCCGGCATCAAACAACAAATCCAAAGCGAGACCAGCGACGTTGGGCCCGACGGAATGTCGCCGACGGAAACATTTAACGCCATCCAGCGGCTGGTGCACGAACTGGTCGCCACCCAATACGATTTCTGGAACAAGGAACTAATGCCGGCTCTGGCCAAGAGCGGCATTCGCCTTCATGACGTCGCCCAGTTAACCGGAAAACGCGCTGCCTGGGCCAAACGCTATTTTCAGGAAGAAGTTTTTCCAATGCTGACGCCCCTGGCGGTCGACGCCAGTCACCCCTTCCCGCAACTTTTGAACAAGAGTCATAATTTGCTGGTGCGCGCACGAGCACATCAGGGTGGTGAATCGCTTCTCGCCATTGTGCAGGTGCCGCGGGTGGTACCGCGGTTAATTTTGATGCCGCGTGTCAAAGGCGATGATGAGCCCTGGGATTACATTTACCTCGCCTCGCTCATCAAACACTACATCGCCGAACTCTTTCCCGGCCTTATCCTCGACGGCGTCCACGCTTTCCGCGTCACCCGTAACAGCGATCTCTACATCGACGAGGAAGAGGCGGAAAACTTGTTGCGGACGATTGAGCAGGAACTGCGGCGTTCCAGTCGCGGCAATGCTGTGCGTCTCGAAGTAGAGGCGGATTGCCCCCGCGACTTCCGCGATTTGCTCCTCGCCTTTTTCGATTTGCAGGAGGCAGACCTCTACAAGCTCGATGGCCCGCTCTCGATGACTCATCTCATGCCACTGGTGACGAATGATGCCTTCGCGAAATTAAAAGACCGGCCCTTTCAACCCGCAACCGATCCGGCCCTGCCGCCGCAGGCCGACATTTTCGAGGTCATGCGCAAACAGGATATTTTGTTGCATCATCCCTACGAAAGTTTCGATCCCGTTGTCCGCTTTATCGAGAGCGCGGCAACCGATCCGCAGGTGCTCGCGATCAAGATTACACTTTACCGGACGAGCGGTGATTCGCCCATAGTCGAGGCCTTGATCGAGGCCGCCAACAATGGCAAGCAGGTCACCGCCCTGGTCGAATTGCGCGCGCGCTTTGATGAAGCCGCCAATATTCGCTGGGCCCGCCAGCTGGAGGAAGCGGGCGCACACGTCGTCTATGGCGTTGTGGGATTGAAAACGCACTGCAAAGCGTTGCTCGTGGTAAGACGCGATTCCGATCGCCTGCGGCAATATGTCCATCTTGGCACCGGCAATTATCACCATCGCACCGCGCGCATTTACACCGATTTCAGCTTGCTCACTTCTGCTCCGGAATTAACCGAGGAAGTCGCCATCGCTTTCAATACCCTCACTGGTCTTGCCGGTTATCCCGGCCTGAAAAAATTAATGGTCGCGCCCTTTGATCTCAGCGAACGACTGATCAAGCTCATCGAACGCGAACGCGACCACGCCCGCGCCGGGAAACCGGCACGCATTATCGCCAAACTAAATTCCCTCGTTGACGACGATATCATCGAGAAACTCTATGAAGCATCGTGCGCGGGCGTGAAAATCGATCTCATCGTCCGCGGGATCTGCTGTCTGCGACCGAGAGTGCCGGGCCTGAGTGAAAACATTCGCGTCATCAGTATCGTCGGACGTTTTCTCGAGCACAGCCGCGTTTACTATTTTGAAAACGCCGGCCAGGCGGACATTTATCTCTCCAGCGCGGATTGGATGCCCCGTAATTTTTATCGGCGGGTCGAAATTGCTTTCCCCATCGATGCGCCCGGACCGCGCGAAGAAATGGTGAACGATATTTTGCCTAGTCTCCTCAATGATCAGGTAAAAGCGCGTGAGTTGCAGCCCGATGGCAGTTATGTGCGGCTGCATCCAGCCGAGGGCGCGGCCCGCTCACAGGCACAATTGCATTTTCGGGAACGTTCGCGCCAGGCGCGCAAGGCAGCGGCCGAATTGCAGGCCGCGAGCGGCGTGAAACTGATCCCGATCAAGGCGAAGCGTGACCAGCGCAAGCGCGCATGAAAAAGGTTCTTGTCGTCGATATCGGCGGCACCAACGTCAAGGCCATGTTCTCGCGGGAAGAACGGCGCAAATTCAGTTCCGGCCCCGGCCTTACTCCACGCCAGCTCCACGGCATACTCCGCGGCAAACTCGACGACTGGAAATACGATGTCGTCTCCGTCGGCTTTCCCGCACCAGTCAGGAACGGGCGCATCCTGACCGATCCGAAAAATCTCGGCAAAGGCTGGACGCGATTCAATTTCGAAAAGGCCTTTGGCAAACCAGTGCGCGTCATCAACGACGCCGCCATGCAAGCGCTCGGCAGTTATCGCGGGGGGCGAATGCTATTCATCGGCCTTGGGACTGGATTTGGCTCGGCGCTGGTCTGGAATGGAGTTGTGCTTTCGCTCGAGCTAAGCGAACTGCCTTATCTTGCCGAGGGAACAATTGAAGATCGCGTCGGCAAAACAGGTTTGAAACAGATTGGACGGAAAATCTGGGAGAAAGATGTCGAGCGCATTCTTACTCAGTTGCAACGCGCTTTTGTCGTTGATTACATCGTGCTCGGCGGCGGCAACGCGAAGTTGCTCGAGCAGTTGCCACCCGGCGTCGAGCTGGGTCACAATCGCAACGCTTATCTCGGCGGCCAGCGCGTCTGGGAAAATCACGCCCGCGCGCGCCGCCCAAAGTGGACGATTTTGTGAGGAAGAGGAATAAGAATACGATTAGGAGTAAGAAGAGGATTCAGTCTCCTTTCTCTTCCTCCTAATCTTAATCTTACTCTTATTCCTACTCTTATTCCTTAATCATGAAACTCTGTTTTCTCCGTCACGGTGAAGCCGATTGGCCGAATTGGGACAAGCCCGACGATGAGCGGCCGCTAACGGAACGTGGACGCAAGGAAATGAAACGCGTCGCCAAATTTTTTCAGCGCCTCAAGTTTTCTGCGGACGCGATTTTAACCAGCCCGCTCCCGCGCGCCTCGCAAACTGCCGAGATCGTGGCCGAGCGTCTCGGGATCGAATTAAAAACCGACACCGCTTTGGCCCACGGGTTCAACGTCGAACGATTGCGCCGCCTGCTTGGCAAGGCCGACTCCGACTGCATCATGGTGGTTGGTCACGAGCCGGAGTTTTCCGAAGTGATCAAGGAGCTCACCGGCGGAGAGGTGAAGTTATCAAAGGCCGGCGTAGCGCTGCTGGAGGTAAATCGCGGGTGTACCTCCGGCAAATTGCTTTGGCTTTTCCCACCGAAATTTTCGAAGGCCGCACTGTAGCACAGCCATCTTGTCCGCCACAGGACGGACTCGCCGGGGCGAGGGTATGGCGCCAACCCCGAAAGCTTTCGGGGTTGCATGTTCCCGGCCATTCAATCGGCGCGGCTTAGCAGCGTCGGTTTTTCCCTTGGAAGCAATTCATCGATCGGCTTTTCGCTAATGGTGACGTGCATACCGATGTGCACGCTATCGTAAAGCGCAATCACGTCCCGCGACCGCATCCGAATGCAACCGAAGCTGAAAGGCTTCCCGATGTGGCGTTCTTCGGGTGTTCCATGAATGTAAATGCAACGATCGTGCGCAGCCGAATTTTGTCGTTCCATTCCGCGCAACCAGATCACCCGCGAAATGATCGCATCACGATTCGGTGCATCGACGGCGATGACTTCGCCCATGGGCGCGCGATTTTTTATCACTGTGCCAACCGGTAAACGGTCCCCGAATTTTCCGGAAACAAAGAGCGTGCCGAGTGGCGTCCGATAACTGCCAACATTGTCGCCATTGCCGAACTTGGAAGTAGAAACGCGATAACGCGCCATTACTTTTTCTCCATCGACCACGGCCAGGGTTTGATCGGGAATGCTGATAACCATTTCGGCCGCGGTTGAAGCACCAAGCTGCCGCAGCGCGATGAGAACCATCGCGAGAATGAGTGACGCTGGTAGCTTATGAGCGATCTGCCATCTCATGAATATTAGAGGCAAGTTTCGGCAAATGGAGGGCGGAGCTCCTGCGACGCTTATGACCAACGCGGGCTCGCCGGAGCTCGCCCCTCCAGATATTTGTGAGATTGGGGTCTATTGATCATCGATCAGCGGCCGGAGATCGGAAATCAGGGTGTCGATTCTTCGCAAATCCTTCCGGCGACCCTTGTCGGGTCGCAGCCGCCGTTGCCGCATCATGATGGCGAAATCGCGGACACGATGCAGCTGTTCGCGCGTCAATTTTTCTGCCGGTGCGTAACGGCCAAGCGCATCGGTCGCTGCGATCAATTCATGTTCGAGTCGTTGGGTATAAGCGCGCGCGGTAGTGCGCAGCTCGCGACGCAACTTTTGTAACTCCAGTTGCAAATGACGGACGGGCGAAGTCTCGTGCTTCTTTTCCTCGCGCTCCTTTTTCTTTTTCATGCCATGGCGCCGGCCAGGGGCACCGGACGGACAGCGGGCGCTAGCGTGCGCTCGTCGAGTTGGCGAACAATTTCAATGCGACCATCAAGATGCTCGACCAAGGCCGAACAGGTCTCGACCCAATCGCCGCAATTGTAATAGGTGACATTGCCGAGTTTATGGATGGCGGCGCTGTGGATGTGCCCGCAAAGAACGCCGTCCACCCGATAGCGTTCCGCGTATTTAACCACCGCCGCCTCGAACTTTCCGATAAAGCTAACAGCATCTTTGACCCGTTGTTTGACGTAGGCGCTGAGTGACCAGTAACCAAGGCCGAAGCGCCGACGGAAGAAATTGATTGCCGGATTGAGTGAGAGCAGGATTTGGTATCCGGCATCGCCGAGGAAAGCCAGCCACTTCACGTTTTGCACCACGGTGTCGAGCTCATGTCCGTGGATAACGAGAATACGACGGCCATCTGCGGTCCGATGAATGGCATGCTTCTGGATAGTGATGTCGCCGTAGGCGCCGTAAAAGGACCTAATCATCTCATCGTGGTTACCTGGGATGTAGATGACGCGCGTGCCTTTGCGCGCTTTACGCAGAATTTTTTGGATGACGTCGTTGTGCTGTTGCGGCCAGTAACGGCTGCGCCGCATCTGCCACATATCGACTAAATCACCCACCACATAAAGCGTGTCGAAGTCGTACTCGCGCAGAAAATCGAGCAATCGGGCCGCGCCGCTCGCGCGCGTACCCAGATGCACATCGGAAATCCAGGCGGTACGCACCCGGCTTGATCCTTCCTCTCTAGGGTTAAACGTCTCGAACTGGAAACGCGGCGGAGCGACTGAATTCATCAACGACGGCAAAGGTACAAAGCACGCTCTAGGTCATGCAAAAACAGTTTTGTTAAGATTGTGTGACGAAGAGGGAAGGCTCACCAGTGGTGATCGAGAGCCTGGAACAATCTGAAATTTCACCGATTCGTCACGTCATCTCCGCCGAGTTGTTACAAGGGAGGATTAGTGAGTTTGCCAGGAGACAAACATTTCCAGTTCCCAGAACTGCGTGAGGAAGATAAGTGAGCGGCGCTCGGGTTGAAAAGCCCGGGTGCCTGCTCCTTTGAATTGTGTGTGAAACTTAAGTGACATCGCTACGCCCGCCTTTCATTCCTACGACTTCGCGGTACCTTTTAGAGGTGAAAAAGCGCGTTCTTTTCATTTGCGTTCACAACAGCGCCCGCAGCCAGATGGCTGAGGCCTGGTTGAATCACACCTGCGGCGAATACTTCGAAGCACAAAGCGCCGGTCTTGAACCGGGCGCGCTTAATCCGCTGGCCGTGGAAGTGATGGCGGAAGCTGGGATAGATATTTCGAAAAAGAAGACC
>QHRO01000087.1 GCA_003220155.1 Verrucomicrobiota bacterium
TTACTTTGCCACACTGGGTCTAAAGATCCTGGAGGGTCGGGACTTCAGCGTCGACGACGCAGATTCGAAGCAGCCAGTCGCGATCGTGAACGCGAGCTTTGCGCGAAAATACTACGGCCATGAAAGTCCGATCGGCCGTCGAGTTCGGATTTTTAACCCGGGGCGATCGCAACCGTGGCGAACGATAGTCGGCGTGGTACCTGATACACTTATGCAAGGTCCGTTTAATCAGCAAACGAACAGCGCCGGCTTTTATATTCCGCTGCTCGGTGCGGAACCAGCCCCACAGTTCAGCACGATCATTGTTCGTCCGCGTCCACGGCAGCGCGCAGATACCCTCGGTCCAGCATTGAGCAAGGCAGTTGCTCAGCTCGACGCGAATCTCCCAATTTATTTCGCGGGGACACCGGCCCGGTTGCACAATGAGATTCTCGGAACGAACCGCATCATCGCGACGTTATTCGGCATTTTCGGCGCGGTGGCGTTCATTCTGTCCGCGATAGGTCTCTACGGTGTGATGAGTTTCTCGGTTAGCCAACGCACTCGAGAATTTGGCATTCGCATGGCTCTTGGCGCGGACGCGGCGCGAATTTTCCGCGTGGTCATGACGCAAGGCGCGTGGCAACTCGCGATCGGACTCGTTCTTGGTGCGGGCGGGGCCGCGTTGCTTCTCGGAGTCGTCGTCGCCGCAACCTTGCAAAACATTTTGTTCAAAGTGAACCCACTCGATCCGACGATTTATTTCGCAGTCGCAGCATTGCTGACCGCCGTCGCGGCCGCTTCCTGTTTCGTTCCTGCGCGCCGCGCCACGCGGGTGGATCCGATGATCGCACTTCGTTATGAGTAACGCCGCGAGCCAACGCCAACTTCGGCATCAATCCCTGGCAGCTCTGGCAGTCGCGCTCGCGCTGACAACTGCAGTTGCGCTTGTCGCAAAGGAGAATGATTCGACGCAGCAGGCAAAGGTGCAAATCGAACGTCTGCATCAGCAAGACATAGAAGCGACGTTATCTGATAAGGCTGACGAATTAGCCAAATTGTGGGACGCCGAAGCCGTGCGAATTCAGCCGGGCGGCCCAGCCGAGGTCGGTAAAGCAACGATTCTTGCGAACGATAAGCGTTGGGAAGCGAGCAAGGGCCGAGCACGGACACTTTGCTACAAACCAGAGATCCAGGACCTACAGATCGTCGGGGACTGGGCCTTTGAATGGGGATATTTCTCGTACAGCGACTCATCGAACCCGAAGGCGATGCGGGGCAAGGTGCTGCGAGTCATTAAACGTCAGCCGGACGGTTCCTGGAAATTCGCCCGAGTCGTGGCTTTTCCGGAAAAGATCGACTCGGCTGCTCCGATGTCTCACCCGTGCGAATGACTATGTTCGCCTTTCGCCAGCTCCGCAAATCGCCGGGATGCTGACGATGATTTTGTACCAAAGCTTTGCTGTCATGTCGAGCTTGCTTTACGGCGTGAGCGCGCATGACGTTTCCATTTACGCGCTCGTTTTATTTGTCCTCAGCGCCGCTGCCCTGGTCGCGAGTTATCTGCCAGCACGGCGCGCCATGAACGTCGATCCGATGGTGGCGTTACGTTATGAATAAGATCGCGCTCGCCGTGCTCTCAGTCGTTGGCGGTCTATTTTTCGCGAACGCAAGTACCGCTGGCGAGGTCCTCGAAGATGTGGTCGAGAGAAGGTTTCCCCTCGATCCTTCGGGCACCTTTTCGCTGCGCACGGGCGACGGGGCAGTTGAAATTTACGGCACCGATAGTGGCGAAGTAAAAATCGTCGCGACCAAAAAGGCGTTTTCACTGGAGCGTTTAAACGCCATCGTTATTCGGGTCGATGCGCGGCCCGACGCCGTTAATATTGAAACCACGCCGCCACCGCCGCCGCGTCACCACTTTTCCGATCGCTCCGGAACGGTGGAATATACTATTAACATCCCGCAAACGGCGCGGATTGCGCGCGTGGAAATGCCGAATGGCGAGCTTGTGATTGACGGAATGCGTGGCGCATCCATCGCAGCCAGTCTCGGCCGCGGTCAGTTGGCGATCCACAATTGTTTTTGCGATCAAACCATTCACGTCAACCAAGGCGGGCTCAACGTCTTCTTCGATTGGCTGGAAGAGCGCCCCATCGCGATCGAGGCGGTAATCGAGGATGGAAACATTCTGGCGCATATTCCGACGGACGCGACTTTTCAATTGCGCGCCCTCGCGAAGCAAGGGCATGTCTCGAGCGATTTTAGTCCGATGGAAAGTCACAAACGTGGTGATGCTTCAGAGATCAATGAGGTGATCGGCGATGCTCCGGCCACAACCCTGAGCCTTCGCGCCAACGAAGGGAATATCCACAT
Organism: Verrucomicrobiota bacterium; assembly: GCA_003220155.1. GTDB lineage: Bacteria > Verrucomicrobiota > Verrucomicrobiia > Chthoniobacterales > UBA10450 > AV69. Next base: position 2,356 of record QHRO01000087.1, read on the forward strand.
TTCGGAGGTGATTTGGTGATCTGGCGAGATTTTCGTTACGCGATTCGGACATTGATCAGGAGCCCGGGATTCTTTGCGGTAGCTTTTGTCGCCATCGCCCTCGGTATTGGGGTGAACACTACCATCCTGGGAATCGTTAACACCTTGCTCCTTCGCCCGCTCCCAATCGGACATTCTGATCGAGTAGTACAAATCTTCACTACCGATACTCATTTCGCCGGACGCTCTGCGAATTCCTATCTTAATTTTCTCGACTACCAAAAGCAGAACAGCGTCTTCAGTGGAATGGCTGCCTACAGTTTTGCCGGCGTCGGGATGACGCGGGGCGGCGAAACTTCCAATGTGCTTGGCCAATTGGTCAGCGGAAATTATTTCGACTTGCTGGAGGCGAAGCCATTTCTCGGTCGCGGATTCTTGCCGGAGGAAGACACCGCGCCCAACAGACATCCCGTCGCCGTTCTTAGCTACAAGTTTTGGAAAAAACTCGGGGGCGACCGCAACATCGTTGGCAATACGATTACGTTAAATGGTCGCGCCTTCACCGTTATCGGGGTGGCGCCGCCAGGATTTACTGGCATCGATATCGGTGTGGCGCCGGAAGTTTGGATGCCGCTCGCAATGCATGGATGGATTCGGCCTTCCGGTGACGAATGGTTTGAGAATCGCCGCGCACTTTTCCTAAGCCTCGTCGGGCGAATAAAACCTGGCGTTTCGATTTCCGCGGCGCAGGCACAAATGCAAACCGTCGCCCATCAGCTCGAGCAAGCTTATCCGGATGTGAACAAGGAGCGCTCGGTTGTTTTGGTTCCAGCGGAAAATGCGAAATCGCAGGGAATCGGAGGACCGGGGAACGAAAACGCTAGCCAGGATATTTCGGTGCTGCTTCTCGTTGCCGCCGGTAGCATTTTGCTGATTGCGTGCGCCAACGTGGCCAATCTACTGCTGGCACGCGCAACCACCCGACAGCGCGAGATGGCAATTCGTCTGGCACTCGGCGCCGGTCGTGGTCGAGTCATCCGCCAATTACTTACCGAAAGTCTCTTGCTCGCCTCAATCGGCGGCATTGGCGGAATCGTGCTGGCATACTGGCTGGGCGATGTTTTGGTTTCGCTTTTGCCAGCTACGCCCGTCCCGCTTTCGCTCGATCCGCAGCCGGACTTTCGCGTGATAATTTTTGCCGTGTTGCTCGCGCTTTTGAGCGGTGTGATTTTCGGACTCGCCCCGGCATTGCAAACGACGCGCTGGGATTTGAATCAAGGTTTGCGCGAACGCGCCATCGCCACGGGAGGCGGCATTCATCGTTGGAACTTGCGCAATCTTCTCGTCATCGCGCAGATCGCCGTTTCGCTTTTACTTCTCATTGGCTCGGCGCTGTTTTTGAAATCATTTCACAGCGCGCAACAAATTGACCCGGGATTTCGCACCGAAAATCTAGTCATCGTTAGTATCGATCCCGCGCTTGCCGGTTACGATCAAAAGCGCGGCGGCCAGATTGCTCGGGACATTGTAGAGCAGGTGCGGCGCGATCCGCAGGTGCGCAGCGCCGATCTCGGCCAGTTCGTGCCTCTCGGTTTCGGGGGTGAAGGCCGTACCATTGTGGCGGAAGGCCGCGACGAAAACGCCCGGAGCAATCGTAAGATTGCCAACGTTAGCGCCGTTACTCCCGCTTACTTTGAAACCATGCGCGTTCCGATTTTGCGGGGACGGAATTTCACCGAACACGACGCCGGCGAAAACTCCGCCAAAGTCGCAATCATAAGCGAAACGATGGCGAAGACATTTTGGCCTGGCGAAGACGCAATTGGGCGCCGCTTTCGTTATTATAATCGGGAGGGTTCCTTCGAAGTCATCGGAGTCGCCCGCGACGTCAAGGCAGTTACGCTGGGCGAAACGCCGGTGCCGATGTTGTATACCCTATTTCGCGATTTACCGGATGGCGGGATCACAGTTTTCGTCCACACCGCCGGCGCCCCCGGACCGATGGTGGCCGAAGTTCATCGCATCGTCCGGAACATCGATAATCACATTTCCATCACCTACGAAAAGACGGTGGCTCAGCATCTCGCTTTTGCTCTCTGGCCTTCGTGGATGGGCGCGATTTTGCTCGGCAGTCTGGGATTGCTCGCGCTTATTCTCGCCTCGGTTGGCGTTTATGGCGTGATGGCCTATTCGGTGAGTCAACGGACGCGCGAGCTTGGCATTCGCATGGCTTTGGGCGCGCAAAGTAGTCAGGTCCTTCAGTTGGTTTTGCGTCAGGGGATGTTGCTCGCTGCAATCGGTTTGGTTCTCGGTTTGCTCGCCGCTTTCGGCTCGACCCGAATGGCCAGCACCCTTCTTTATGGAGTGAATCCGAGCGATCCAACAGTCTTCATCGGCGTTACTCTGTTGCTCGCAGCCGCTGCATT
>QHRO01000088.1 GCA_003220155.1 Verrucomicrobiota bacterium
ACCTCATTGATCGGTAGGAGTTGCACCACACCAAATCCAATCTCGCGCGCCCACACGATGAACTCGCGTAAGGTCGCTACATCGCCGATGCCGAGACCTTTCTCGCTTCGCAACGCGAAGAGAGGAGTCAGAATACCCGCAATCTTATTTTCCGGGGATAGGTTCACCTACGAATGCCTCGACAGTTAAAAAGTTAAAAGCGTTGAAAAGTTAAAATGACTGCTGTTGTAGCTTTGTAACTGTTTTAACCTTTTAACGACCGGCCCTATTCATCTGCCAGTCCTCCACCAGTGAGTGTTGTCATGTCGAGCGTAGTCGAGACATCTCTGATTATTTGAAGCACAAAAAGCTAGAGATTCCTCGACTACGCTCGGAATGACAGGGGTGGTTAAGCAACCCCTAATTTCGTCATTCGTCATTCGTGCTTCGTCATTTCGGAGCATCAGCTCCGCTTCACTTCCCAATCTTCCAGGAGTTCGTTTGGGATTTCTTTCAGAAATCGTGACGGCCGCTGGAAAACATCACCGAATCCCGCATTCAATCGCATGTGCGGATAGCTCAGGTAAAGTTCGTCGCGCGCGCGGGTGATCGCCACGTAAAAGAGCCGGCGTTCTTCTTCAACGGCATCGCGCGTTTCGAGCGAACGCGAGCTCGGAAACATGCCGTCGGTCAACCAGATCACGAATACGGTGTGAAATTCCAGGCCTTTCGCTTGATGCACCGATGACAGGTTAACGGTTTCATTGTCCGCCGCCGCGTTTGGCGTCGGTTCGGCATCGACGTTGCTGATCAAAGCCAATTGCGACAGAAATTCCTGCGCATTGCTGAATTGGCGGGCGAAGGATGCCAGTTGATTTAGATCTTCGCGGCGCAGTTCGTAGTTGGTGAAATTCGCCTTCGCGTAATCGTCATAGATCGCTTCCACCACCGATACGATCATCGCGCTCGGCGGGTTTGGTTTCCCGTGGGGCGCGATCTCGTCCAGCGTTTGCGCGAGTTGCTCCCACATTTTCTTGGAGCGGGTGTTGACGTTTAATTTGAGCAAGCGTTCGCCGATGCTGTAGCCGTAGTCGCCGGCCGCGGCCTCTTCTGTAGCTGGGGGCGTTGACCCCGGGCCGCGGTCAGCGACCGCGGCTACAGGTGCAGAATCGAGCGATTTCTCCCAGCCGCTCCACAGATTTTCGGCAATCTTACCGCCGATTCCGGGTAATAATCGCACCATGCGTTTGAATGCGACTTCGTCGCGCGGATTGGCGACAAAACGAATGAAGGAGGCCACGTCTTTAATGTGCGCCTGCTCGAAAAAGCGAATCCCGCTGGTGATTTGATACGGAATTCCCCGTCGCGAAAATTCGAGCTGCAACTCCACCGCGTGATAATGGGCGCGGTAGAGCACGGCAATTTCGTTCAATTGCACTCCTTCGTCGCGCAATTCCAAAACTCGTTGGGCCACGAATTGCGCCTGTTCGCTTCCATCATTGAGCGCAATCAGCGCCGGCTTCATCGCTTTCGAATCGCGAGTCGCGCTCAAATTCTTCTTGAACTGCTTCACGTTGGCCACGATCGCGCTATTCGCGACTTCAAGAATTTCCGGCACACTGCGGTAGTTCAGCTCAATCCTGAACACCTGCACCTTTGGATAGCGCTTCGGAAATTCGAGAATGTTTTGGAAATTTGCGCCGCGCCAGGAATAGATCGATTGCGCGTCATCGCCGACCACCATCACGTTCTGGTGTTCGCGCGCCAAGATGTCGATGAAGTCGGCCTGGATCTTGTTCGTGTCCTGATATTCGTCTACCAGAATGAATTGAAATTGCCGCCGGTAAACTCGCGCGATGTGCTCGTGCTGGAGTAGCATTCGCAGCGTTTTCTCGAGCAGATCGTCGAAGTCGAGTGAGTTTGTCGCTTTCTTCTTTCGCTCGTAACGCGACCGCACATCTTTGATTTGCTCGAGCAGCGGCAGGAAATAGGGGAATTTTTCCGCGAGCAATTCCTCCATTGGCCGCTCGGTATTGACGACGAAACTAAAAATGTCCGCGAGCACGTCCGCCTTCGGAAACCGCATTTCCTTGGGATCAATTCCCGAACTTGCCACCACGGTGGCGATCAAATCTTTCTGATCTTCGCGATCCATGATGGTGAAGCCGGAGGAATAGCCGAGGGCGCTCCCGTGCCGCCGCAGCATCCGATTGCCGATGGAATGAAAGGTGCCGCCCCAAATCCCGGCTGCGTCGACCGGCAACAAATTCGAAACGCGATCGAGCATTTGCCGCGCGGCTTTGTTGGTAAAGGTAAGCAACAAGATGTTGCGCGCGTCCACACCGTTCTCGAGCAAATAGGCGACGCGATAGGTTAGGGTGCGCGTTTTTCCCGATCCAGCGCCCGCGATCACCAGCAACGGACCCGGTGGCGCCGTCACCGCCGCCAACTGCTGCTCATTCAATTCCGCCGCATAATCGATCGCACCGCTAAAGGATGAATGCGCGCGTTGCAGAGTGTATTGGCGAGACATGGGAAGGATTACGCTGCGGTCGTCCCGCGTAGTCTTCAATGGAAATTGTTTAAAAATCGGCGCAACCGACGCGCATTATCACTACCTCTCGGATTAGTTGAACCAATCGAACAAACTCGTCGTTGCATTAATCGCGATTTGCGCGGCGATCTGGATCATCGCGGCGATTAACCCTATGAGAAAATGCCGCTCGGAATTTGGGCGAAAGATTTTTTCCATCTCTCGCGCAATCATTACGACCGTTTTTGCCCACGGTGCTACTGGCGTTTCCGATTCGGGAATTGCTTTTGCGGTTTAGCGGAATTCGGCGCGGAGTCTGGAGTTTCGCGTTACCGGTGGCGATCATTCTCGCAGTCAGCGGTTGTTTTGAGATCATCGAAAGCATCGTTGCGGAAATAGTCGCGCCGGGAAAAGGAGTGCAATGGCTCGGTGGGCAGGGCGATGAATGGGACGCCCAGAACGATATGGTCTCGGCGCTCGTTGGTTCGTTGCTTATGGTGGGTGTCGTTGCGTTGCTGCAACGGACGGAGGCTCGCCCTCGCTTCCATTCTGTTCCCGTCTCTACCGCTGGGAGAGACGCACGCGCGAGCGGCAGTGAGGGGACAGGAGTGGGTTGGGGAGAGGAGGACGCAGAGCGAAACACATTCGCTCATTCGAACGCACGCGATATCGCGAAGCATTTTCTGCCCATTGCGGTTGTCTGTTATGTTGCGTTCTGGATTGCACTGGCGATCCATCCGCTCGATCGCAGCGATTGGTTGCTCGAAAATCTCCTCGCCGTTATATTGCTAAAGGGAGCAACGGCGGAACGCCGCGCCGGTTGACTGAAAACTTGACTTACACTGGGCTGACTCTTGCATGGCTTCAGCAATATAACTTGACTAATAACTTGACTTATGCTTGACTAAAGCACCGGTGAGTTACGAGCCACTTTTTACCATTACTCCAATGCTGCTCTCACAGGTGGAGCAGGTTGCGGCCTTGCGCGAGCGGATTTTGGCGGCGGCGGTCCAGGTGCCTTGGATCCCGGCACTCCAGAAGGATACCCGAATTCGCAACGCCCATTGTTCGACCGCGATCGAAGGCAATCCGCTTACACTCGAACAGGTACGCGCCATTGAAGAGGGACGGGAGATTCCGGCGACGGGACCGCGCTCGCGTCGGGAAGTAGCGAATTACTTCGCCGGCTTGCGCTTCGTGGAGAAAAATGCCCAACGTAGTGCCGTCACGCATGAGGAAGTGTTGAAGTTACACCGGATTATGGCCGGCGGCGTGATGGATCAGGGCACGGCGGGCCGGTATAGGAAGATTCGTGTGCGGGTGGGGGATTATATCGCCCCGCCGCCCGAGAAGTTACAACCGATGATGTCTGATCTGTTGGGCTGGTGGAACAAACGCGCGGCCAGGATTTCGTCGATCCTCAGTTCCGCTATTTTGCATCATCGTTTTGAAGTGATTCATCCGTTCGCCGACGGCAATGGACGCGCTGGTCGCATGCTTAGTCTGTGGGAATTGTACCGGCGCGGTTTTGACAATCATCATATCTTTTCGATCGATGAATTTTATTGGGAGAATCGCCCGCGTTATTACGCGGCGCTCGACCAAGTGCGGAAGGAAAATAACGATCTGACCGGCTGGCTCGAATACAGCGCCGAAGGGTTGCGCCTGACTCTCGAACGCGTCTGGACACGCATCCAAAAACTATCTGCTCATGCCGGTAAAGCGAAGCTCGTCTTACGACCGAAACAGGAACAACTGCTTCATTTGCTGCGCGAGGAAAAGGCGCTGACGCCACGCGAAATTTGGGATGGAATTGGCGTCTCAAAACAGGGCGCACTTGATTTGTTGCGACCGCTGGTCAAAGCCGGATTGGTGCGGCGCATCGGAACGAGAAAGACGGGCCGTTACGTCTTAACCTGAACCTCCGGAAAAATTGTGCACGGCTTAGCTGGCAGCGAATAATTACGAACTAGCAGCCGGCCGTGGTTGTTCACGAGATTACAAGCGGTTTCAAAAGTGAAATTGGCAATGCAAATTCCCGTAGAATGCCCTCATCCTAACCTTCTCCCACCAGAAGAAGGAACTACCTCTCCCCTTTGGGAGAGGTTGGGGTGAGGGTTTCAGACTTTTTGCAACTACTCATAAGGAGAATGAACGGCTAGGAGGAACGCCCCGCTGAGAACGATATTTTTGCTGTTAAGAATCGTAGCAATCCAGGTACTTGATGCCGGAGCCAGTGTTGAAAATCACCAGGCTTTCGTCAGGCGAAATTTTGCCCGACGAGAGTAGCGACCTTAGCGCGGCAAAGCATGCTGCACCTTCCGGAGCGACGAAGAGTCCTTCGCTCGAAGCAACTTCTGCGGCAGCGCGAATCATCTCGTCGTCGTTAACTGCTATGGCGCCGCCGTCCGACTGGCGAAGAATGTTGAGGATAAGAAAATCGCCTATCGCTTTGGGAACGCGTAATCCAGAAGCAAGCGTGTGCGCATTGGGGAATTCGGCGGCACAGTTTTCTCCGGCTTCGAATGCGCGAACGATGGGCGCGCAGCCCTCGGCCTGCACCGAAAACATCCGTGGGCGTTTTTGGCCAATCCAACCGAGCGTCTCCATTTCATCGAACGCTTTCCACATTCCGATAAGGCCAGTCCCGCCTCCAGTGGGATAAATAATAACGTCTGGTAAGTCCCATTCGAGCTGCTCCGCCAATTCGTAACCGAGCGTTTTCTTTCCCTCGATTCGGTATGGCTCCTTGAGCGTCGAGACATCAAACCAGTCCTCTTTGCGCCTCGCAATCTCAGCAGCGCAATCGGTAATAAGGCCGTCGATCAAGGTGACGCAGGCACCGAACTCGCGGCATTCGATAATATTGGACCGTGGTGTGTCGCGTGGCATGAAGACGTGGGCTTCGAGTCCGGCCCGCGCGGCGTAGGCGGCGAGGGCGCCGCCGGCATTGCCGGCGCTTGGTGCAACGAGTTTGGAGGCGCCAAGATATTTCGCCATCGAAACGGCGACTGACATCCCGCGCGCTTTGAAACTTTGAGTGGGATTCTGTGATTCGTCTTTGATCCGGAGATCCTGCATTTGCAGGGAGACGCCGAATCTTCCGGCGCGAAGCAAAGGCGTTCCCCCTTCACTGAGTGAGACGAGTGAGGTCTCGATCGGCACCGGCAACAATTCGCGATAACGCCAAAGCGATTTCTCTGCACGGGTTAACAGCGCATCGCGTTTGAGAGCGCGTCCTGCTCGTTCCAAGTCATAAACAGCGAACAGCGGTTTGCGGCACGCCGTGCATAAGTTTTG
>QHRO01000089.1 GCA_003220155.1 Verrucomicrobiota bacterium
GTGTTTGCCGGATTCGTTAGCCCGACTGTGGTCCTCAGCAAGAAGATTAACCAGCAACTTGCCGTGTGCGCCACTCACCCGTGGATCCAAGAGAATTTCACGCGGTTGTTCGTGAAGATTGTGTAAAAACAACACTGAATTATTGCGCCAGTCATACCGAAGAGCGAGAACCGCGGGATCGCGGACATTCAGCACGGTAAAATCTCCCCATCCAATTTCGGGAACTTCTTTGCGCATTCGAATTATACGCTCGGTCCAGTTCAACATTGAGTCCGCATGGCGCCGCTGGATCGCGGCATTAACGTGTTGGTAACCGTACGGTCCTTTATCGATCACCGGAGTATGCGGCTTTGCATTTTTCGTAAATCCACCGTGCGCCTCGTTCGACCATTGCATCGCCGTCCGCGCGCAAGCGCGTTCTAGCAAGGTGAGATCGTCGCCCATGCCGAGTTCATCGCCGTAGCGAATCACTGGCGTTCCCGGTAATGTGAACATTAAACTATAAGCCAGCTCGAGCCGGCGCCGATCGCCCCCGAGCATGGGCGCAAGGCGGCGTCTGATCCCACGATCGTAAAGCTGCATGTGTTCATCCGGCCCGAACGCCTCAAACACGGTTTGCCGCTGCTTCTCTTGCAGACGACCCAGGTCAAGTTCGTCATGATTTCGCAAAAAGATCCCCCACTGTGCCGTCGCCGGCCGCGGTTTAGTTGCTTTCAATGCTTTGACCAGCGGGCGCGTATCGGCAGCGGCCAATGCATAGAAGAGATGTTGGTTGACCTGGAAGTTGAACATCATGTGCATGCGCTCGCCGTCTTCGCCGAAGTAATCCATGTCGGTTTCGGGCAGGACGTTGGCTTCCGCCAGCACAATGCAGTCGCCCTGGCGCCACTGGAGGAATTCGCGAAACACGCGCAGCATATCGAACTGCTCCTCTGGTTTTCGCACCTTTGGTCCCTTAGTCGAGATGATGAAAGGCACCGCGTCCATCCGAAATCCGGAGACGCCAGCCTGGATCCAAAAGCCCATGATTTTAAGTATCTCAGCCTGCACTTCCGGATTTGAGGTATTGAGATCAGGTTGGAAGTCATAAAATCGGTGGAAGTACCACGCTTTGGCTTCGCGATCGTAGTTCCACGTTGTTTTTTGTACGCCGGGAAACACCATTCCTTCATTCGAATGCGGCGGCTTCTTCTTGGACCAGACGTACCAATTGCGATATTTGGAATTTGGATCGGAGCGCGCCTGCTTGAACCATGGATGCTGATCCGAGGTGTGGTTGACTACGAGATCGATCAGAACACGAATGCCGCGTTGTTTGGCGCCGTGGGTAAACTCGATGAAATCCCCGAGTGTACCGTACCGCGGATCGACATTGTAATAGTCGGCGACGTCGTAACCATCGTCTCGACAAGGCGAAGTCTGAAACGGCATCAACCAAATCGCGGTCACGCCCAGTCCATGCAGATAATCGAGGCGGCGCATTAGTCCCTGGAAGTCGCCGGTCCCATCGCCGTTAGCGTCCATGTAAGTACCGACCGACAGGCAGTAGATGACCGCGTTCTTGTACCAAAGATCGTTGATCATATGCGGCTGTGAGGGGACTTACGCATGCGCCCCTCGACGGTGACCGTCTGATCAGACTTGAACGTGGTCAAGGCGAGCGGAAAAGGTTGAAGGATGAAGTAAGAATGAAGAATTAAGCGACGCTTGCGGAAGGGTTTTATTTTCCGGGCGCGTGCGTTGGGGCGATTTCGGCTGGCCTCGCAGGCCCCAGAATAGGTCGCCAGTCATGACGTAGGTGATCATGCCGAGTAGCATCAGGAACACCGCGACCCAAAAAATCCAGCTGTGGTGCACCCGCTTCCAGCGCGGATGATGAGAATGAGCTTCGTGGTGGTCGTGATCGTGCTTGGCCTCGTTCATGGATTCCTAACGGAAATTAAAAGTAAAAGTTAGAATTAGGAAACAAGAAAGGACTGACGGCGCGAGGCGTGCCGAGTTATCAATTGTAGCCGGCGTCGGTGACGCCGGGCGGTCGGCTGCAGTTGTAGCTGCCGCCGTCTCTGACGGCAGGGTCTTACTACCGAGGACGACGTTTGAAGGTGCCTTCCCCGCGAATGTTCAAGTTTTCCACTGTCATCTCCGTCGCTTTGCCATCCGCGCCGACGGTAAAGGTGACGCCGCTCAAGCCGACGGCGTTTTCCCCTTCGGTCTGGTAGGTGAAGGTGTCGCGATCGTAGTGTTGCATCGGGAAAGATTTGTTTCGCGGCCCAATGATCATGGCAAGCGCGCCGCCCTGTTCGCTGACTGAAATCTCGCCAAAGAAGTCGTTCTGGTAGGTTCCAGTGTAGGTTTCCGGTTTCAATGCCGCCGCGGGCGACGCCGGCGTTTTCGTGTAATCGAAGCCAGGAGTGAGGCCAAGCACGGCCGGATTGGAGAAGACTTTCTTGAAGAGCGCGAACCAGTCTTGCGTCGATCTGCCGTAAAGCGCCAGGTCGACAAAAGTGGTTCCGAGCCCTTCCGCGAATCCGATAGGATAGGCATTGGTGAGAACGACAATCCCGAGCTGTTCGCCCGGGAGGAGATGGACGTAAGCGGCGGCGCCGAGGTCGAACGCGCCAGAATGATTCAGATGCAAACGTCCGTGGTCATCATAACTAACGTTCCAGCCCAGGCCGTAGGAGGTCGGCATACCGGTAAACGGGTTGTAGCCGGTGAGCATGTGCGGTCGTCTAGCTTCGAGGAGTGCTTTCTCATCGACGATCGTCTTGCCCTCGAACTTTCCGTTGGCGAGCTCGAGCCGCATCCATTTCGTCAGGTCATTGACAGACGAGCTCACACCGCCGGCAGGCGCTTCGGTGTCGGGGTCGCGCCGAAACTTCTGCGCCCATTTGCCACTAACGACGACGTGCCCGAGAGCTTTGTTGGCGCGCCCGACAAAATCGGAATGTCGCGAGCTGGTGGAAGTCATGCCGAGGGGTTTGTAGAGCTTTTCTTCGGACGCGGTCTCCCACTCCATTCCGTAGGCTTTGGCCGCAGCGACGGCCGCCGCCGTTAACCCGAAGTTCGTGTAGGCGTAGTGCGAGCGGAAACTGCTGTCGGGATGTTGATAACGCAGGCGGCGCAGGATTTCGGCGCGCGTGAAACCGAGGTCTTCCAGGAGATCGCCGGCGTGATCGGGCAGGCCGCTTCGATGCGCGTACATGTCGCGGATAGTGACCTCATGCGTAACCCACGGATCGAACATGACGAAAATGGGATCGAGCTCGTTGAGCCGGGAGTCCCAGGTGATTTTGCCGTCGCCAACGAACGCGGCGACCACAGTAGCGCCGATCGGTTTTGAGACAGAGGCGAGCTGAAAAACGGTATCGGCAGTCACCGGCGCTTTGCCGTTAACGTCGCGAACGCCGAATCCCTTAGCGTAAATGGCTTTGTCCTGAAATACGACTGCGATGGCGAAGCCCGGAACGGCATTCTGCTTAGCCGCGAGCGCATCGAGTGCGTCGAGGGCTTTGTCGACCTGCTCAGCAGTAACGTGAGGGCGCTCTTGCGCAGCTGCGCCCAGCATTGTCAGCAGGAGCGCAAGGGCAGCGAATCCGGCGTGCTTTAACCGGTTCATCGTGCCAACGGTGAAGCGATGCGAAAGAGTTTTCAAATACTGAAAACTCTGAAGGCCAAAGAGACAGCGCAAAAGGCGTTGGTCGGTGACCGAAAATTAAGGCGAGTGGGGTCTCAATTCTCGAGCGGACCGGCACGTTGCATTAGTGCATTAGAAGGCAGGCTGTTATCTACAACCTTTCGCGCGGTCTCGATACCGGCGACCGGCAAGGTGTTTGGGTCAAGTAATCCCAGTTGCACCAAGACTGACGCCTGGTCCCAATAGATATGTTCGTGGGCAAGCTTGTTATCGCGGAAACGAACGATCGCCACCAAAGGAATTTCTACTCGTTTGCCAGTGGGAGCGACGCCGGGCAGCATCCAGTCCATCCGTACAGTGTGCGTGAATTTGAAGATCATCTCATCAACGAGCTGATCCGTGCCGATGGTCCGTGACACTGGAGTTACCTCGGTGTCCGGCGGCATCTGAGGAATGAAGCGTTTTGAATAGAACTCACGTAAAGCGTCCTTGCCGACACCGCCCGTCAGCACGGGAATGTGATTGACATAAGCGTCATCGACCATCGTGGCCAGGGTCTCTTCAGTATCATGCGTCGCAAACTCGTATCGCATATGTTCTTCCCAAAGGTTGCGCAGAAATTCCTCGCGAGCGGCGGAGGTTCCTCCTGCCTGAAGTTCGTCATTCATAAAAATTTGTGATCGCTCATTATCTTAGGCCAGGCAAAGGAAAGATGAAAGTGCCGAAGACGAAGTGCGAGTTGAACAATTAGCGGCAAGCGCCGAGAACCTGAGACGCTCTAAGCTGAAGAACGACCTTTGATGAAAAGTGCGACACCAATTGGAAGGAAGTTGCTTGCACTCTTTTTCGCCTTTGGGGCTTGCATGTGCGCTTTGACCATCTGGCTGCTCCTGTTCCCCGGCAGTCCTCTCGGCTCACTTTGGCGACTAAATCCGGATGCACATGCTGCTTTTCAATGGATTGGTGGGTTGTCGATTTTGCTGATGGTGATCGTCGGCGTCGCCTGTGCATTGGCCGCGATTGGGCTCGCCAGAAACGCGAAGTGGGGCCGCTGGCTCGGAATTCTTATTCTCGCCGCGAATCTCGTGGGAGATTTAACCAATGCATTCGTCCGACACGATCTTAGAACGCTCATCGGTGTACCGATCGCGGGCGCGATGATTTTTTATTTGGCGAAGCTTGAGCCGCAAATGACGAAGAAAGGCAGACGTTAGAGATCAGACGCCAGGGTTGGAGATCAGAGGTTGCTTGGGCAGTTTTTTTCGTCGTGGTCCTAAGTAATTGCTTGCCACGACGAGTAGTCTGAAAGTAGAGGTCATGGCATGGGCTTAATCTTACTTATCATTGTTATTTTGTTATTGATCGGGGCTTTTCCAACTCGCGGTTACGGACTTGGCTACGGATCGCACGGAATACTCGGAACCATTCTTATCATTATTCTGATTCTCTGGTTACTCGGGCGGCTGTAATTCAGAGGGGCAGAAAGGGCATGCCTCAATTTTCGAACATTCGCAATCCCGAGCTACCAGCTACCAATCACTAGCCTACTTCGGCCGGCCGGAGAATCCTGCGGCACTGCGCAGCGCGGCGCGTCCATACGATTGTCTTCATCGGCTCGGCATCGAGGTCAACGTTGCGGGCATAGCGGCCCGGGCCTTCAAAACGCATGATGCCGTTATCGATTTTATCACATCGTCCGGCATGGCTTGCATGATCACTCAGTTGATATGTGTGATCTCGTCGTAGCCGGCGTTGATCGCGTCCATCGAGCGGATGCCGACCGGTATATGCCCGTGAACATGAAGGCCGAGCTTGTGCGCTTCCTCGATGCTGGGCTTGAGCCACTCGGGATTGAAGGTGCCGTAGAATTTTACGCCGGTGAAGCCTTTTTCCTTCGCCTTGTCGACCAGCGAGATGGCTTCGGCCTGGCTCGTGACAACGTTGGCGACCTGAGCGGTGTATGGACCTTTGCCGTCGGCGGAGCCATCCAAATGTCAGCGATTGCGCGAAGTTTTGTTAGGCAATCGATGTCGCGTTAAAGGCGTTTGCCTCACGCGGCTAGGGGAAATTACAGAAAACGCTTGAATAAATCGCGGAGGTCCAACGACGAAATATAGATATGAAAAGGTTTACCAGTTTACTGATAGGCTGTTCGCTGGCGCTGGCTGGTGTCGCCATGGCGCAACAGCCCAA
>QHRO01000090.1 GCA_003220155.1 Verrucomicrobiota bacterium
AATGATCAGTGCGAAAAGGCCCGGCATCTTCCCATTGCGCGTAGGCAACGCGATTGCCTTTGCGGATCGCGACCCAGCGGCCTTTACACGTACTAACGGCAGGCCCCTGATAGGCTACCTTGAACCATGGAACAACCTGAGGCGCTTCCGGGCGATGGCCGGTCGAGGCCTTGTCGTTGTAGGGCAACGCGCAATAAAACGGATTTTGCCGCGGGGTGAACTTCGCCGGAATATAACCAATGCGCTGACCACGATCAGGATTGTCGAATCCGCCGTAACTGTGGGTCCAATTTTTGTCCCACGAACTCGAGCGATTGGGGATGGGATTGTTCGGGCTGGGCTGCTCGCCTATCCAGAAAACGGTCGTCACAATTTCGTTTTTCCACGGATAACGTTCCGCGTGCCTGGGCGGATCCTCTCGCGCCGGAACAAATGCAGTCGTCGTCCGCAACAGTGAAAAGGAATCCTCCGACGTGCGATCGGATTTCTTGCTCATTTTTTCCTTGGCCGGAAAAATTTCCGCGGGTGCGGAGTGAGTGAAGAAAGAAGTGATCGAGGAAATGATCACCGCGAGCATGTGAGTGAACGTTCCAGGCTTCATTACTTTCCTGGGCGTGATGGCAAAAGGAGCTTTCTTTCTCATAAGAATCGGTCTGTCCGCGCGGAACGCGCTGATCTCGGGCGAAAAAACTAACGCCGTGCAACCGTTAACCTTGCCTTCTCGACAAGCTTTTCTTCCTCCGGCAACAAACTGGCTTTTTCGCCCAGATCAAGAAATTTCGCAGCACGCGCGAAATCGCCACTGTTTGCCAGCATGACCCCGTAGTAAGCGGCAATTTGTGGCCGTTCCAACTCCGCCTCGGAAAAGCCTGCCAGCACTTGCAACGCCCGTTTTACGTCGCCTTGGAGATAGAGTGAAAAAGCGTAAGTCGACGCATAGTTCGCATTTTTCGGCTCCTGTTCATAGACCTCCCGCGCCAGCTGATACGCCCGGTCCGCATCCAAGTTTAGAAGCAGTGAGATTTGCGCAAGATTGTTGCACACGGCGCGATCCCTCGGTCGCACTTTCTCGAGATGGACTAGCACACGATAAAGCTCTTGGCTGTCGCGGCGGTCGGCATAGAAATCGTAAAGCATCCGCAAAGTTTTCTCGGCATTGATTGGATCTTTCGTCGCCAGCCACCACAAATCGATCGCTTCGTTTTGCCAGCCCCATTTGCGAACAAGCTCGGCTAATCCAAAAATTTGTTCTGACCGGGTGCCGACCTTAGCGACCGCTTCCTTCCATTCTTGACTTGATTCCTGCACTTGATCTACTTCGCGCAGCGCCCTCGCCGCCAATGCGTTTCGCATGTAATCCAAAGCGTCCCACTTCGTTCCCGCGCAAAATTTGCGCAACCCGTCCCAGTCATTCGTGGCCATGAAGGCTTCGGCGACATTGAGCGGAACGGTTCGCTTTGCCAGCATTGTCGGTGGCAGCGTTTTAATCCAGGCCACCGCTTCGACTGAGATTCCTTGTGAGTTCATCCACCCAATCAACGCACCAATCTTCATTGCATCGTTGCTTGCCTCTTTTTTTAATTGCTCGAGCAACGATTGCGTTTCGCCATCGCCGGCAGCCTTCAATGTCGAAAGCAAAAGCAGACGATCGGAGAAAGCGCGTTTGAGCGAACCGTCCAGCTCCCGGGCATAATCGAGCGCACGCGTTATTTGATTGCGACGTAACGCATCATCGGCCAAACGGTGCATGGCATCGCGCCGAAAAGATTCATCGTCACGCAGGTCGAGCAATTCGCGCACACCGACTTCGTGCGTCGCGACGTCGTTGGCCGCGACATGGAGAGTCGCCAACGCCAAATCATATTTCTTGTTTTGCGGATCGATTCGTTTGGCTTCGAGCAACTCCTTCTCGTACTCAGCCAAGTCGTGCCTGATGAGCGCAACATCGCTTCGCTTTGCGTGATAATCCGCCGTCGTTCTACCTGGCACCGGCATGGCATCAAGTGCTTTGCTCGCGCTGACCGCATCACCGAATCGAATGGCGCAGCGTGCCCAGGCAAGAACATCCCTTTCAGCGTTCTTGCTCAACTCCGTCACCCGTTGCCAATACTCGATCGCGCTGCGCAAACCTGCGCTCTCGGCCGAACGCGCGATTACTCGCATGGCATCCGCATCTTCCGGACTCAGTTCCAATACGCGTTGGGCATCGAGACTGGCGTGTTTATAATCGTGCTCATTGATGAGCGCATTTGCTTCCGCTAGCAACCGTCGCACTTGCCAAGCGCGAAATGCGCTCAAGCTGAAATAGCCACCAGCACCGAGAAGAAAAACTAATCCAACAACGCCAAGAAAAATTTTCAGAAGCGAACGCTCGATCTTCTCATTCAATCCCAGCACGATGGAGCTTTGCGATGCCGCCGCTGAAGTCAATGGGGCGTAAGAGTAAATTCGCGCGGCATCATCAATCGGCGCTATTGTCGGGGCTCATGGCGAAATTAAGATGGATCGTTCTCGTCGTTCTCCTTGCGATCAGCGGAAATTCCGGTGCGCAAACCACCAGTCCATCTGTCGCTCCGCCCCAAACCGTGCGAGTGGCGTTTTGGAATATTCAGTGGTTTCCCGGGCGACACCCAAACGCGTCCGTGGCGTCAGAACGCTCGCAAATCGCGTCGGTCCATCGAGACATGCGCTGGATCAATGCGGACGTAATTGGAATGGAAGAGGTCCGGGATTTTGACAACGCAACCATCGCGATCTCGTCGCTCGCGGGATTCAAAGTTGATGTTGTTTCCGATTTTCCGCCGCGGGAAGGTCAGGACGTCGGGCAGCAGGTTGCAATTGCCAGCCGTTTCCCACCGCTGAGTGCCTGGGTCGAAATGTGGAAACCAAATGGGGCGCTCGTCCCACCGCGTGGCTTTGCCTTTGCCGCCTACGAAGTCGCACCGCGTCACGTCTTGCTAGTTTACGCGGTCCATTTGAAGAGCAATCGCGGCGAAATCTCCGAGGACATCGCCATTCGGGAAGAATCGATGCAACAACTGATCGGGCACATCCATGAGATGAACGAGGCTTACGGAAAACTCGGAAGCGTGAGTTACATCGTCGGCGGTGATTTCAATACCGCGCCGGATGATTCACGTTTCGCTGGCGAAACAACGACGCGCCTTTTGCGTGACAACGGGTTTTCCTGGTGCTGGGAAAATATTCCTTTCGCTCAGCGCATCAGCCTGCCTGCTGACAAACTTTTCCCCGCAGCTTGTTTCGATCACATCTTTCTGCGGAACGCCAAATTAAATTCAGCGCGCGTGATCGAAACCTCCAGGCGATCTAGCGATCACAACGCGATTTTCGCGGAGGTGCGACTGTAACCGCGGCGTTGGCCGCGGCTGGCGGAAACGCTTGCCCTACAAAAAACGCCGTGGCCGACGACTGCGGTACAACCTGGTCGAGAAACTTTCCACTACTGTCATGTCGAGCGAAGTCGAAACATCTCTAACAAGGCAGTAGCTAGAGATTACTCGTCCGAGCCGAACTGGCGTACTCGCTCGGAATGACAGAAGAAGAGAAACGAGCCGCATTAATCGAGAAATTTTCCCGGATTCAGAATATTATTTGGATCGAGGGCGTGCTTGAGCGTCCGATGAAGGTCGCGCGCAACGTCACTGCTGGCTTCCGGCCACCAGCGTTTCTTGGCCAGCCCGATTCCATGTTCGCCGGTAATGACTCCGCCCCACGCCAGTACTTGTGCGAATAGTTCATCGAGTGCTGCCTGAACCTTCTCGCGCACGGCGACTTCGCGATTGTAACGGTCCGCCATGATATTGATGTGAATATTGCCGTCTCCCGCGTGACCAAAACAGGCGACCGGGAATCCCGAGCGCTCGGAAAGTCTCTCGGCAAACGCAATTAAATCCACCAGACGGCCGCGCGGAACAACGATGTCTTCGTTCAATTTCGTCAGCCCGGTCGCGCGCAGTGAGTTACTGAACTCGCGACGAAGTGCCCAAAGCTTCTCGCAGTCACTTTCGTTCGTCGCAATTTCGAGCGCTGATGGCTTTCGGCTCTTAATCAAATCACGCATCTTCTGCATTTCCACACCCACGGTTTCTTCCTGGCCGTCGAGATCAACGAGCAGGTGAGCATTGCCAGATGGAACGTGTGAGCTCCCTGAGTCTTGTCGCGCTGCTTCGAGTGTAAATTTGTCTGCGATTTCGAGCGAAGATGGCAAAAATCCAGCCGCAAAAATTTGCTGCACCGTGGCCGCTGCCTCGGATATAGTATCGAACGACGCGGATAAGGTGGCACGTGCCGGAGGTAGCGGAAGAAGCTTGACCGTAACCTCGGTCACAACGCCGAGCATACCTTCTGACCCGACAAACAACCCGATTAAATCGAAGCCGGTTTTGTTTTTGTGAACGCGCCCGCCAGTGCGGAGCAGGTCGCCGTTCGCCAGAACGACCTCAAGACCGGTGATGTAATTGCGGGTAACGCCGTATTTGAGGCAACGTGGGCCGCCCGCATTCGTGGCAACGTTTCCGCCAATTGTGCAATGTTCGAAGCTTGCGGGATCGGGGGGATAAAAGAGCTTTTTTGAGCGCGCCGCGCGTTTCAACTCACTCGTGATCACCCCAGGCTCGACGAGCGCAATCGCATCGACAAAATTAATTTCTTTGATCTGATTCATCTGCATGAGAGACAGGACGATCCCACGGCGGATCGGGACGCAACTGCCGACATAGCCGTAGCCTGCTCCGCGGGCGGTTACGGGAATCTTATTCTCGTTAGCAAACTGTAACAGTTTTCTAACGTCATCGCTTGATCGGGCGAAAACGACGACTTTCGGCGCTTCGTGAGCGAACCATTTGTCGCCACTGTGCTCGGCCAATGTTTGCGCGTCGTCAGCGACAATGTCGTCAGCCAGCAATTGGCGCAGCTCCGAAGCGATGTTCATTTAGCGATTTAATGACACGTCATTCCGAGGGTAGTCGAGGAATCCCGTAGCGAAAGCTTTAAGGTAACTCCACGGGATCCTTCGACTTCGCTCAGGATGACCGACTCGTTAAATCGTTAACTTATCCTCCGGAGATGACGATGCGATAATGGCGCGAGCGTTCGTCCATTCGATTGAGGAGCGCCTCCGCTTTCGGATAAATCACCGGCTTACTCTCATCCTCACCGGCGAACTCTTTCACCGCTTTCATCGAGTCGAATCGCAACAAAGTAACGAATTCAACTTCATCGCCATCGTCGCGAATAAATAATTCCGCGCCGTGATAACCCTCGATGTTTTGCCGCGCGATTCCCGGAAAAATCTCGTCGCGCAGCATCTCTTCATAAACCTTTGCGTCGTGCGATTTCGTCCAGCCGTGCCAGATTCGCGCAATCATTTCATCCTCCTGTTCATACTCATGCTCCTGCTCATAATCGAAAGAAAAGAATCCTCGATTAGGAGTATGAGCACGAGCATGAGCACGCGGAAAAACCTACATTCCGATGATCTGGTAGCCGCCATCGACGTAGATGACTTGTCCAGTAATGGCAGCTGCTCCGTCGCTCGCGAGAAAAACTCCGGTCGCGCCCAATTCCGCCGGATCGCAGCTTCG
>QHRO01000091.1 GCA_003220155.1 Verrucomicrobiota bacterium
TTGGTATCGGTCGCGTTACAACCGGGTAGAGCTGATCGGTGGCGGTTACTATTACTGGAACAACGGGTACTGGTATCCGGCTTGGGGTTATGATTCTGGGGCCCAGTATTATGCTTACGATGGCCCGATCTATGTGGGTCATCGTGCTGAGCCGCCGGACCGGGTGATCGCGGACGTTCAGGCTGAGCTGCAGCAGATGGGCTACTACAAGGGTGAAGTGGATGGATTGCTCGGGCCGATGACCCGGGAAGCGCTCACCGCCTACCAGGCCGATCAGGGGCTCGCCACGACGGCGGCGATTGACGAGCCAACGCTCGATTCCCTCGGGATGAGCTAAGGGAAACTAAACTATTAACGAGAAGCCGCCGGGGCGCAGGAACGCCTCGGCGGCTTTTTCTGTTTTGAGGGCGCCTTCGAGAGACTGCCGTTATCCATTCTCGGTTATCGGGGAAAGCCGGGGAGAAGGGGCAGAGAGCAAGGAGCCGATATTAAAGTTCGACAGCGCAATCAGTCCGAATGCCACCCGCAGGTGCCGACTGAAGGCCCGGTCGATCCTCCGCGGACGAGGGCACCGTAACCGCCGGAGATGACGCGGTGCACGGCTTCACCCGTTTTGGGATCAACTCGGAGCGCCTGGTCGTGGAAGCCTTGTCTAAGCTCGAAACGCCGTACCGGCTTTGCAAGGTCGGTAGTTTCGTAAACGTAAATAGGCATCGCGTCCGTAATCTACACCTAAACATAGGTATAGATAGGCTCTTTTCGACGGACGGGGATGTTTTCCCAATTGTCGTTAAATGAGAGTTACGACCGAGCCGATCGTTTAGTTCCCGGGCGTCACCTTCGATAAGAAGAAGAAAGCGGCGTAGGCAAGAGTCAGACTCGGAAGGCGCAAGTTTAGGCTGATCTGCCGCGCTCAGGCACCATTATCCCGATAAACTCGCGGTAGGATCCGTGCGCCGGCGGAAGCTTGCCGCCGACGATCGGGAGATTGATTGGCTGCTGCCGCTCGGTACCGCAGGAAAAATGCGGCGCGACGTTCCGAACTTCGATGGTACGCAAGGTGAAGGGCGCGGCGTTGGCTATGAGTTGGTTCCATGGTCGTCTACTCAGGACCAGATAGAATCGGCGAACTGAGCGTTAAGTCGAGCAACTCCCGACCAAATTTCGCCCTGATAATTACAGAGCAAGGGCTGCAGCGGAAAAGCGCGATGGGTAATCCCGGCGACGTTTGCTGCGCGCGGAACATGCAATTCAGCTAAAGCTCGCTCGATCTGCTCCTCGGACATACGATGTCCACCCACGACTGCAGAGATGGCATTGGCGACATCGGCATCGCGGAGTATTTCGTGTAGTTGTTTGAGATGCACTTGGGAATGATCGGCGATTGGGGTCAATTCTGTTGATCTGTTGAAAAGACCTATCGCACACGTCCGAGAATTTCTTGCACGAAATCGCAAACTAATTTCGCATGTTGGTTGATAAAGTTATTGTGACAAAAGACCGCGACTAAATCCGGCACCTACTTGCTTGGCGTCTAACGTCCAAGCTTAGAAAATTAGCGCCTAGCGAGTCGAGATATTCTCGCCACCAGGCGTTCTCATTTTCTTGTTTCACCGCGTTGGGGCAAGGGGCGCGGAGTTGAGCGTTGAGATGCGAGATGTGAAGGTTGAGCAGTGAGTGACGTTTGGGCCGGCTACGGAGGCGGATGCCGACGGCGCGAGGGGTCGCGCTAAAGTGTTATCAATTATCTGTTCTATCATGGACGGCACATTAAGAATTCGACGAATGGCCGAGACGGATGCCGAAGTCGTGGCGATGCTGGCGGGCGAGCTAGGTTATCCTAACGAAACCGAGGCGATACGGGCGCGCGTTCGAGCGATCGGCGAACCAGATCTCTTGCTGGTCGCGGTAGACGCGAGCGACGAGGCCGTCGGATTTATTCAGGCGCATCGGGTTTGCATTATCGAAGTTGGCTTTCGGGTAGAAATTCTCGGATTGGTCGTGTCGTCGTCTGCGCGTCGCAGCGGAATTGGGCGCAGGTTGATCGCGGAAGCGGAACGCTGGGCGAAGAGTATCGGTGCGGAGGCGATATCGGTGCGAAGCAATACCAAACGGACCGAAGCCCACCTTTTCTATCCAGCCTTGGGCTACACGAAGATAAAGACGCAGGCGGTGTATGAAAAAGCGGCACAATAGCGCCGCCTTTTATCATTATGCGTTAATAGTTATCGGGACGCTTTAAGTTTTAAGTTGTCGCAGGTTTTCAGGGTTCCAGGGTTCAGAGGGCGGCGCCTGGAGATGGAAGATCGTAGATGGAAGATGAAAGTAGAAATCAACTTAATGGGCGACGAAAAATATCAGAAGCTAGCGGCGCACTTAACCAAGGTTCATAACCTCACTATTGCCTACCGGGTCTTGTCGTGGGATCAGCAGGTCAATATGCCACCGGCGGGCGATGCCGCGCGCGCCGCGCAACTGGCGACGGTGTGGCGGCTGCGTCATGAACTGTTCACCAGCGATATTACCGCGCGTCTATTGGAAGAAGCCGCCCAGGAAGTTGAGGGCGCTCCTTTCGATTCGGACGAAGCCAGCCTGATTCGCGTTGCGCGCCGCGAGTATGACGCAGCGGTGAAACAACCGGCTGAATTCGTCGCGCGATTTACGCAAGCCAAAGGGATGGCAACAGCAGTCTGGGCAAAAGCGCGTGCGAACAATGACTTCAGAGCCTTCCAGCCCACGCTGGAGGAATTGATTGACCTCAAAATCGAGGAAGCCCAGCAGCTCGGTTACAAGGAGCATCCTTATGATGCTCTGCTGGAACAATTGGAACCAGGCATGACTACGGCCGAGGTGAAAGCAATTTTCGACGGACATCAGCCGCAACTAACCGCGTTGATCGCCGCGATTGGCAAACAGGCCAACAACGTCAGCGACGCGCCTGTTCACCAGCATTTCGAGATCGAGAAGCAGCGCGAGTTTGGATTGTCGATTTCCAAAGCGTTCGGCTTCGATTATAACCGCGGGCGCCTGGATATTTCGGTGCATCCGTTTGAAATCCAGTTCTCGCGCGACGATGTGCGGCTAACTACTCGCTACCACGAGGATTTCCTGAACCCTGCGCTCTTCGGCACGCTCCATGAAACTGGACACGGCTTGCACGCCCAAGGCTTCGGGACATCGATTGAAGGTACATATCTTTCCGATTTGGACGCCGGTTCTGGCGCCATCGCTGAATCGCAATCGCGGATGTGGGAAAACGTTGTTGGGCGCAGCCGCGGCTTCTGGAAGTGGGCATACCCAAAGTTGAAGGATACGTTTCCGGCGCAGTTAGCCAAGGTAGATCTCGAAGCGTTTTATCGCGCAGTTAACACCGTGCGCCCCCGGTTCATTCGGGTGGAAGCCGATGAGGCTACCTACAACCTGCATATTATCCTGCGCTTCGAATTGGAACTCGAACTACTGACCGGCAAACTTAAGGTGGCGGATTTGCCCGCCGCATGGAACGCGCGGTTCGAACAGTTCTTTGGCATTGTGCCGCCGGCCGATAAAGACGGGGTACTACAGGATATTCACTGGTCACAGGGCGCTTTAGCGTATTTCCCTAGTTATGCGCTTGGCAATCTTCTCTCGGCGCAGTTCTTCAACAAAGCGGTGCAGGATGTCCCGAGCATCCCGGACGACATCACTCGCGGCAAATTCGATACGCTGCTGAACTGGGCAACGACGAACCTTTATCAACACGGTCGCAAGTTCACGGTGGACGAACTCGTCCGCCGCGTAACCGACAAGCCTATCCAGTGGCAGCCTTACGTTGCTTATCTGGAAGCCAAGTTCAAAGAGATTTTCCGATCCTGGTGAAGGACAACTTCGCAACTGCTGACAAAATGCAGACGACAGCAGGATCGCTCGCACTCGTAGGCAGCATCGTTCCTTCGGATTCCGTGGTGGTGAATCGTGTTGCGCGCAGCCGGCGCCGTCATTCTCGGCAAAGCAAATCTTTCTGAGTGGGCAAATTTTCGCGGCAACGCGCCGTTCAATGGTTGGAGCGCGCGGGGCGGTTTCACACGCGATCCATCATCTGCTGAGCTTCGATCCGTGTGGATCGAGCTCAGGTTCTGCGGTGGCAGCGGCGGCCAATCTTTGCGCAGCCACGGTGGGGACGGAAACGGGATAGCTCCATTGTTTGTCCTTTCGGAAACAACCTCAACGTAGGAGTTAAGCCGACTGTGGGACTGGTCTCGCAAGATGGAACTATTCCGATCGCGCACAGCCAGGATACGGCCGCATCTTTCTATTCCTGTCGGTCTTACGCCGGAAGGCAAACCTGCAGGTCTCTGGATGTACAGTGGATTCCTCAAAGAACCAACGCTACTCGCTTTTGCCTACGATCTGGAGCAGGCGATAAAACCGCGGACACAACCAGGCTTACTCGGTTCCGTACCGCCGGAGCCACCAGATGCCGGCATCTGCACGACGCTTACGACGGCAGTGGCGCCGACCCTTATCGATGGCAAAGCGCAGATCTCGCGTCATCTCGGAACGGGCAAGCCGTTCAGCCCTTGACGACCAACCGTCGGGACGGCCCACCGCGCTCCTGAATCTGAACTGAGCTTCGTCCCGCGTTGCGGATCGCGGAATGCGGATTGATTCGCCTTTTCTCGACCGGCTTCACGACCTAGCCGACGGCTTAACAGAAACGCCAGCCGACAAGAGAATCAACGTCTGTCTTTCCTCCGAATCTCTGTTCGCAGCAAAGGCCACATTATCGACCGCAAAGCATCACCCACGTCGGAGAACGTTAGGACCGCACGATCGAATGGCGTATCACTAGCAACGCCCGCATAACCCCCGGTGAAGATCGGATCGGGAATCCCCGTAAAGGAAATGCTACCGACTGATGCCGAGCCGGCAAAAAGTTCGATGGTAGTAGCGACTGGGATAGAAACCGCGGCATTAAGGGCGTATCCATAGCCGAACTGGATTGCGAGATTCGGCAGCGAAACAATCAGGGCAATAGCATTTAGATCTGACAGCGAGACCAAGTTCGGTTGCGTAATGTTTCCGGTTCTCCCGGGTCCGCCGTCCACTATGACGACTCCGTTGGTGGACGAACCGTTCTTTGTCGCTTGAAACAGGACGCCGTCAACAATGAGGCCGTTCGCCTCTGTGTTGTCGGCAAGGGCTGAGAAATCGAGCACAGTTGCGCCGGCGAAATCGAGCGGTCCGATTGGAGTAAGGGCCGCGTGCGGCTGAAAGACGCTGCAAGAAAATATAGGACGAGGACTGGCAGGGCTCTTATAATATTCATAAGATTAGATTTAATTCGTGCCGCGTAAGCGCGCATGTCAGTTGGATATAGCCGGTCAAGGTCTGCGCGTCCACTCAAATTACCATAAACAATTTGTATTAGGCGTGCCAAAAAGCTGAAAGTTTATCAAAATTCTTGTTGTGCATACGGATGTTGTCGTTACGGTCAGCGGCTTGGCCCCCGGGACTAACATGTCAACCCTACAAACATTCTACTCCCGCTCTGATGTCATCCCGCTTCTATCTCCATCTGTTGATCGTCCTCGTGAGTTTAGTTTCAACCCAGGCGCTTCACGCCGCTACGCGAACCATCAAGTTCGCATGGAAGGCTTCACCGTCAGCTGAAGTCGTAGGATATAAGATTTTTTGGGGCACCGGCAGCCATAATTACCAGAATGTGCGCGACGTGAAAAATGTGCTGACCACGTCCCTCACTCTGTCGGAAACTAAATATTATGTCGCCGTGACCGCTTACAGCATGACGGCAAATAGCTGGTTTAGTAATGAAGTGATCGTGCCGCCTCTGTGACGTGGTAGGTCGAAACATCGCTTCGTGTTATCGGACGCAGCATCTCCGCGCGTTAACGGTTCTCAGTTGTCAGCCTCAGATATCAGCCTCCGGAATTTCATCCATGCACATCCGCGAAATCCGCGGTTAGTCTTTTCAGCGTGCCTTAATTAGTTAAAGAATGGGCGAATCTTTTCGTATCGTTTGCCGGCGCCGATTCCCTTGACTCGTTGCAGGTCATCGGCGCTTTTGAATGGGCGCGCCCCGATAATGCGTTCTGCGATGGACGGGCCAATTCCGGGAACGTTCTCAAGTTCAGTTAGCGATGCGGTGTTGACGTCGAGTTTGGTTTGAGCCGGGAAACCAGAAGGGGTGGTTTCCTCGGAAGGCAATGGCGTAGCCCCAGGCGTGGCCGCGGGTTTCGCCGCGGCTTGCACCGGCATCTCACCAGCCGGGTGAAAAAATTTGTCGAATGGATCAATTCCTCTTTCACTTTCCGGTTGTTGCGCTCGAACTGTCATCCGTTCCTCGTTAGCCCCCCAACCGCCGACTTTTTCCCGCTTCGCCTTGTGTTCCAATTTGATCAGATTTTTCCATTCGGCGGCGGCTGATGTTAAACCTTCGGGTTTGGCGGTGGCAAGATGGGCCCGGGCGAGTCCATTTTCCACTAACTGCTCGCCGAGATCCCCGGTGCGCGTTTGCACGAATGCGTAAAAGCGCTGCATCCGGCTTCGACCACCCGCGTCTTCCCAACACGTCCGCACGAAAAATGAATCGGCCAGTTTTTCGCGGGTAAACTCCTTTGCCAACTCCCCAACTTGCAGCACCTGATCAACCGTGACTCCGAAGTATGTTGCCTGTTCCTCTACTCGATCGCCAAATTCGGCGCTGGTTTCGGGAGCATCCACAAAATAAAGCCGGAAGATGTATTCGTGCCCTTCAACACTAACGTGGAAGCTATCCCCATCGTTTGGCCGTTTTATCAGGTAATGACCGCCTTGCAGGGTGACCCACGGCGCGGACGCCAGGCAAGGCGTAGTCGCCAGGCCTGATAAAATCAAAATAAGAAGCCAGCGAGTCGTATGTTTCATCGCAGTGCTTCAAATTGACTCAAGATTTCAAGTTCTACTCCTCCCGTTGCCAGGTCTGGCTGCGCCCGACCACTGGTATGCCAATGTAACCGTGCACCTGCAGTTTTTGCCCGCTCTCCAGAGGGGTAAGAGTGACGCGATAAATCATACCGTTCTCCGGATCGAGAATTTGCCCGTCCCCCCACGAAGCTCCATCCTTTTTCGCTCCCCACAAAATCGTCATGCCTTCGACTGGTTGATCTTTCCGTTCTCCTTCGCACGGTCGGCAAAGCGGATGCGGTCCCTCCGGGGATTCGAGCACCTGCAGGACTTTTCCGCGGAGCTCGCCATCTTGCTCGGTGATTCGTACAATTGACTTCGGCCGTCCCGTTTTATCATCAAACGTTCTCCATGTTCCGACGGGTGAATCGTTGCCGGCGAATGTGCTCGCTAAACCGAGCCAAAAAACGATTATCCATTTCATCAAGAAACTTTTCCTCAAAGGGAGCTACGCAGGGGGCAAATGTTCGCGGTTAGGTTATGACCTCGAACTGGCTCATCATTTTGAACATCTGATATCGATCCGCAATTTGGTCCTGGGTCAATTTGCGCAGACGTTCGAGGCTGAATGCTTCCACGCAAAAACTCGCCAGCACGCTTCCGTAGATCACCGCTTTCCGCATTACATCGAAGGTCACGTTTTCCCGTACGTGCGCCGCCAGGTAACCGGCGAAACCCCCAGCAAAAGTGTCCCCTGCCCCGGTCGGATCGTGAATATCTTCCAGCGGATAAGCGCCGGCGCTAAAAAATTGGCCTTCGCCAAAAAGCAGCGCACCATGCTCGCCTTTCTTGATCGCCACGTAGCGAGGTCCATATTCGCGAATTTTTCGTCCGGCCCGAATAAGGCTCGTCTCCTTCGTCATCTCGCGCGCTTCGCTGTCGTTCAAAATCAACAGATCAACCCGCCGCAGCAAGGCGTCGAGATCGGAGCGTGTGGTTTCAATCCAAAGATCCATCGTGTCGGCTACAACAAAACGCGGTCGTTCCATTTGATCGAGCACGTGCGATTGCAATGTCGGCGCAATGTTGGCCAATAAGACGAAGGGTGTAGCCCGATAATTTGCCGGCAGCTCCGGGAAAAAAGTTTCGAAAACATTCATCGCAACCGAACGCGTCTCGCGCGTGTTGAGGTCCCAGGCGTACTCACCCGACCAGCGGAACGTTTTCCCATTGACGCGCTGGACGCCGGTGGTGTCGATCCGATGTGATTTCCAAAACTCGAATTCGCTTTCGGGAAAATCATCGCCGACTACGCCAACCAAATTCACCGGGGTAAAGAGACTCGCGCTGAGAGCGGCGTAGGAAGCCGAACCGCCGAGCAAATCGGCGTGCTCTTCGACCGGAGTTTTGACCGTGTCGAGCGCAATGGAACCGACGACGAGAAGGGACATCGAGATCAGAGGCCAGAGGAGGGCAAATGACGAAGCCGCGTAAACATCGAACCTTCCAACCCGTTTAACGTGGCCCTATACGCAGCGAAGCACCAACGGTTCGAGCCGGACTGGCGTTGAATGCCGAAGCAATGACAAAGCACGAATGAAGCACTCATGCTGATGCAGATGCTCATGCTCGCGATTGTAATTGCGGTCAGAAGTGAAGGTGAGAGGCTCAGACTTCAGAGATCAGTGGTTCGTAGTCACTTGGTCATGCTCTCGGCGAAGTAATTCTTTACAAGCTCTCGCATATCCGGCAATGTCGTTCGCTTGCAGCAAGCCGGAAACAATGACGACGCGTTTGGCGCCGGCAGCGATTACTTGCGTGAGATTTTCGGATTTGATCCCGCCGATGCAAAAAATGGGAATGGAAACGCGCTCGTAGACTTCGCGAATTTGCGCGAGACCGATGGGCGAGTAATCGGGTTTGGTAGGAGTGGAGAAGATTGGGCCGAAGCCGATGTAATCTGCCCCTTCGCGCTCGGCGGCGACGGCTTGTTCGATGCTGTGAGTTGATTTGCCGACGACGATGGACCGTCCGATCTGCGCGCGCACTTTTTCGATCGAAGCGTCATCCTGACCGACGTGCACACCTTGCACTTGCACGCGTTGCGCGATCTCAGCGTGATCATTGGCGATAAGCGGGATGTTCGCCGACATGGTTAGCAGTTTTTCCGCGAGCGCGCTCAATTCATCGAGACTACGATTCTTGCCGCGCAACTGCACGATGTCGATCTCGCCGGCGATGAGTTCCTCCAAAATGGCCGGTGCATTTTCAGCATTGACATAGCCGAGATCGATAATTGCGAACTTGTCCGAATTCATCAGCCGCTCGACGAAGCCGGTATCGTATTTCCCCTCGCGAAATTCCATGCTGCGCATGATTGCGCCGTGAAATCCCACCGTGGTTTTGATTCCGGTGATGTAATACTCATCCAGAGCGCGCCGCATCCGGTCGATTGTCGAATTACGGGATGCTCCCACCGCGATTAATTTTGCAATTAACGAATCGTAGTACGGCGGCACGACGTAACCGGTGTAAGCGTGAGAATCAACTCGGATGCCGCGGCCGCCCGGCGCGTAATAAAATGCAATTCTACCTGGTGAGGATTGAAAATTTGTCGCCGGATCCTCGGCGTTGATCCGGCATTGGATGGCGTGTAATCGCGGCGAAGCCCGAGCGACGTGCGGGGAGAGACGTTCGCCAGCGGCGATGCGAATCTGTTCTTTCACCAGGTCGCAGCCATAGACCTCCTCCGTGATGGTGTGCTCGACTTGAATGCGCGTGTTCATTTCCATGAAGTAGAAGTGGCCGGATTTATCGACCAAAAACTCCATCGTGCCGGCATTTTGATAGCCGACCGCTTGCGCCAATTTCACGCAGGCGTGTCCCATTTTTTTGCGCAATCCCTCGGTCATGAGCGGTGAAGGGCATTCCTCAATTACTTTTTGGTTTCGTCGTTGGATGGAGCAATCGCGTTCACCCAGATGCACGACGTGGCCGTGCTTGTCCGCCACGATCTGAAATTCGATGTGATGCGGATTAACGATGAGTTTCTCGATGTAAACATCGCTGTTCCCGAAAGCCTTTTCCGCTTCCATCCGCGCGGCATGAAACGCGGGAAGAAATGAAGCGTCGTTATGGGCCGCGCGCATGCCGCGCCCGCCCCCGCCCGCGACCGCTTTGATCATTATCGGGTAGCCGACCTTCTTCGCGACCCTAAGCGCCTCGGCTTCTTCCGTAACCACGCCATCGCTTCCGGGCGTGACCGGCACACCGGCTTTGCGCGCAAATTGGCGCGCCAAATTTTTGTCGCCCATTGCCCGCATCGCGCTCGCCGGCGGCCCGATAAAATGAATGTTACAGCTCTCGCATACTTCGGCGAAGTGCGCGTTCTCCGCCAGAAATCCGTAACCGGGATGAATCGCGTCGACATCGCCCACTTCGGCGGCGCTCATGATGCGATCGATTTTCAAATAACTTTCCGAGCTCGGTGGCGCGCCAATGCAAATCGATTCATCCGCCAGTTGGACGTGGAGTGAATCGACATCCGCTTCCGAGTAGATCGCGAGGGTGCGAATGCCAAGTTCTCTGCACGCACGAATGACGCGCAATGCAATCTCGCCGCGGTTCGCGATTAAAACTTTCTCAAACATGTTATAAGGCAAGCGCGCCGCTCGCCTATCCCAACTCCAAGGCAGGCGACAGGCCTACCCTACAATAAACGCGCTGCATTACCGCACGCGATACAGCACCTGGCCGAATTGCACCGGCTTTGCATTTTCAGCAACGATCTCCGCGATTACGCCTTTTGTTTCCGCCTTGATTTCATTCATCACTTTCATCGCTTCGATAATACACACCACCGTTTCTTCGGTTACCTCCTTGCCGACATCGACGAACGGGGACGCGTCGGGTGAAGCCGCGCGATAAAATGTTCCGACCATCGGGGAAACGATATCGCGCAAGTGCGACGTCTCGGCCGAAACGGGGTGCGCAACGCTCGCATTCGGTGGACTGTTTTGCACCATTGGCGCGGTCTGCGCTGGCATCATCGAAACTGGTTGCTCGCTGATTCCCTTTTGCAATTTCAACCGGAACCCGTCCTTCTCCATTTCGAACACGGAAAGATCGTTCCTCCGCATCAAATCGATGATGGCTTTTATATCTTTGAGTTCCACGGCGGGCGGGATGACTAAGCCGTTTTACGTAACGTACGTTCACCGAGCAGGTCAAGACACGAAATGTTCGGAAGTTAGGCTTCCAGCCTGACTCGGCCGGCAAGCTTGCAGCTTGTCAGCGTGGTGCTCGCCAACGCGCCGATCAAACGGGCAAGATGTCCGTTGACCCCACCGCCAAGATGGCCGTGCTACCGTTCGCGCCTCTGACTTTTTGCCAATATACTCCGCTGCGGTTTCATGAGCGGAATTACCTTAACAGACATTCACGCTCGGGAACGACGTGATTTCAAAATAATCGACGAGACCGACGACTATATAATTGTCGATAAACCGCCGCTGCTCCTGGTCCATCCCACCAAGCCGAATGACGCGACGACGCTTTGGGCGGAATTGCGTCAATTACTTGCATTTGAAATTGCCAGCGGCGGACAGGTTTCTATCGTCAATCGGCTGGATCGCGAAACGAGCGGCATCGTGCTTGTTGCGAAAACAACAGCAGCAGCGCGTGAATTCGGGCTACTGATGCAATCGCGTCGCGTCAATAAGGAGTATCAGGCGATTGTGTGGGGCTGGCCGGAATGGGAAACCAAAATCGTTGATGCGCCAATCATCCGTCAGGGAGAGATCGCGATGTCCAAGATTTATTTGAAGCAAACGGTTGATCCGCGTGGCGCCGAAGCGGTGACGGATTTTTGCGTGGTAAAACGTTTTCAAAAACTAACGCCAAATGGTGAATCATTTTCGTTATTAAAAGCGCAGCCTTTGAGCGGACGCACCCATCAGATTCGCGTGCATCTCGCTTCGCTCGGACATCCAATTGTCGGTGATAAAATCTATGGGCCGGACGAGAATCTTTATCTGCGATTTATCGAGACTGGTTGGACCGATGAATTAGCGCACAAATTATTGCTCGAGCGCCACGCCTTACACGCATCGCGCTTGCGCATCGACGAGCGGCGCAACTGGGCGAGTCCGCTGCCAAAGGATTTGTGCGATTGGCTGTACCGCGGGTCGCCGGCCGCGTCTACAACGCACTGATTGCAAACGATATCGTCCTTTTTATCGTGACCGGCTAAATGAACTCGCGGCTGACAATGTTAATCATCGCATCGGCTTTCGCGAGTGCGCCGT
This sequence comes from Verrucomicrobiota bacterium, assembly GCA_003220155.1. Taxonomy (GTDB): domain Bacteria; phylum Verrucomicrobiota; class Verrucomicrobiia; order Chthoniobacterales; family UBA10450; genus AV69. Next base: position 12,192 of record QHRO01000091.1, read on the forward strand.
TCGCATTCGGCGGGACTGATCGCAGTGCAAATTCCAGCATCGGGATTTCCGACGAACCACCTCGTTTTGATTTCGCCATCGAAAGCGCATACCTCTTTGGCGCTTTTAATCCGCCGCAGAATTACGAGATCAGCGCCGATTTTCTGACCACGCGGGTGCGCTGGGGAAACTACCTCCACCGCGAAGGACTCTTTCGCGGTTACAATCAGGTTTACTTCAGCTTTTTGGCCGAGCCGATCATTCGCGGAATCGAGAACCATTACTTCGGGATGAATCTGGGATTGCGCTACAACTTTGTCCGCCCCGGTAGCCGATTCGTCCCATATTTTTCGGGCGGCGTCGGCCTTGGGGGGATCGACAGCCATCCCGAGCAATTCGGAGCGCAGGGGCAGGATTTCACCTTCAACATTCTGAGCGCCGCGGGCGTTTCCTATCAATTTAGCGACCGCTTTAGCGGTCAGGTCGGTTTACTTTATCAACACTTCTCCAACGCCGGCCTAACCGATCCAAACCCGAGTCTGAATCTCTTTGGACCACAAGCCGGATTTACATTTTCATTTTAAAAGACGTGACGGCTATCATGAATTTACCGATCGAAAATATCCTCGTGGTTAAGCGCAGCCTTTTCGACCGGTTGGGCGCCTTCCAGGGATTGAACTTTGAGCCGGAGCGCTATCTCGGTGCGCTTTTATGTCGCGGGAACAATTTCTTTCTCCCGCGCGCCGCGGCCGAGCATGATCCGACCTACAAACAAATCATACCCTACGCCATCATCGCCTGTGGCGATCGCGTGCTGTATTACGTCCGCGGGAAAAAGGCGGGCGAACAACGTTTAGTCGCCAAAGGATCGATCGGCATCGGCGGGCACATGAACGATAGCGACGAATCGTTGTTTGCCTGGGACGAAGAAGCTTATCGTGCCGGGGTTGAACGCGAAGTAAATGAAGAGATTCGAATCGAGACAACTTTCGACGATCGGATCGTTGCCCTTTTGAATGATGACAGCACTGAGGTCGGCCGCGTCCATCTCGGGGTGGTGCACGTTTTCAATCTCGACGAACCCAAAGTCGAGAAACGCGAAGCAATGATCACGAATCTCGAGTTTCTCTCCCGCGGCGAGCTGCTCAAGCGTCGCGACACTCTTGAGACGTGGTCGCAGTTATGCGTCGATCAATTGGATAAGCTTATTGCGGCGGCCGTTCGTAGGTAACGCCGAAATCGGTCACCAGCCAGATACCGCTCGGGCGTGCGATAGTAACTGACACTGTGGCGTGCTGATTGGGGTACGTAAGGATGGCCTGGTAGCTGCCGTGCGGTGAACCGAAGTAATGATCAAACTCCAATTGACCGGTGAGAGTGTAATTGCGATCGGGCACTCCTAGCTGCGTAAGGTAGTAAATAAACTGATCATCCATGGCGGGGGGCACCGCCAGACGGCGGTCGCTCGCGACGTTGGAATGGAGAAACTTCACGTCATGCTGAAAGGCACAACGTTCGATTAGCTGTCTTACGAAACGTTCACCCTCCGCTTTGGCATCCTTTCGCATGCTGATAAGAAAGAACAGGCCGCCTCCGATGACGGCGATAACGATAATAATGAAAACCAGTGCTTGCCCACGCTGGCCCGATTGTGGCAAGCGGTTCGTGCTCCTATTTTGTTTGGGTGGTGAAGAATTAATCATTTTTCGGGATAATTGCTTGTAGTCGCACCGCTCTGTCGGGGCGTTCCGGCTTACAACATCATGGCGACAGAGCGCCGAAGCTAAATGTGAGAAGCCATTATGAGATCACTTTTGTCCGTTGGAAAGCTTTCTCTACGTGGAGGGGGCGAGCTTGAGTTTACCCGCCGCGGCGGGCGAGCCCGCGCTTGTAGCACAGCCATCTTGGCTGTGGGGCCAACGGGCATCTTGCCCGTTGAAGAATATTTCGTCGAACACAAGGGCGAGCGCCGCGAAGCCCGCCCTTCCACATCGCAAATCACTCTCCGTAACCAAATCCTATTCCTTTAATCACATGATCATCACGAATTAGTGTGCCGTGGGATTGTTTGCCGGTGTATTGGCCGAACCGATTGCGCGAGTTTACTCGAAACTCGACCAGCCACCCGTAAATATGCTGACCGTTCTTTCCCAAGTCGGCCGGCTTGGGGTCACCCTGCCATTCGATCTTAGCGCTGTCGGCATCGAGCAGCACTCCCTGCATCCAATTCCAAACAATTTCTTTGTAATTCTTGGGAAATGGTCCGCAAAGGGCCGGATCCACATTTTGCGCGACGGCGCTGAGAGCAAGAAGGCAGATTAACGCCACGGCTAGCTTCACGAATCTAAGAAAAGCGAAATGACAGCAATCGTCGATAAAAAAGCGTTGCGAACTCTTCTAAGCTTAAAGGCGATTGCTCGCTCTCGTTGCCAGGTGCAAACGGCCCCGCGGTTTGATGAATTGCTGCCGGACGCCGCGGCTAGTTCAAAGCGCCGGAGGACCGGCGCATTCCAAGACGCCTCGCGAATTCCGGTGCCCGTTCAACTCTGCGCCAGTTTTGGAGTACGGTCCCGCAATTGCAGGACCGCTTCCGATTCCTGCCGCTAGCGAGGGCAACGACTCGATGCGGAACAGGCTTCCAGTCGCGCCGGTAATCCTTTAACAATTCGCGAATGATTCTTCGTCTCGCTTTTTTCAGCGTTGTCCTGGTTGTCTCCTCCATCCCCTTGCCAGCGCAACAAACTTCGGCTGCAACCGCCAACACAACTGCTTCGCCGACGCCGGTTGGGACCCCAGCCGGGATCACTGACCCCGAGGCAGCGACTCGCGCCTGGCTCGACACCATGCCGGCAAACGAGAAAGCGCGGTCGGACGCATATTTCGAAGGTAGTTACTGGCTCATTCTGTGGAATTTTCTCGTCACCGTCGCAATTGCACTCTTGCTCTTAACGACAAGACTTTCCGCGCGCATCCGTGATCTGGCGGCAACGCTAACGAGCTTCAGACCGGTCCAGGCCAGCATCTACGCAATCGGTTTCGCAATTATCATTTGGGCGTTGAATTTGCCATTGAACTGCTACGAAGGTTTCGTGCGCGAACATCAATATGGAATGTCGAACCAAACCTTCGGCGCCTGGTTCGGCGAGTCACTCAAAGCGCTCACCGTTGCGCTCATCATTCTGCCAATCGTTTTCGCCGTTCTTTATTCAATCTTTCGAATAGCCGAACGCACCTGGTGGATTTGGGGAACCATCGTTGGAATAGTCCTGACGACGGCCCTTACGATCGCGGCTCCGGTTTTCATCGAACCGATTTTCAACAAGTATACTCCGCTATCTGACCCCCAAATTCGCGATCCGATTCTGGCCTTGGCGCGGGCGAATGAAATTCCAGTGCAGCAGGTCTTTGTCGTCGATCAATCCCGACAAACAAAACGGGTAAGCGCCAACGTATCGGGATTAGCGGGAACGACGCGGATCGCTCTTAACGATAATCTTCTCAATCAATGTACCTTGCCAGAAATTCGCGAGGTGATGGCGCACGAGATGGGCCATTACGTTCTCAATCACGGCGCTAAGATTACAATTTCACTCGCCATTTTTATCTTCGTTGGCTTCGCTTTGGCGGCAGCAACATTCAATCGCGTAATTAGAAGACGTGGCCCGAGCTGGGGTATGACCGGCATCGCGGATCCGGCCGGATTCCCATTGCTGATGTTGATTTTCGCCACTTACGGCTTCTTGCTGACGCCGATCGCGAACACCATGAGCCGCACTATTGAAGGTGAAGCGGATATCTTCGGATTGAATGCCGCACGCGAGCCGGACGCGTCAGCCATGGTCGCGCTCAAACTCGGGAAGTATCGCAAGATGGAGCCAACACCGCTGGAGGAATTCATCTTTTTCGATCATCCCAGCGGCCGCTCGCGCATTCGCATGGCAATGGATTGGAAGGCAGCGCGGTTACCGTGCGAGGAGCCAAGATAGCTGATGATCACTTGCGCTTCGCTTAGAAGCTGTTCCGCCCCGATCAAAACCAAAGCCCCTGGCGACATCACTCCCGAGGTTAATATTCCCGTGTCGCATATGGACCACCCAAATGTTAACTGTCCGGCACCCGCGCGCCAGGGTAAAAGGCCGTTGGGTTGCTTTAGCTGTTTACGGCCGTTGATCGATCGGAATGACTTTCTTGCCGACGGGCTCGCCGACATACTGACTTAGCGGGCGGTAAAGGCGATTGTCTTCCAATTGTTCAAGCACGTGTGCACACCAGCCGGAGCAACGGGCAATGGCAAAAATCGGTGTGAAGAGATCGGTTGGAATACCTAACGAGTAATAGACGGTGGCAGAATAAAAGTCGACATTCGCGTTCAGGTTCTTCTTTTCCTTCATCAACTGGGCGATGCGCTCCGACATGCGGATCCATTTCGGCTCCCCGATTTTTTCGCTCAGCTTGGCCGCCATCGCGCGCAAATGCGGTGCCCGCGGGTCGAGCGTTTTGTATACGCGATGACCGATGCCCATGATTTTCTTTTTTTGCGCCAACTGCTTTTCGATATAGGCATCGACGTTCTTCTCCTCGCCAATTTCCTGAAGCATCTGAATAACCCCCTCATTGGCGCCGCCATGCAACGGCCCCTTGAGCGTGCCGATGGCTGAGGTAATGGCGGAGTAAAAATCGCTCAGCGTCGAAATCGTCACGCGCGCGCTAAAAGTGGATGCGTTCATGCCGTGATCGGCGTGCAAGACAAACGCGACATCGAGCGCGTCACTCGCTTCCTGCGCCTGCGGTTCCCCACATATTAAATAGAGGAAATGCTCGGCTTCAGTCAGGTCGTCCCGAACCGGCGGCAGTGACTTACCCTGGCGGGCGCGATGGAAATAAGCGGCAATGACTCCGATTTTCGCGGTGATACTTCGCGCGCGTCGTTCATTTACTTCCCGCGTCGCTTCCTTCTCCATGTCGGGGTCGTAAACGCCCAGCATGGAAATGGCGGTCCGCATCACATCCATCGGGTCGGCATTTTTTGGCGCCGAGGTGATGAAATTGATCACTGCGTCTGGCAGTTGTCGCTCGGCTCGCAGCGCGTGCGTGAATTCATCGAGCTCCCGCCGATTTGGCAGTTTCCCTTTCCACAACAGATACACCACTTCCTTGTAGCTGACTTTGCCGGCAAGATCGTTGATATCGTAACCGGCATAGATGAGCTGGCCCTTATCGCCAATGACGTCGCTTAATCGCGTCGTATTCGCGATAATGCCTTCCAGCCCACGGGCAACGTTCGTCCCCTTCGGCGTCGGCGTGGATTCGGTCTTGCGCAATTCGGTCACAGTCATTTCAGCGAAAATAGCTCAGCGCTTCATTCGCGCAATCAGCGTGTCCGCCATCGTTGCTGGTGTTTCGGCGACGGCAATGCGGGCGGCCTTGAGCGCCTCGATTTTTCCGGCCGCCGTCCCTTTGCCACCGGAGACGATGGCGCCGGCGTGGCCCATCCGGCGTCCGGCCGGCGCGGTCACCCCGGCGATGAAAGCGGCGACCGGCTTCCGGCAATTGTCCTCAATCCACAAGGCCGCTTCTTCTTCGGCGGAGCCGCCGATTTCGCCGATCAAAATCATCGCCTCGGTTCCGGGATCATCGTTAAAAATCTTGACCGCATCGAGATGCGACATGCCATTGATCGGGTCGCCCCCGATTCCGATGCAGGTTGATTGGCCGTATCCACGACTCGTTAGCTGCCAGACTGCTTCATAGGTCAAGGTGCCGGAGCGGGAAATAACGCCAACCTCGCCCTCTTTATGAATGTAACCCGGCATGATGCCGATCTTGGCAGCGCCGGGCGTGATGATCCCCGGACAGTTTGGACCGATCAGGCGCGATTTTGTTCCGGCCATTTGCGCTTTGACCCGCATCATGTCCATCACCGGAATCCCTTCGGTAATGCAGACAACCAACTCGACGTCGGCATCGACCGCTTCCAGAATGGAATCGGCCGCGCCTGCGGCAGGCACAAAAATCATGGAAACGTTGCACCCGGTTTGCGCTCGTGCTTCCGCCACCGTGTCAAATACCGGAACTTTATCGTCGAATTTTTGCCCGCCTTTTCCTGGCGTCACCCCAGCAACTACATTCGTCCCGTACTCCATGCATTGGCGCGTGTGAAAGCCGCCGGCGCTTCCGGTAATTCCCTGAACGACGAGACGGGTATTTTTATCAACTAGAACAGACATGATGAGAATGACGAATGGTCCAAGCCGGACTGGCGTTGAATGACGAAGGAATGACGAAACCCGAAATGATTAAAAGAAACACTGGGCGTCCTTCGTCATTTGAGCATTTAGGTTTCCTTCGTCATTCGAGCTTCGTCTTTGCGAGCGCTACGCATTCGCTTTGCGTTTGTGCACAACAAGCTTGTTCCCGTCGGAGTCACGGAATTGCGCCATCCAACAAACAGGGGTCTCGGTTTTGGGGATATCAAAGGTCACCCCGCGCGATTTTAGTTTCTCAATCGTGGCGTCGATGTCATCCACTTCAAAGGCGACCGTCGTTCCATCACGCGATGGTTGCCAGGCCGGATGACAACCAACCCCAATGGTGGTTGGGCCAAAATCGTACTCGACCCACGCTCCTTCCATTTGCGTTCGTGCTGGCTTTAGCTCCAGCGTTTCCTGGTAAAACTTTCGGGCGCGCTCGGCGTCCGACACGGCAATGGCAACGAATGCGACTTCTCTAATCATAAGCACGGTTCTTTCTCATTTTCTGGTTTCAATTTGTGGATGACGATGTTGTTCCCGTCAGGATCATTGATAATCGCCATCCAACAACAGGGACTTTCATACGCCTCCACCACAAAAGGGACGTGTCGATCTTTTAGCGACTTTACCGCTTCGTCGAAATTTTCGACCTCCAATGCCGCGCCGGTCCCTTGATCGGAAGGCAGCCACTGCGGATCAACATTGGCGATGGCGAGCGTGTTATTGCCAAGCGAATATTCAACCCATTTTCCGCTCATCATTTCCTCTGAAACTTTCAAGCCGAGCACGCCTTCATAAAACGAACGCGCGCGTGGCATGTCCGTGACAGGTATGCCGACGAAGGCTAGGCCCTTAATTCTCATTCTCGAAGCTTCAATGTCAGAGTGCCCAATAAGCAATTCGCGCTCGCATAATCAGCGCGGCTGTCATCCCGAGCGCAAGCGAGGGACCTCACCTAAACTGATGGCGTAACGCAAGCGAAATTTGTGCGACCAACTTCTTTTTGCCGGATCCCTCGCCGTCTCCGCGGCTCGGGATGACGAATGCATTTTGAACGCCGTTGCAATTCCATCCAACAAACGCTGGCGCCATCCGCGGTGATACATTTGATAACTAGTATTTGGGATTCTATTTGGGATTTGGAGCTTGGGATTTGGGATTTGCCGTGGCCGCGTCTGACTTTGCGGCCGCCACGGCCTTTTCCGCTGCGTCCGCCAGATCATCCGCGGTGATCAAGGCGACACCGCTTTCCTTTAGCAAGCGCTTTCCTTTTTCGACATTTGTC
>QHRO01000192.1 GCA_003220155.1 Verrucomicrobiota bacterium
CACCGTACTGAGGGCACGGCTCAATTCCCGGTGCAAATCCGACGGATTCCAACCTTTCGGATCAATCCCTTCCAGGATCTCGAGATGCTGCCCAAAGCTCTCGCGCGTGGCCCGCAGTTGCTCGAGTTTGTTCTGCGTCTCGTACGCTTCCCGCTCCAGCACCACCAGCGAACGCGTCAACTTATCCGTCATCTCCGCCCGGCCACGCTCCAGCTCCTCTTGCCGCCGGCTTAGTTCCTCCAACTCGCGTTTTTGTTTTTCGATCTGCTCTTGTTGCCGGCGCAATTGCAGCAATTGCTCCTGCGCTTTTTGCACCTGCGAATCGAGCAGCTCCGGTGTGACTGCATCTTCGTCGCTTAGTTCAAGCATCTGTTCCATCGCACGAGTCCGTTCTGGCATGATTTGGCGGAGCAGCGCGTTTTGCCCGCTCCAATTAAATCGGACATTAAAGAGTCAAGTTGGAATTTCCAGACTTTTCATCGTCACCGGCGCAATTTTTCTTCCCGCGGCTCGAAATTTTCGTATCTGTTAGCGTCGGCCGCGCGATCGTTTTGCCTCTCCCTTTGCCAAAGGGAGAGGATGAAGGTGAGGGATTTTTCCTTTGCCTATATTGTCTCTCTCGAACCGATGGGATGCAGACCTTCGACTCCTCACCTTAATCCTATCCTCGTTCGAGGAGGAGAGGAGACGAACTTCACTGATAGCAAGCATCTCTAAAGACGTACAAATTTTCCCTTCAAATCGACGGCTTCATTTCCAACAACACGCCCTTGAAATATTCCGTTTCCGGCATCGTCGGTAAAACGGGGTGATCGAGCGCTTGCTCGAACCGCCGCAGCTGTCGTGCCGATCGACGCGCATCCACCAGTGCCGCCGAAATTGTTTCGGACAAAATTGCGTCAGTGATGTGGTGCGAACAAGAAAACGTTGCCAGAATTCCGTCGCGCGAAAGCATCTTGAAGGCGCGCATATGCAGCTCGCGGTAACCGCGAACGGCATCGCGCACGCTGCTCTTGGTTTTCGTGAATGAGGGCGGATCGAGGACGATCAAATCAAATTGCGCTTCCGCTTTTTCGGCTGCTCGCAAATAGACAAAGACATCCTGCTCCACCCATCGCACTGCCAGCTGATTGCGTTTTGCATTTTCCCGCGCTGCCGCGATTGCGTTCGTTTGCAATTCCACCCCGATGACTTCGCTTGCTCCCGCCTGCGCGCAGATGAGCGCGAACGCTCCCTCATTGGAGAAACAATCAAGGACGCGTCGGCCCGCGGCGAACTCGGTGACCACCGGATAATGTGAAATTTGATCGAGATAAAATCCGGTTTTCTGCGCGCTCAAAAGATCGATGAAAAATTTCACTCCGCAGATTTCGAATTCGGCTTCCGCTGCCTCCCCGCCTAAAACGCCGCTTGTTTGCGGTAAACCCTCCGCGCGTCGCACGGCCGCATCGCTCCGTTCGATAATATTTCTGCCTCCCAGAACTTCGCGGATGGCATCGACTAACATTTCTTTACGTTGATCCATCCCAAGAGTCGTTAGTTGCAGGACAAATTGCTCGCCGTATCGATCGAGAATTACGCCCGGCAGGCCGTCGCTCTCGCTCCAGACAACGCGATGCAGTTGGGGATTTACTTTTCGCCGCTCCCGATATTCCGCCGCCTGCGCAATTCGCCGCTTGAAAAAATCGAGATCGAGCTCTTGGCGGCGGTGAGAAAAACGGCGCGCCACAATCTGCGACTTCGAATTCCAGATCGCGCTCCCCAGCATTCGATCTCGCCCATCCTTGATCGAAATAACGTCGCCATCGGCGGGATTACCGAAGACCTTCAGCAGCTCGCTCGAGAAAACCCAATCGTGTCCGTGCAAAATTCGCGCCCGCGGTCGAATGACTATTCCAGCCATGGTTTGACGTGAGAAGTGGGAGGTGAAAGGTGAGAAGTATTATCATCCACTTCTCACGTCTCACTAATCACCTCTTACAATTCGATCCATGCAAACGACGCCGCAATCCTCAATCAACCTTCCTGGAATCAAAAAACTGCGCAGCGGAAAAGTGCGCGAAGTGTTCGATCTCGGCGATACCTTACTCTTCGTCGTCAGCGATCGTCTCTCCGCTTTCGATGTCATTCTGCCCGATCCCATTCCGTATAAGGGAGCGGTCCTGAATCAAATCTCTGCTTTCTGGTTTCAGAAACTCGACTTCGCCAAGAACCATTTCATCACTGCGAATTTCGATGAGTTCCCGCAATCGTTGCGTGGATTTCGAGATCAGCTTGCGGGCCGCTCTATGCTCGTAAAAAAAACGGAGCCACTCACGATCGAGTGTGTGGTGCGCGGTTACCTCGCTGGCTCTGGCTGGAAGGACTACCAGCAAAACGGGTCGGTCTGCGGCGTGAAATTGCCGGACGGTCTGCAACTGGCATCGAAATTACCGGGCCCGATTTTCACTCCGTCAACCAAGAGCGACGTCGGTCACGACCTTAATATCGATCTCGACCGGGCAGGTCGCATGGTGGGCGCGGAATTGACCGAGTTGGCGCGCGATCTCAGCCTGGAACTTTATCAGGCGGGAAGCGAATACGCCGCCGCTCACGGAATCATTATCGCCGACACCAAATTCGAATTCGGAAAATTAGAGGATGAGCTGCTGCTGATCGACGAATGTCTCACGCCCGATTCCTCCCGTTTCTGGCCGGTTGATGAATATCGCGTTGGCACCAGCCCGCCGAGTTTCGACAAACAATTTGTGCGCGATTATCTGGAGACGCTCGATTGGGACAAAACGCCGCCCGCGCCCCATTTGCCGCGGGAGATCGTGGAGAAAACGAGCGCAAAATACCGCGAAGCTTTTTCGCGTCTTACCGGTGGGAAACTAGAGTAACACAGGCATCTTGCCTGTGGGGCCAACGGGGTTCCAGCCGGTTGCAAGATAGCGGCATGATGCCGGTAATGCCCCAGCCGAGGACTGATACTGCGGAGCCGCGGATCCTTTGCTCTTGTTCCGTCATCCCGAGCGCAAGCGAGGGACCTCACCTATTCGGTTGTGTCACGCGAGGTAGATGGGACGACGATCTATGCTTGTGAGATCCCTCACCGTCTTCGCGGTTCAGGATGACCGAAAGTGAGAATCATGCGCCCAACAATTCGGTGACGAGCGATTTTTCTTCCTTTAGTTCATTTACGCTCGCTTCAATTTTCCCGCGACTGAATTCGTTCATTGGCACGTTCTGCACTACTTCTGGCCTTCCATCTTTCACCCGGACTGGAAACGAGCAAATCAAACCCTTCTCAACTCCGTATTCGCCGGTGGAACACAATGCCACGCTGTGCCAATCCTCCCTCGGCGTATCGGTTATCAATGAACGGACCGTATCGACCACCGCGTTAGCGGCCGACGCCGCGGACGAGAGGCCGCGCGCCTTGATGATCGCGGCGCCGCGTTGTTGCACAGTCGTGATGAAATTTCCCTTTAGCCACGCTTCGTCACGGATCACTTCATTTGCGGATCGGCCATTAATTTTTGCGTTATAGAAGTCCGGATATTGGGTGGCGGAATGATTTCCCCAGATCGTCATGTTCGTTACCGCTGTCACTTCAACGCCGGCCTTATGCGCAAGCTGCGCCTTGGCTCGATTTTCGTCGAGCCGGGTCATGGCAAACCAGCGATCGCGCGGAATTTGTTTCGCGTTACTCATCGCAATCAAACAATTGGTGTTGCACGGATTGCCAATGACCAGATTCCGCACATCGGCCGACGCGTTCTTTTCAATTGCCTGACCCTGGCCAATAAAAATCTTGCCGTTAATTCCGAGCAGATCTTTTCGTTCCATCCCGGCCTTGCGCGGCACACTCCCGACCAGCAGCGCCCAATTCACCTCGCGAAATCCTTCGTCCAGATCCGCCGTCGGCGTGATCGATTTCAGCAAGGGAAATGCGCAGTCGTGCAATTCCATGACCACGCCCTCGAGCGCGCCGAGCGCGTTTGGGATTTCGATGAGCGACAATGCGACTGGTTGCTCCGGGCCAAACATTGCCCCGGAGGCAATTCTGAAAACAAGCGAGTAACCGATCTGACCGGCCGCGCCGGTGACGGTCACTTTAATGGGAGAAGTCATGCTTTATCTCTTATCCAAAGACACAGCACTGAGCAACAGGATGAAATGACGAATGACGAATGTCGAAGCACGAAACAATGACGAAATCCAAATGACAAAAAAAGCCTCGTCTTTCCGGCATTAGTTCATTCGCCAATGCTTCGTCATTCGTCACTCGTGCTTCGTCATTATATTCGTCCGCTTTTCTCCAGCAGCTCCGTAATCAATCTCATTTTTCGCCGAACACTGTGGCTCTCACGCATTTGCGAAATCGTTTTCGGCAAACGCCGCGTCCAGTTTGTGGTTGCAGCCGTCCCGGGAACGTTGAATCGATCCTTTCGCGCGAGAAGATCGGTGATCATCACAATCGCAATCCACGAGTTGCTGTTGAACAGCGCGCTCATTATTGCCGGATAAACAGCGCGCTCGTATTCGAGGCCTTCCTGCGGACCGGTCCCGGCAAACTGCGCGATCTTGAGCAAATCTTCCCGTGCTTGTTCGCGCGTCGGCGACTTTTCATCAAACATTTCACGCCACAACTCGCGAATCGGTTTGTGATCGTGGGTCGCGTAAGTGGCGACCGATAACCGTTCAAACTCCTTTCCGGGCGTCATTCGCCCGTCCAGAAATTCCCACTGCGGAATCTTGAATCCGGCAATGCTAAGTGACTGCAAACTTGGTCGCACATATCTCGGGACCGTGCCGAGGTCTTCCCCGACCACGCGTGTAGCCCCGCTCTCGGCCAATACCATGCGCAGATATTCTTCGCCTTCGCGTTTATTGGCTTCACAGTTTTCCGCTGTCTCATCGTCGCGTGGTGCAAAATGAGGGGATCGCCCACCGGTTTTTTCCAGCATTTGTGCGTGGGTCAGCGGGAGAAATTCCGCGTTCCTCTTTGGTCGCCACGGGAATGCGTAGATCCGATAAAATCCGAGCACGTGATCGATGCGGAAAATGTGGAAGATTCGGCTGACGCCGCGCACTCGCTGTCGCCACCAGGCGAAATCCTGCGCGCGCATCGCCGGCCAGTTATAAACTGGGATCCCCCAGTTTTGTCCCCACTTGATCGTGAACTTGTCATCTTTGAAATACGGTTCCGGTGGCGCGCCCCCCGACCAATCGAGATGGAAGATGTTCCGCTCAGTGAAAACATCGGCGCTGTAATAACTGATACCGAAGGGAATGTCGCCCATGAGAGCGACCTGGCGTTTCTCAGCAAATTTTCGCACCTCACGCCACTGCTCGTCGGCGATCCATTGCACGTAGGAAAAGAATTTCTCGCGCCCAGAAAACTGTGTCCGCATCTCTGTCGACTGTTCCGCCAGCCAGGAGCGCGCTGTTTGCGGGTCGCGATGTTCCCGCTTCCATTCGTCCCACG
>QHRO01000193.1 GCA_003220155.1 Verrucomicrobiota bacterium
CGAAAGCTCAGCTTTGCTATCGGAGTATCGCCGATCACCTCATTGATCTCTGAAGCATCACCATGTTTGCGCGTTTCCATTGGACTAAAATCGCTCGAGACGTGCCCTTCCCTGGCGACGGCATGCAATTGAAAGGTTGCGTCCGTCGGAAGACGCGCCAGCACGTTTCCATCGTCGATCTCTGCCTTGATCGCGAATGGGCGTTCGTCCATCCAATCAAAGAAAACATTGAGCCCGCCCTGGACGACGTGAATGGTTTGATCGCAAAAACAATTGTGGATCGCCAGTTGACCGCGGCCGAGACTGGCTGCGATGGATGCGCCACGCATTCCATCAATCACAAGCTCGCCATTCGGCATTTCCACGCGCGCAATCCGCGCCGTTTGCGGGATGTTAATAGTGTATTCCACCGTTCCGGAGCGATCGGAAAAGCGGTGACGCGGCGTTGGTGGCGGCGTGGTTTCAATGTTAACGGCGTCTGGCCGCGCATCGACCCGAATAACGATGGCGTTCAAACGCTCCAGTGAAAACGCCCTTTTGGTCGCGACGATTTTTACTTCGCGACTATCGCTCCCGAAGATTTCAACCGTCCCATCGATGGCGCGCAACGAAAACGTGCCCGCAGGATCAAGCGGAAACCTTCTCTCAACTACATCTTCCAGGACTTCACCGGCGCTCAGCGAGCTGGTAAGCGACAAAAGTCCCAATGAGAAGATAACCGTCAGCCCAAATCTGAAATCAACGATCATAAGCCAAATATGACGAAACGTCGCTTGGCCCCTTCGAGTTTCGCCATTGTTTCGGATTTCATGATTCGCGCTTCGTCATTTTCCTTTAGACGATCCAGCCGTCGCGCAGTTGCACGATCCGTTTCCCGTAGGACGCGTTTTTCTCTGAATGCGTGACTTGGACGATTGTCATTCCTTCGTCGTTTAGCTTGCGAAACAGCTCCGGGCGAGGCAATGATGGCACGGGCTACCCCGACGAGTTGTTGCTGGCCGCCGGAGAGCTGCCGCGGATACAAATCTTTTTTGCCGACAATCTGAAAGCGATCGAGGGCGTCGGCCACGAGCGCGGCGCGTTCGCTCTTACTATAATGCCGATACGAAAGTGGAATATCGAGGTTCTCGTAAACCGTCAGATCATCGAGCAAATGATATTGCTGGAAAACGAATCCGACCTGCTCATTTCGCAACGTGGCGCGCTCTTTCGATTTCAAATGATGCACCGCGGTTTCATCGAAAAAATATTCGCCGGTCCATCCGTGATCGTGCATGCCGAGAATGTGCAGGAGAGTCGACTTGCCCGCGCCCGATGGTCCCATCACCGAAACAAAATCGCCGGCGGCAATATCAAGATCGATGTCGCGCAAGACGTAAAACATTTGGCCGCGTCCGAGCGGATAGGATCGTTCGATGTTGTGCAGCCGGATCATGCGGTGTGAGCGAGTGCGAGCATGGGATCGGTCCGAATGACACGAGAGGTTGGAATGTAGCTGGCGATTAAGGCGATCGCGCCAAGCACGACAGTCACGAAACCAAACGTGGTCAGATCATGTGGGCTAACGCGATACAGCATTGCGGCGAGCAAATGCGTCGTCGCAAATGCAAATGCCAGGCCTATAAGCGTACCCGTCAAAATTAATTTGGCGGCGTGACCGACGACGAGGCGCACGATATCGCGCCGTTGAGCCCCCAGGGCCATGCGGACACCGAGTTCGTGCGTTCGCTGCACGACCAAGAATGACATAACCCCGTAAATCCCGATCGAGGCCAGTGCGAGCGCAATCGCCGCGAACAATCCCAGCAACCAAATGGACAATCGCCGCGGCGCAACTGAGTCGGCGACTACTTGCTCAAGGGTACGAACGTGGGCGATTGGCTGGGCCGGATCGATCTCGCGCAGCGCACTGCGAATCGCCGAAATCAAACTGGTCGCATCTTGCGAGCTGCGCACGACCAAGGCAGCCTGGTTGTTCGGCGTTTGCGTGATCGGCACGTAATACTCCGGCAACGGATCGTAATCCAAACCGCGATGCCGTACGTTTCCAACAATGCCGATGATCGTCGCCCAGTTCTCCTTTGCGGCTGACGCGCCAATATTGATTCGTTTTCCAATGGCGTCTTCGTTCGGCCAATAACGTTTCGCCAAAGCGGCGTTGATGATTGTAACCGGCGGCGCATCGGAATTGTCCGATTCGCTGAATTGCCGGCCGCGGAGCAGTGAAATTTCCATCGCCTCAAAAAATCCGGGCGAAACTTGCCGGAATTCTTCGTCCGGGCTCGGGTTCTTGTCGTCGGACGTGCGCCCCTCAATACCGAAGGAAGAATCGCTGTTCGTTCCGCTCATCGGCAGAATGCTGGTGAAACCGGCATTTTTGATTCCAGGAATGGAGGCGATTCGTTTCTGCGCTTCGCTATAAAAACGCGCCTGGCTTGCGTTGTCGGCATAGGTCAGCGGCGGTAGCGAAATCTCCATCGTAAGAACGTTTCGCGGATTAAATCCGGCATCCACATTTTGCAGTTGAACAAAGCTCTTGATTAGGAGGCCGGCGCTGGTGAGCAAGACGAGCGCGAGCGCGACCTCGGCGATGACAAGGGCCTGGCGCAAACGATTGCGTCGCGCGCCTGAGCTCAAACCGCGGCCGCCTTCCTTTAGCGTTTCGGTCAGGTTCGGATCGCCGCTAACTAATCCTGGAACCAAACCAAAAACAATCCCGGTCCCGACGGCGATAACGAAAGTTGCGATCAAAACGTGCCAATCAAGATTGACTTCACCCAGACGCGGGACGGTTTGGGTGCCGATGCGCTTGAGCAAATCGAGGCCCCAAATTCCAAGGAAAACTCCAGCGATGCCGCCGCAAAGGGAGAGAAAAACGCTTTCGACCAGGACCTGGCGAAGCAAACGCCAGCGGCCTGCGCCGAGAGCAACGCGAATTCCCATCTCGCGCTCTCGTGAGGCCGCGCGCGCCAGCATCATCGTGGTCAAATTGGCGCACGCGATCAGGAGCACCAAAAAAACGGCGACCAGTAAAATCAGCAGCAACGGTTTCATCGGCCCAAGCACGACTTCCTTAAGGGGAAAAGCAGTGATTCCGAAGCTGTCATCTTTCGGATAATTATCCGGATAATTTTTCCGCATCGTTGCCGTCACGATATCGAGCTCGGCCTGCGATCGTTTTGCGGAGACACCTTGAGCAAGACGCGCGACGATGGCGTAGCCACGCGAGTAACGAATTTTCAATTCCTCGGCGGTGAAAGCCAGCGGCTGCCAGACATCGGCTCGTTCGCCGAACTGGGCGCCTTGAATTCCAAAAAGTGGAATTGGGAATTCGAAGCTCGCCGGCATCACGCCGACGATGGTGAAGCCGCGACCGTTCGCGACAACCTTACTTCCGATAATTTGCGGGTCGCCATTGAATCGGCGTTTCCATAGCCGTTCACTGATGATGAAGACGTCGTCGTGTCCCGCCGTGCAATCGGCCGTTTCGAAGACGCGCCCCCGAATCGGCGTCACGCCGAGGACGTTGAAAAGATCCGCTGAACCAACCGCGCCGAAAATCCGTTCGGGACGATCACCGCCGGCAAAATTGAATGTGGCCGGCTGAAACACCGCCATCTTTTCGAAACTGCGGCAGGTCGTTTGATAATCGACAAATTCCGGCGCGGAAACGGGGATGGCGTCGAGATGCTGTGCGCGAAAATGCTCGAGCATTAGAACGATGCGCGCCGGACCGCGATACGGCAGCGGACGAATCAAAAGCGCATTAACGAGACTTAGAACAGCCGTGTTGGCGCCAATGCCAAGGGCGATTGCGACGACGGCTACGGCGGTGAACGTCGGATTCTTTAGCAGCAAACGAAAAGCAAATCGCAGATCATTTAGCATCGTAGTTCCTCATTCGTAACGCAGCGCCTCCACCGGGTTCAGCCGCATGGCAGCGCGTGCCGGCAAATAACAGGCAAGTAATCCGGTCAGACCCAGAAGAAGAGAGATCACGCTGAACGTAGCAACGTCGGTCGCGCTGAGCTCAAAAAGCAAGCTAACCAGCAGCCGTGTTGTGCTCCAAGCCAGAATCAATCCAATGGCGACGCCCAATAGCGTCAGCTTCATGCCGTGGCCCAAAATGAGCCCAAGGATATGTTTCGGTTGTGCGCCCAGCGCCACACGCAACCCGATTTCACCTGTCCGATGGCTCACTGAGTAAGCCATGACACCGTAGAGCCCGATGGACGCGAGCAATAAGCCCGCCACTGCAAGTGTTCCCATCAGAACCGCGCCGAAACGTTCGGTCACGAGAACGCCGCTGAGATTCGCGTTCATCGTTATGATCTTCGAGATCGGCTGATCGGGATCGACGCTGCGAATAATGTCGCGCACCGCTCCGATCAAGGAGGTTGGATCGGCGCTTGTGCGGATGATGAGATTGACCGGAAAATTGTTTTCGACCTGCGCGTAGGGCACGTACCAAACCGGGCGATTGATACGGTAATTGAACAGATCCTCTTTTACGTCTTTGACGACGCCGATCACGGTCATCCACGGAAAGGTTTGTCCGGCACGAACCCGCCGCACTCGTTTGCCAATGGGGTCTTCTCCAGGCCACGCTTGCCGCGCGAATTCCTGACTAACGACAACAACTGGCAGACTTTCAGCGCGATCGTTTTTGTCGATCACCCGTCCCTTAAGCAATCTAACACCAAGCGTCTCGAGATAGTCCGGGCTAACAACGCGATGCGAAGTAATCGGAACCTCATTTGGGTTCGCGGGTGGCCGACCCTCGACATTAAAGATTGCGTCGAACGCAATTTCTCGCTCAAGCGGAATATTTGTTGTGGTCCCGGCTGCAATTACCCCAGACAAGTTGCGAATGCGTTCCAGTACTTGATCGGTAAACGCGACTCGCGCGCGGTACTGCGAGTATTTTGAATCCGGCAGTACCATTTTCACGGTCAGGAGATTGTCGGGTTTGAATCCAAGGTTGACGTCTTGCAGCCGATGGAAACTTCGAACCATCAATCCACCGCAAACGAGCAGGGTCAGCGCAATCGCAATCTCGGTCACGATCAATGCATTGAACCAGCGCCGACCGGACGCGGAGCCGCCACTGCGCTGGTCGCCCTCCTTGATGCGCGGAATCAGCTCATTCGCGCCGGCGCCTTTCAGCGCAGGGATTAGACCAAATATGATACCGGTGAGTAAAGTAATAAACAGTGCGAAGGCCAGCACATGTGGATCGAGCTCGAAGTTGTGGAAAAAGGCGGCAAAAGAAATGCCGCGAATCGGATTGAGCGCAGCCAGGATCGGTAGCAGCCAATTCGCGAGAATCAATCCAGCCGCGCCGCCAAGCAACGCCAGCAGCAAGCTTTCGGTGAGAAGTTGCCTGACGAGTCGCCACCGACCGGCGCCGAGCGCACGACGGAGTGCAAGCTCGCGCTCACGGGAAATGCCGCGTGCCAATTGCAGGTTCGCCACGTTCGCGCAACAGATAAGCAAAAGGAATCCGACTCCCGCCATGAGCGTAAACAATGCTCTGCGCACGTGGCCTTCGAGATCGCCGAGCAGCTCCTGACGGAGCGAGATTACTTTCACGCTCCAACCGCCGCGGAAATCAGGATATTCCTGCTCCAGTTGACGATCGATCGCTTTCAATTCCGCATCTGCCTGTTGCAAACTCACGCCCGGTCTCAGGCGTGCGACGATTTCGTTGTTCGTCGCTGCGCGCTCGGTCAACGGCAGGTTTTCAATGTTGGCCTGGAGCGGTATCCAAATTTCGGCGGCAGCGGGCAGATCGAATCCGGGCGGCATTACGCCGATAATGTTGTAACTGCGCCCTTCGAGATTCAGCGATTGACCAAGAGCAGCGGGGCTTCCGGCAAAACGTCTTTGCCAAAGTCCATAGCCAATAAGCGCTACCGGAGGGCCACCCGCCTGATCTTCCTGGGCTGAAAATATACGACCAAGCAACGGTTTGACGCCCAAAGTCGTTAGATAATCCGTCATCACAGTGGCGCCGCGCACATGTTCCGGTTCGCCTTGCCCGAGCAAATTGAAGGAACGTTGTGTCGCCACACCACTGCTGACGAAAGAGTGACTTCGATCTCGGTAGGCGACGTACTCCAGAAATGACGATCCAAACGGATCGAACCCTTCCCGCAACGCGATGCTGAAGACTAACCGGCCGATATCTTTGACTGGTAATGGACGAAGCAGAAGCGTGTTGATGGCGCTGAAGATCGCAGTGTTCGCACCAATGCTGAGGGCGAGCGCTATGATTGCGATCGCGCTAAGCAAAGGCCGTTTGAGTAAAATGCGCGCGCCATAGCGAAGGTCGTTCCGCGGGCAGATAACACGCCAGCAAACCGATAATCAGTAAGAGAGCGGAGACGACGCCGAAGCTCACTGGATCGTGCACGGAAACGCCTTCCAGACTTCCCTGCAAAAGTTTCGTTAGGAAAAAGGCGAAAACGACACCGATGGCAAGGCCGAGCGCGATGAGACGAACACCATGACCCGTGACAAGTCGCAAAACATCCGCGGCCTGGGCGCCGAGCGCCATGCGCACCCCGATTTCCTGGGTGCGCTGACGAACGGAATAGGCCATCACGCCATACAATCCGATGGCGGCAAGAAAAAGGGCCAGCCCCGCGAAGACGGCAAAGAGCGTTCCGAAAAACCTGCGTTCCCAGAACGATTCCATCACCACCTGATCCATCGTTTTCACTTTGTAGATCGGAATTTCCTTGT
>QHRO01000194.1 GCA_003220155.1 Verrucomicrobiota bacterium
TGCCGATGAGCGCGATATCGCCGATGATGTCGAGAATTTTGTGCCGCGCGAATTCATCGGCAAAACGCAACGGTTCCTTACTCAGGACAGCATCGCCCCGAACCACAATGGCGTTTTCCAAACTTCCTCCTTTAATCAAATTCTTCTCCATCAGGGGCGCGACTTCTTCGTAATAAACAAAGGTGCGGGCGGGCGCGATTTCGCGTTCGTAAAGCGCCGGCGAAATCTCGGCGGAGAAAAATTGGGTGAAGCGATTGTTCGGTCCCGCCTGTGTGCAGGAAACGCGAAACTTGTCATCGGGCAAGAGCACAAGGAGGGAACCGCTTTTAGATTCGACATGAATTGGTTCGCGCACGTCGAAAAATCGGCGTGGCGCTTCTTGCGCGGCCGTTCCAGCTTTTTTGATCACTTCCACATATGGCGCAGCGCTGCCATCGCCGATCGGCGGCTCGTTCGCGTCCATTTCGATGATCGCGTTATCCACCCCCATCGCGCTTAAGGCGGAAAGCACGTGCTCAACCGTGTGCACCCGGACCGCGCCTTCCCCGATGGTGGTAGCGCGCTCGACCGTCTTCAGGTTCGCAATGTTCGCGTCAATGGTCGGCTCGTCCGCCAGGTCCTTGCGTTTAAATTTGATCCCATGATCGACCGGTGCCGACTGCAACTTGAGCGTCACCTTTTCACCAGTGTGCAAAGAAGTGCCGCTGAATCCGGCAGATTTCGCCAGCGTATGTTGAAGCTCGGCAGTCATCGCGCGCTAACTAACAAAGAATTGGCGCGCTGACTAGTAGCGGTTCATTTCAACTCGAACTTCCCGCAATCAAATGCCATCATCTTTGACAGGCCGGTAATCCGGAACTCGCGCACAGTGTCAGCATCCCGAACAAGAATGCGCGGGGATTTGGTCTGATCCAAGTCAAGATCCACCGCCAGAGCCGGGTTCTTGCTGATTTTCGTAACCGTCACTAACGGCAGTCCATCTACAGTCTGAATGTATGCGCTATCGTCATCAAAGCCGGCGACAAGATCAACGGTCGGCCGCTCATTATTCTCTAATGGGTTGGCTATCAGCTTGATTCGGACCGGGGGCGCTGGGTCGATAAAGACTACCTCATTTCTTTGAGAGATCTGTTCGATCTTCATCGGCGCAACGAGAAAACCTCGCGCCGAATATTTCCCGGCCGGCAACTCATAATCGTAATCGTCCTTGCCGTCCCATTTTGTGCTGAGGGCATCGGCCCCGATGGCGAACTCATCGAATTCCGCTTCCTGGTGTAACACCCGCACAAGTTTGTTCCACTCATCGTAAATACCGAGACTGATTTTTCCCTCGAGCGGTGGCGGAACAAAACTGATCCGAACCGATCGGGCCGGAGTCGTACTTGGACTGGGTGAAGAAGACATTTCCTGCGCGCGCAAGAATGAGATAGCCAAGAATCCGATCG
Source organism: Verrucomicrobiota bacterium (assembly GCA_003220155.1). Classification (GTDB taxonomy): domain Bacteria; phylum Verrucomicrobiota; class Verrucomicrobiia; order Chthoniobacterales; family UBA10450; genus AV69. The sequence continues at coordinate 1,446 of QHRO01000194.1, forward strand.
TTAGCGCGAGGACCGTTTTTGTCATGTCGAGCGAGGCGGCGGGGAAACCTTCGAAATCGCGCGGTCAGATCGAAGCGTGTCATCCTGAGCCGCGCAGACGGCGAAGGATCTCTCTTCATCACAAACAAGGTTCTCCGCTTGGGAGGTCCCTCGTCGTCTTGCGCGACTCGGGATGACAGGTCTCTTGGGCAACACTGCTCGGTTATAAGAAACGCCGCCAGTCCACATGCGGAAACAGATTATCGCGTTCTTCGCACTGCGCGAGAAATTCAACATCGACATTCTTTTTCTCGAATTGCTCCGCCAGTTTTTGGAAGCGTGAAAGATGATCGGTCACTCGTTGCGTTGCGTAATTCTTCGCGGTGCCGTTGCGGATGAGAAACGCCCAATCGCTGGATTGCGCGAGCAGAAGCTCGCGCGCGAGCTGGCGTAGGACCCGCTTATCATCAGCCGTTGCCTCACCGCCACGCGATTTTGCCAGCATGGTCATGCGGGTGTTCGCCGCGAAAAGATGCGGATAAATCCAGCCGCATTTCTGATCAAGCCAGACATCGAGAAAACCTTGATCACCCCAACTCGATGTCGCTGGCTCCGTCACTTGTTGAGTCGGATTTTGTTCGAGAAATTCGCTCGGCGTGGTCAGCGCCAATTTATTTTCCGCAGCCGCTAGAATGACATGTTCAAGAAAGATCGGTCCCTCAAACCACCAATGTCCGAAAAGCTCGGAGTCGAACGGCACTATCATAATTGGATTCCAGTCATCAGCTTGCAGGCTCTGATGTTCGGCGGCGCATCGCTCGACAAAATGATGGGCATGCCGGCGGGCCGTTTCTTCCGCGGTTGCGCGATCATAAACTTGTTTCGCAACGTCGCGACCGGTGACGCGATGATATTTAATTCCGGTAAAGCTGTTTCTGGGTAACGGCGCAAGCTCCTTGGCTGACAAATCGAAACCGATGTCGCGATAGAAATCGCGATACGCCGGATCGCCCGGATAACCTTGCTGCGCGCTCCAAACCTGACGGCTGGCCTGGATCTCGCGAGCGAAAGCAGCTGGTCCCGCTCTTGTAAAACAGGGCGCGAAAGTTCCCCGCCGCGCTGGCGGCATTGCCTGCTCCAGCGCATGCGCGTCAACGATGAACCAGCGAATATTTTCCGCTTGCAACGATTTTGCGATGCCGGCCGAATAGGCGCATTCTGGTAGCCAAAACCCAGTCGGTTCGCCGCCGAATGTCTCGCGAAACTGATTGCACCCAATTGCAATCTGTGCCTGCGCCGCCCCCCGCGATTGCTGCAAGACCGGAAGAATCGCGTGCGTCGCCGCACTGGCAATCATTTCAACCGCGCCAGTCCCGCGGAGCTGTCGAAAAACTCCAAGTAGATCACAATCCCATTGTTCGATAAAGGTGCGCCGTGTCTCCGCAAAAAATTCGCGGTAGAACTCCGAGAGCAACAGCAAATTTTTCTCGGCGCGATTGCGTTCGCATTCGCGCTCCGTCAACGCGACCAGCAAATCGAGATGTCTGATGTAGCGATCGCGCAAAAGCGGATCGCTTAGCATGGCGCAAAGGGTGGGCGAAACCGAAAGGGTGAGTTTGAAACGAACGCCCCGGCGGAGCAGGCGCTGCATCATTTGCAGGAGCGGCACATAGCTCTCGCTGATCGCTTCGAAGAGCCAGTTTTCTTCGTGAAAGAATTCGTGCTCGGGATGTCGCACGAAAGGCAAATGCGCGTGGAGAACGAGGGCGAGCGAGCCGGTCATGACGTCATCCCGAGCAAGGTCGAGGGATCCCGTTCAAAGGAGCTTTCAGGTTTCGCCGCGGGGTCCCTCGACTTCGCTCGGGATGACGGAGTTCGTAGAGCGGCTAGAGCGTCCGGCAAAAATCCTGGAAGCGATCCAGCCCTTTCTTGATTACATCGATGCTAGTGGCGTAGCTGAGGCGAACGGTGCGATCGTCGCCGAAGGCCGCACCGGGTACGACTGCGACATTTGCCTTGCTCAAAAGGCGATCGGCAAAATTTTGCGAGGTCAATCCGAGTTGGCTGATATTCACCAGCACGTAAAAGGCACCTTGCGGTTTGACCGCGGTAACGTTTGGAATCTTCGAGATGCGATCAAACATGTAGTTGCGGCGCATATCGAATTCATCGCGCATGTCCGCAATCGGCTGCTGATCGCCCTTGAGGGCCGCGAGCGCGCCACGCTGCGCGAAGGAACATGGGTTCGCCGTGCTGTGACTTTGAATGGAATCGACCGCTTTCGCCACTGCCTCCGGCGCCGCCAGATAACCAAGTCGCCAACCCGTCATCGCATATGATTTACTGAAACCGTTGACGGTGAGGGTGAGATCGTACGCTTCTTTGGAAAGCGAAGCGATGCTGACATGTTTCGCATCGTCGTAAACAAGCTTCTCGTAAATTTCGTCCGATAAAATGTAAATGTCTTCGCCGGCGGCGATATCGACCAGCGCTTCCATTTCTTCGCGGGTATAGACCGAGCCGCTCGGGTTTCCCGGCGAATTCAAAATCAGCATTTTCGTTCGGGGCGTCATCGCGTTCTCAAAATCTTCTGCGCGCATTTTCCAGCCGTTGCGCTCGCTCGTTGGAATAATCACCGCCTCCGCCCCGGCCAATCTCACCATATCGGGATAACTGACCCAATACGGTGCCGGAATGATCACTTCATCACCGGGCTGGCAGGTGGCGAGAATGGCGTTGTAACAGGCATGCTTCGCACCGTTGCTTACCACCACTTGTGTCGGTTTGTAATTGAGCCCGTTGTCCGTTGCCAATTTCTCTGCAATCGCCTGCCGCAGTTCCGGAATGCCGGAACTCGGGGTGTATTTGGTAAATCCGCTTTGCAGAGCGCTAATCGCTGCCTGCTTGATGTGTTCGGGCGTATCAAAGTCCGGTTCGCCCGCGCCAAATCCGCAGACGTCGATTCCCTCTGCCTTCATCGCCTTTGCTTTGGCGTCGATGCTGAGGGTGAGGGAGGGTGTGAGTTGGGCGGCGCGGCCTGAGATTTCCATGGGAGTAGTAGTCATAATCTATTATTTCTGGCGATAAAAGTCGTCAATCAGCGGTTTAAAATTGTTCTCGTCAACCTGCACGATTTTCATCTCACGTCGGGCGTTCTCGACGGAATCGGAGGCATGCGCGGCATTAATCATGATGGTTTGGCCGAATTCTTTTCTGATTGAACCCGGTGGCGCCTTGCTTGGATCGGTCGGGCCCAACACTTCACGAATTTTTTCCACCGCGTTCTCGCCTTGATAGACAATTGCGATGCATTTTTCCGTGCCGGGCTCGCTCTTCTGCGTCGGCGCGATCTGGCTTGGCCGTCCGCCGGACATGAATTCCACAATGTCCTCCCACGCGTCCCGGCCTTTTTCGGGTCCGAGTTTTTCCTGCAATACAGGCAAGACAGGCCCGTAAAATTCTTCCGCTTGCGCCACGCTCATGCGATGAACCTTAAATCCGATGATATAAAGCCCGGTGCGCGAAAAAACCTCAATCACGCCTCCGGGTCGCAAGTTTGGAAATTTGAAGTTATCTGGTTTGATCAGAACGAGTGTCTTTTCGACTTTCGCGCCGGCCGGATGTTCAATCACCTTTTCTAAAATTCCCCCGTCCGTGTCCGAGAATTCGGCCCATAATTTTAAGTCGCGTTCCACCTGATCGGACCGAATCGCAGTCAGCACCGCAGGTTCGAAATAGGTAAC
>QHRO01000029.1 GCA_003220155.1 Verrucomicrobiota bacterium
AACCGACGACAACAAATCAGAGATTCGACGCGGGGCAGCGAGAACGGAACTCATTTTTTTCAACGGACGCGATCAGCTCCGGCGATCGCGCACTGACAAGAGCCAGAGCAAATTGCCGAGCGCGGCGATGAAGGCGGCGACGTAGGTGAGGGCTGCGGCGTTGAGCACATTGTTTACCCCCGCCACCTCGGCTCCCGGCTGCACGATCCCCATCTGCTGCAAAATAATTTTGGCGCGGCGCGAAGCATCAAACTCTACCGGTAGGGTGATCAACTGAAAGACCAACAGGATGGCGTAACAATAAATGCCGAGTGTAATCAGGCCGGTAATGTGAAAAAATATTCCGCCGATTATGATAAACGGCAGCATCTGCGACGCCGCCATCGTCAATGGCACCACTGCCATGCGCGCTTTCAAGGGCGCGTAAGATTTTGCATGCTGGATGGCGTGTCCGGTTTCGTGCGCGGCTATACCAAGCGATGCGACCGAAGGGGTGTTGTAAACGTTGCTCGAGAGGCAAAGCTTTTTCTTGGTCGGGTCGTAATGATCGCCCAGAAAATCGTTCGTCTCCACCACTTCGACGTCGTGAATTTGTGCTGCTTGTAAAATCTCGCGTGCGCATTCCGCGCCGGTGATGTTGGAGCTTGCGCGCACCTTGCTCCAGCGCCCGAACGCGCTACTCACGCGAATCTGCGCCCAGATACCGATGATCAAAGGCACGCCGATATAAAGCAACCAATGACTCCCGCCGTATCCGATTGGGTAGAACATTCCTGTCTTAAGTGTGTCTGCTTATTAGACGCCGGCAAGGTGCGCTTCGTTCATTTCGTGCATTTTCCTACGGTCGTTTCGCTGCCATTGTCATTCCGAGCCGCGCAGACGGCGAAGAACCTCACAAACGTTCGATTGCCCGTGACCTTCAGTGAGGTCCTCGCATTCGCTCGGGATGACGGAAGTAAAGCAATCAGATTTCTAGCTGTTTCGGAAACTTCGAGAGAATCCGACAGCCATCTTTTTCCACAATCACCACATCTTCAATCCGCGCACCGCCGATTCCTGGATAATACAAACCCGGCTCGACGGTGAGACATTGTCCCGCTTTCAAGGTCACCTTTTGCAAGCGCGGATATTCATGAATTTCGAGCCCGAGGCCGTGGCCGGTCCCGTGAAAAAACCCGACACGGCGCCCATTACGCACTTCCGTTGGGAAGCCCCGCCGATCGAATAGTTCGGTGATCGCCTTGTGAACACTCATTCCGTCCACGCCCGCTTTGATTCGTTTCAAGGCCAACGCCTGGCCCGCCTTAACCGCTTCCCAAAGCTTCCGCTGTTGTTCGCTGGCGCGACCGCGCACCACTGTTCGCGTCATGTCGCCCCAGTAGCCGGTCTTGGCGTCGCGCGGAAAAATATCGAGAATGATCAACGAATTTGCCTGGAGCGGACCGAAGCCGCGTTCATGCGGATCGCACGCCTGATCGCCACCGGCCACGATTGTGTTCGTCGGCACACCGCCGGCGCGCAAAATTGCGCTGTCTATTTCCGCGCGCAGAATTTCCGATGTCAGCGTTTTGCCGGACCATTTCAATTTTTTTCCTGCGCCTAGTTTTGACGCCTTCAGAATTTCCATCCCACGCTTCATCCCTGTTTCCGTGATCCGCAGCGCGCGCTCGAGCAGCCGAATTTCCTCCGCTGTTTTCTTCTCTCGCGCCGGCCAGAAAAGCCCGTCGCTCGTTTCCAGCGCGATCCCCTTCTGCTTAATCTCATTAGCAAAACCCAGCGGGAAATTAGCCGGTACCTTTGCCCGTCTTACTCCCCGTTTTGTTAGAAAATGCGCCAGGACTTTTTCGTAGGGCGGCGCCTTTTTTGCCTTGCCCTGTACTTCGCGTTCGAGCTGGCTGAACATGACAAACTCGTCCGCCTTCGCATTCTTCTTCGCCCGATCGATCTCCAGATCGCTCAGGACGAGCGTGCGCTTCCCGTTTTGCTGAAGAAAAATGAACGGATCGCCGATGAAGATCCGTGTCGCGTAAAGCATATCGGCATCGGTATCGCTGGGCGCGACAATCAAACGCGCTAATTCGGGTTTTGTTGCCATTTTTCGATGTTAACCGCGTCGGGCTTTTTGTCATCCGAGCAATGTCGCCTCCCGCCTTCGCATAAAGCTACGGCGTGGCAGGCGGCGACGCTCGGGATGACGGACGGACTACGTCCTTCGCACATCCAATTGCCGCCGCAAAATCCAGTGCAAGAACCCGAGCAGCGCAAGGCTCGATCCGATCAACACGATGGTGTTGAAGATGAACACATCAACCTTCATTCCAAGATACCGTTTCTCCTCACCGAAAAACACGTTCGGTCTTCCCCCGCGATAATCGCTTTGTTCCATCTCCGCGTTCGAAATCAAATCAGATACTTTTTGGTTCAGATAGAGTGTCTCCGCCGTTACCGGACCATTGGCATCCTTGAATTGGCTGCGATCAAACGACTGCTTGCCATCGAGTACCTGATCAATCGCCCCAAGATGCCGGTCCAAATCATCCGGCGTTCTTGCCTCCAGGCCCGACAGCATCGCCAACGTATCCTTTAAATCGTTCAAGCGTCTCCTTGATTCTGGCCGAGTATCATGACGAGCCACGATCCAATCGATCTCGCGCTGAGTGCGGTCCTGGCGACGCGTCACCGGATTCAATTTGGCCTGCGCCACAATCATCTCCTCGTAGGACCAGCGCATGGCGATGAACTGACAGATGAATGGCACCTGCAATTTGCTGTCCATTTTCTTGTTCTGTTCCTTGTTCGGATGCTCGGAAAACCAGCGGCTGAAGGTGTAGACGAGCGCGAGGTTGCGGTTCATGTCCTCATATTTAATGAGCGCCCCACCCATGATGATCTGCGGAATCAAGACCAGTGGCACGATGTTGGCCGCCGTCTTCGGATCGGAAACGAGAGAGGAAATCACCAGGCCGAGGGCGACCCCACCCATCGCCGTCATGAACACGATCCCGAGGTAAATCCAAAACATCCCTCGGATTTCGAGAATGTAATTGCCGATGAGGACGAAGAGAACGCATTGCAACAGCGCGAAGACACCCAGCGAAACGGTTTTCGCGAAAATATAATAAGGCAGCCTAACATTGAGGTTGCGCTCTCGTTGCAGGACAACCCGATCGCGAATGATGTCGTCGGCGCTATTGGTTAACCCGAGGAACATCGCGACGATAAGAGTAAGAAAGAGAAACGTCGGGATGTGATAGGCGGAGGCGAAATCGTAGGTGCCGCTGTCGGAGTAGCGCAGCAAACTCGCGATCAGAAAGGCCAGCACCGGCGCGACCCCGATGGTGATGACAAGATTGCCGCGATTGCGCAGCTTGCTGATGAAGGCACGCTTCAGCAGGGTGCGCAATTGTGTCCATTCGTCGTGCCAGCGAAACGGCACCCGTTTTCTCTTTTGCACCGGCGCGCTCGGCAACGGCGCCGCTGGCTCCTTGCGCAAGGAAACCTGCTTCACATCCTGGATCAGCCGGAACGCTTCATATTTGTCCCGCCAGAATTCCGGCGCGTAACGCCGCGACGGCACCAGTTGGCCGCGATTGTTCTCCTCGTAAATAATGTCGCCGCTCAGATCGCGCAGCGGCGTTTCCAAAACGTCGAAAATAAATTCCGGCCGGGTTGTTCCGCACGATGGACATGCACCCAGATCGGCGCCGAATTGGTGTTGGTGTTCCGCTTCCGCGAAATAACGCAGCATCTCGGTCGGCGTCCCGAAGAAAACCAGTCGCCCTCCTTTGTCGAGCAGGATGGCTTTGTGAAACATCTGGAAAAGTTTCGAGCTTGGCTGGTGAATGGTGACGATGATGATTTTGTTGTGCGCCATCGAACGAATGATCTCCATGACATGCTCGGAGTCCTTTGAGCTCAGCCCCGAGGTCGGCTCATCGAAAAGATAAACGTCCGCCGAACCGATCATATCGAGGCCGATGTTGAGTCGTTTGCGCTCGCCACCACTGAGCGTTTTCTTGATCGCGGTGCCAACGACGGCGTCGCGCCGTTCGCTCAAACCGAGCTCGACCAACTTTCCTTCCAGGCGGCGCGTCCGGTCGCGCCGTGACAAATGCGGCGAACGAATCGCGGCCGCGAACTGCAAATTTTCGCCGATGGTCAGATGCTCATCAAAAGCGTCTTGCTGCGGGATGTAACTGAGGTATCGCTTTAGTTGATCGAGATTTGGATAAAGGGGCTGGTTATTGAGCAGGACCTGGCCGCTGGTCGGCTCCAATTGTCCAGCCAACACTCTGAGCAACGTGCTTTTCCCCGAACCGCTCGCCCCCATCACGCAAACCAGCTCTCCGCGCACGACGTTGAAGGAAATTCCCTCCAGCCCGATCTCGCCGCCGCCAAAGCGGTGCGTGACCTCGCTTACCTCCAGGGTGCGAATGATGTTGCGCTCTTCCTCGATGATGCGCTCGGAAAAATTGCATTTCAGAAACTGCCCGACATCGATGCGAATGGTGTCACCATCTTTTAACGGCGCCGTGGTGCGCACATTGGTCTCGCCCACCACGATCGGGCGATCAGCCTCCAGCACTTCCAGAGAGCCGACACGTTTGTCATAATCGCAAAAAATCTTCAGCAAGACATCGCCCGCGGTCCCGGGCGACAGCAAAATGTCGTCCTCTTCGAGCAGGCTCGGGTCATTCGAGACGAGATATTCTGACTTGGAAGCTTTGAGTTGAAATCGACCACCCAGCGCCCGGGCGCGGCGGCGCAGATCAAGCAGATCCAGCTCGCTGTCATTGTGAAAAACGATCCGGTCCTGCAACGTCGCTTCCACCAAGGTCCCGGCCCGCAACCGCGTGCCATTGAGTTCGGCATCGACGTCCTTTAACGCCTTTACCTTCACTTTTAATCCGAAAGTTACCTCCAACGCAGTCTCACGTGTCCGCGCTCGCTCCAGCTCGACCTCATCGGAATCGCGATTCACTCGAATGAAGATTTGCGGGAGCGAAACGTTTTTCTTGGCGTTGAAATACTGCGCCAGGTCCTGATAACTGAGCACCTGGTCGCCCACCAGAATGCGTTGACCTGGATAAATCCGGCAAAACCCGCCCCGCACCAATGGCCGGCTTCGCACCGACACACTCTGCGAGCTGTAATTTTTCAAAAGAATCAAATCGTGATAACGAAAGGCGAGCAACCGATCGCTGGCACTGAGGCTTTTCAACATCACGTCCGATTGCCCGTTGTTGCCAAACGAGATCGATTCCAGGGGCGAGGAGCCGCGCTGGTAAACCCCGGGGTCCGATTCCTCGCTCGCGTTCAGCTGATAAACGATATCGATCGCCTGCGCCGCCATCCCCAGCTGCGACATGAAAGAATAAAATTGCACCACCTGCTCCTGCTTGAGGCCGGCTTGCGAAATCAGATCGTAGAGCTGCACCCCCAGCATGATCTTGCGGTCGGTGCTCAGCTGAAGGCCGAGCTTTTGCGCCATCGCCGTTAAATCCTGCTGCTCGTAAAGCGCCTGCCGAAACAGCTGCCGCAGCTCGGAGTAAACTGCTTCCGGATAATCGTAACGCAGGAAGCCAAGGCTGGAGTCGATTTCTTCTTCCAGCAAAACGCCGTCCGCTTTCGAAAAACTGGCCAGCACCTGGATCAGCAACGGCAGCAAATTCGGCCCTTCCGAAACGCTCCGCGGTTTGCGCATGGCCCGGCGCATCCAGCGCCGACCTTTCCGCTGCATGCGATAGGCAAAAGGGGTCACCCGTTGCACCGCGCGATCAATTTTATCGGCTACCTGGGCTAACAATTCGGCCATTGCTATTTGGGTGTAAAGTTTACTCCAAGCCCCGGTCGACGCAATGACCGTGCCGCCTGTCGCACAGCCATCTTCGTAGCACAGCCATCCTGGCTGTGGGGCCAACGGGCATCTTGCCCGTTGTCTGCGCTCTCATCCAATCGAACGCCGCCCCCGATTCGTTGTCGAATCAGCCAAAGGCGTGACTCCTGCTCATTGCATTGCCAACCTGCTCATGTAACTTTTCTAGCGCGGCAAGAGTTCCGCGCACGAACCTAATGGCGCAACCTGACCGCAATTCCTCGCGCGACAACAAGCGCAATAACGAACCGAACTTTAACTGGCGCGGCATCGTTCTGATTGCCATTGCCTTTGGACTCATCGGCATGGCTCTACTCGTTCGCAACGGCGGTTATCAGAATGTCGAAGACGTCCCCTACAACCGCTTTATCGAGCTGCTTGATAACAAGCAGATCATTAGCGACAAAAATCTCCCAGTTACCCTGCTCGTTCAGGAAGGCCAGCCCACCCGGGCCCTCATCGGTTATTACCGCAAACAAACCGCCGGCGCGGAACAGGCGGTGAAGTTCCGCACTACGGTCGATCTGAATTTCAGTCCCGACCTCGAGAAGCGGCTTAGCGCTGCCGGCATTCAACCGGCCATCCGCACCGAATCGAACCTGTTCGCCCAGACCGTTCTCAGTTTTCTCCCGATCGCGCTCTTTCTCCTCGTTCTCTATTTCCTGTTTCGCCAGCAAATCCGTATGGCCGGCAAAGGCGCCCTCAACTTCGGCAAATCCAAAGCGCGCATGCTGGCCCGTGATAAAAATAAGATTACTTTCCGCGACGTCGCCGGAGTTGAAGAAGCCAAGGATGAAGTGCAGGAGCTGGTCGAGTTTTTGCGTGATCCGAAGAAGTTTCAGAAACTCGGGGGGCGCATTCCAAAAGGCGTGCTTTTGGTCGGGCCGCCCGGCACCGGCAAAACCTTGTTAGCCCGCGCCATTGCCGGCGAGGCCGATGTCCCCTTCTTTTCCATCAGCGGTTCCGATTTCGTCGAGATGTTTGTCGGCGTCGGCGCCAGCCGCGTCCGCGATATGTTTGAGCAGGGCAAAAAATCCGCGCCCTGTATCATTTTCATCGACGAAATTGACGCGGTCGGTCGTCATCGCGGCCACGGCGTCGGCGGTGGCCACGACGAACGCGAGCAAACCCTCAATGCCTTGCTCGTGGAGATGGACGGATTCGATACTCAGGAAGGCGTCATTATCATCGCCGCTACCAACCGGCCCGACGTCCTCGATCCCGCTCTGCTGCGCCCCGGCCGTTTCGATCGCCAGATCACCGTCAATTTGCCTGATGTGAAAGGTCGCGAGGAAATTTTGCGGGTCCATTCCAAGAAAGTGAAGCTGGCCGAAGGCGTCGATCTCGCCGTCGTTGCGCGTGGCACGCCCGGTTACTCCGGAGCGGAATTGGCCAACGTCATCAATGAGGCTGCTTTGCTGGCGGCGCGCCGAAATTTGAAAGGCATCACTTTGGCGGAGCTCGAGGAAGCGCGCGACAAAGTCCGCTGGGGAAAGGAACGCCGCAGCCTTGCTTTGAGCGAGAAGGAAAAAACCAACACCGCTTATCACGAAGCTGGACACGCGCTCCTGCTCGAATTGCTCGAACACACCGAGCCGCTCCACAAGGTCACTATTATCCCTCGTGGTCCATCGTTGGGCAGCACCATGTGGTTGCCCGAGGAAGACAAATATACCAACCGCAAAGCGGAATTACTCGCCAGCCTCACCGTCAGCATGGGCGGTCGCGTGGCCGAGGAGCTGGCTTTTGGCGATGTCACCAATGGCGCGCGCGGCGACATCAAAATGGCGACCGCCACCGCCCGCCGGATGGTGTGCGAATGGGGCATGAGCGAGAAATTGGGAATGGTCGAGTACGGTGACCACGAAGATTACGTTTTCTTGGGGCGCGACATTTCGCGTGCGCGCGACTACAGCGAAGCCACCGCCGAGGAAATCGATCGCGAAGTGCGCAAACTCCTCGACGAAGCTTACCAAAGGGCAAAGCAAATTCTCACCGCCAATCGTGACAAACTCGATATCATCGCCAAAGCGTTGCTCGAGTTCGAGACTCTCGACGGTTCGCAGATCAAGGAAATCGTCGAGCACGGCCGGATGTTGAATCCACCGCCCGGGATCGCTCCGCGCGGCGGCGAAAAAATGGAGCCGGAGAAACCGCCCAAGCAAGTCGTCGTCGCCCCCGACGTCACTCCTCCGCTCCCCGGCGCCCTCGGCGGCGCGCCCGCGTAAACCGCTCCTTTTTCCTCGGCGTTCGGCGTTGGATGTTCGATGTTGGACGTTTCCGTCTTCCTGCTCCTGCTCGATTTCAGAGCGAGGTTTTCCCCTTCTGTAGCGGTGGTCTATGACCGCCGAAACACAGTCACTATTCACCATCTCCGCAGCCCAGGTCCCTCGCGCTTTCGAGAAATAGGCGAAAAAATGTTCGCAATTAAATGCGAACTTTCGTTTATATCTCGTTAGGCCAGCAAAACACCATGACCGCGCTTTCGCGTCAATTGATAAGGAGATCCCAATGAATACTGTCCGCCGTCTGAGCTACGTCTTTCTCTGCATCGTCCCGTTCCTTTGTTTCGTCGTCGTCGGTGTGCGCGCCTTTCGCCTACCCGGAGTCTATCAGGCCGTCGGGTTTACGTACTTTGCAGCGATTGCGATGGCGGCGTGGACTCTGAGCGCGGGGGCAATCAGAGCCGCTGTCCAGGGCCGGCGATTGCTCGGCCTGGCGGGGACACTCCTTATAACGCCATTTGCGCTCGTTGCGCTTCTTTGGGTCGGCCTGGGCGGCCCCTGGCAGGCAAACCCGGCAGAGAACCAGATGCGGTATCTTGTCCTCATTGTTATGGCGACCGCGATCGCGAGTGGATTCGTGGTGCTCAGAGAAGCACTCAGCCAAGAAGGTGAACGCTTTTACGCGACCCTCGGCTTCGCGGCGATCATGCTTAGCGGCCCGCTCTATCTCATTTGGAATACTTTCGCGTTCGGAGTGTTCTTCGCTAAGGAACACGCTGGGGAGGTGCCCCAGGCGCTCCACTCGCTGGATGACATTTTCGATCTTCTACTTTTTCTTGCGGGGTTTCTGACCTATCTCGCGACGGTGGCGTTTGCGGCTTCCCTCGGTCGAGTGCAATGGCTGGGGCGCAAGGCAACTCGCGCATTCATGATCGTGAATGGGGTAGCGTTGCTGTTCCTCGTAATCAGAGGTGTCCAGTATCCGGACCCGAGGGCGACGCCATGGTACACCAGTCCCGGTTTTATTGTCGGAATCCCGGCTGTCCCATTCATCATGCCTTTCCTTTTTGGGGTCGTCTTGCTTCGGCGCGCCGGTGACGCGCAATCGCAAGAAGGGACCTAACCTCAACCCACCATTGTAATGAAAACTATTATCCTAATTTCACTCCTGGCCATCCTATGCACTACGGTCCACGCACAAGACCCAGTGAAAACATCGCCGCAATATTACAAAGTGCTGCTGGAGAACGATCAGGTGCGCGTCCTCGAATACCGGCTCAAAGCGGGGGAAAAGGAACCAATGCATTCGCATCCGACGGGCGTGGTATATGTGCTCAGCGGCACGAAACTTAAGTTTAGTCATTCAGGCGGCAGAACGGAAGAGAGAGCTGCTGCTGCCGGGGAGAGACGATTTGGCGCGATCCGACGACACACGCGGTGGAGAATATCGGCGATACCGAAGCCCATGCCATCGCTGTCGATCTCAAACCTTCTGGACCGCACAGTCCACCTGACTACATGACTACTGACCACAAACTACCGACTTCTGGACCTCTGACTTCTGTCCTCCAGCCTTCGCGCAAGGCTACGGCTTGGCCGGCTGATCCCTAGCGCAGCAATTTCTCTAGTGAGGCGTCGGGTTCGGCACCGAGCTCGGTTGCTTTGGTATAGTGGCGCTTGGCCAGTTCTTTCGATGGCGGAGAGGCGGTAGCGTAAATCACAGCCAGGTTAAAATGCGCATCGGCGTAGTCCGGTTTGACCGCGACGGCCTCGAGCATTTCCTTTTCCGCCGCTTCCTGCCAGCCTTTCTGGCTGGCGGTAATTCCCAGGTAGTTGTGGGCGGCTGCGCTTTTGGGGTTAATCGCGAGCGACTTGGTTAATTCGTTGAGGGCGTCGTCGAACTTACTCTGGCGATAGTAAACAATTCCCAACGTAGTATGCGCAAACTCGTCCTTCGGCGCGATAGCTACTGCCTTCTTCAAGGTAAGTTCAGCTGCTTTTAGCTTGCCCGTCCTGAAATAAACAACCCCGAGGTTCGAAAGGGAGTAAAGATTGTTCGGACTTTTGGTTAGTAGTTCCTGGTATTGGCGTTCGGCCGCATGATACTTCCCTTGGTCGAAGTTCTCCTTCGCCTGTTTCGCAATATCCATTAGATCGGTCGGCACATTCGGCTTGAATCCGTTCTGCAAATTAGCTTCCGGCGGGGCCGCGCTATCCGTTGTCTCGACAATCGGTCCGCCCGGCTGATTGCCGGTTGAAGGCTTGGCGTAAGTAAAGCTGGCCTTAACCGTGTTTGGACTTTCGTCCGAAATCGAAATGACCGGCTGGCGAAGTAAGGCCAGCTCTTCATCGGTTAGTTTCGTCACCGGTTGTGCCAGGAGCGCGATCTGTTCGTTCAAGGTATCCGATTTGATCTTTAGTTTATCGAACTCCGCCAGCATCAATTTCTTGGCCTGCTCGCGACGCGCTTCTTCCTGCCGCTCGCGCACCACAATGTTGCGCAAAATCTGATTTTCGCGGGTTAACTTCGCGGTCTCCTCGGCATTCACGCCGGTTAACTTCGCTTTCTCGAGTTGACTGGAAGTGTCCTCCAGTTGGCTGCGGAGCGAAGCCACCTCGACCTCAAAGTCTTTGTTCTGTTTTTCGCTCGCGGCCAGTTGCGCGCGCAGATCCTCCAATTGCTTCCTCGCGCCAGCCAGTTCCTGCGCTTTTTTCGGCTTGTCTTCGCTGACCTCCCGCACCGTCTGTTCGGCGGTCGCGAGCTTCTCCTTTAGTTCCGTATTCTCGGCCAGCAGAACCGCGACGCGATGCTGGGAATCTTTCAACCCCGTCAGCTGGCCCAGAGCGTCGTCGCGTTCTTTTGAGATCTTTGCAATCTGCGAGTTGGCGTCAGCCAATTTCGCGTCCTGCGAATCCCGTTCCTTTTCTGCCGTGGCCCGACCTTCCTCAGCGGCGGCGAGGGCCTGCTTCAACTGCACAATCTCTCCCTTCAACGCTGCCTGCGCTTTCATGTCGGCGTTGCCGGTCTCCTGAATTTTCTTCAATGACGCCTGCGCTTCCGCCAGCTGACCACGCACGTTTTTCTCCGCGCCCTTCGTGCGTTCGAGCTCCTGTTGTGCCTGTTCCAGCTTCGAATTCGATTCCTTCAATTTCGAATTCAGCTTTTCCTTTTCTTCTTCCACTTCGCTGACCTTGGAACGCGAATGCTGTAGTTCCGCTTCCAATTGCTCGACCTTGTCCCGCAATTTTCGGGTCGCGTTCTTAATCGCGGCGTCGCTCGCCGGAGGCGCTAGCGCTGGGGCCGTGGCTTCTCGTTCTTTCGGAGGCGGCGAGGCTTGATCCGCCGGTTGCACAATTATCGACGGCTTCGATTTATTCGGCCCAACTTCGACCGTCGGTTCGGAGGATCGTTGTGGTGAAGGCTGAGTCTCAGCCGGCGGCGCATTCGTCGCGGCCAGATCCTGCTGCGTTCCAGATTTGCTCTGCACCCGCAGAATGCTTTCGGAAATTTTCCGGCTGCGGTATTCGACAATGGCCGGCTGCCAGTCCGAGTGCGTTTTCTTGAGCTCTTCGAGCAGGCTGCCGGCTAAGCGATATTTCGCCAGGGCCCGCGTAAATTGATTATCCCGCTCAAGTTTTTCGCCCTGTTGCGCGGTCATGTAAGCCTTGAGAAACGTCTCACTCGGGTCGTCACTCTGCGCTTGCGCGCTGGCGACGACGAAAAACAATCCTGCGAGGAGGAGCGAACCAAGTCGGGTCATGCGGGGACAAGCGCCTAGAATAACCCGGCGCACGCCGCTTGCAATGCTAAGGAGAAGCACCACGGCGTTGCTGTCAGCGAAGAGTGTGCCAAGCTCTGACGGTTTGGGGTTTGCCTTTGCAATCGGAAATCTAAAACCTAAAATCTGAGATTCAGGTGGTGGCCATAGCTCAATGGTAGAGCCCCAGATTGTGGTTCTGGTTGTTGCGGGTTCGAGTCCCGTTGGCCACCCTGTTTTTCAGCGTGATTGGTGAGAAGGGATTAGTGAGAAGTTACTTCCGTTCGATTTCGACCTGCGACTTTCACCTCTTCCTTCTCACTAATCACCTTAGTCTTGTGCCTGTAGCTCAACCGGATAGAGCTTCTGACTTCGGATCAGAAGGTTGGGGGTTCGAATCCCTCCAGGCACGCCATTTCCTCATCTTATCCCATGAGCCTTTCCCGACGCGAACTCGATAGCACCGTCGTTAACATCGAGCTCACCCTCGTCAGCATCATCCAGGGCGTTGCGCTCTATTTCCTGACCGAGAACGCGCGCACCGCATTATCGCTCAATAACTGGCCAGCCCTTCTTTATATCAGCGCGGGCTTGTGCGTGATCTTTATTTTTTGGTCGCGCTCGATCATTCACACCCTCACCTTCATCAAGTGGCCGCTCGAGTTCGGTCACAACTTTTTTTACATCGCCTGCGCCTTGGGCGAAGCCATTCTCTTCACCCGGCTCGAGCGACCGCTAGCCTGGTTCCGCTTGACCACCGTCTACGCCGCATTCGTCTGGTTGCTTTTCGTCTATGATGTGCGCCTGATTCGAGCGCGTCTGCGCGAAGCCGCTAATGAGGCCGAGAGGTCTCTCTATCAGCGCACGATGGAGGATCAATCGCTCAATATCCGGGCGCTGATGCCCTTGCTTTTCTTTTTCAACCTCTGCTGCGCGCTTGCCATTAACCACTGGCTGGACTTTTTCATCGATCGCGCCGGCAACGTTTGGCTAATTGCGGCCCAGTTGCTCTCGTTTCTCATCTATCTCTTTTACGTGACACGATTCTACAACAGGCTTGCTCCCCTTATCTTGCACAGCCACGAAGCGGCGAGCCAATCCTGATCGCGTTCCCGTTTTTCAACAACATGGACGAGCAGGTGCAACTCGACCTGGTCGGCAAATGCAGTGTATATAATTGCTTTCACCTGAAAGCACTCACCCGTTCCCGTACTATTCTAAAATCACCCGCTCGAAATCGATCGCGCTGGCGCGTGCCGAGTGTCGATCAAGTGATGGCGGAAGAACGAGCTGCCGCCTTCGGCCGACGAAGCATCAAGACTTCGGCCAAGCTCGAGGGCCTGAAGTTAGTGGTTTCGATGACGGACCTGACAACGCTGGAAGGTAGCGATACTCCGGGAAAAATCGCGTTCCTCTGCCGCAAAGCGATGCAACCACTCGATCCCCGCTACCAGGTGCCGAGTTGCGCGGCCGTTTGCGTCTATCCAAATCTCGCTAGAATCGCGAAAAAATTTCTCGAACACTCCAGCGTCAAAGTCGCCTCAGTCGCGACCGCGTTTCCGGCCGGATTGATGCCGGCAAAATTGAAACTCCGCGAAGTCCGTGGCGCCGTCCGTGATGGCGCCGACGAAATCGACATGGTGATCAACCGCGCAGGTTTTCTGGCGGGCGAATACGAGCGCGTTTTCGACGAGATCGCCGCGACCAGGGAAGCGTGCAGGACTGCACATTTAAAAGTGATTCTCGAAACCGGCGAGCTGCAGACCTACGATAACGTTCGCCTGGCCAGCGAAATCGCGATGCGCGCGGGCGCGGATTTCATCAAGACTTCAACGGGAAAAATTTCACCTGCCGCAACCATGCCGGTAACGCTGGTGATGCTGGAAGCGATTCGCGATTATTTTTACGAGACCGGGATTCGCATCGGGATGAAACCAGCCGGCGCAATTCGCACCGCCAAGGAAGCGCTGGCCTACCTCGTGATGGTGAAGGAGACGCTGGGCGACGACTGGCTCACCCCCGCTCTTTTCCGCTTTGGCGCCAGCACGCTCCTAAACGATGTCCTGATGCAACTGGTAAAAGTGGTCGACGCCAACTACCAGAGCGCGGATTATTTTTCCTTACCTTAGCTTTATGCAACGACGAAAATCATCCTACTCTCAGCTCGCGATCGTCGATCGAAATGGCGAGGCCGATGAACCGATCGCAAAAAAGGATCGGAGCTTGGATTTCGGCGGGCGCTGGAATTACGCGCCCGCGCTGGAGGCGAACAACTACGTTAAATTGCGCGATCGGTATCAGCTTTTCATCAACAGCAGGTTCGTCGCGCCGAAGTCTGGCGAGTATTTCGATTCCATTAATCCTGCCACGGAGGAGAAACTGGCCGAGATCGGCTCCGCTAATGAAAAGGACGTTGATCTCGCGGTAAAAGCGGCGCGACGCGCTTACAAAAATGTCTGGTCAAAAATGCGAGGCCGCGAGCGCGGGAAATATCTTTTTCGTATCGCGCGCTTGATTCAGGAAAAGGCGCGCGAGTTGGCTGTGCTCGAAACCATGGATGGCGGCAAGACTATCAAAGAATCGCGCGACATCGATCTGCCACTGGTGGCGGCACATTTTTTTTACTACGCAGGCTGGGCCGACAAATTGGAATACGCTTTTCCCGGCCGAAAAGCGCAGCCGCTCGGCGTCGCCGGCCAGATCATTCCTTGGAATTTCCCGTTGCTGATGGCGGCGTGGAAGCTGGCTCCCGCGCTTGCTTGCGGAAACACCTGTGTCTTGAAGCCAGCCGAGACTACTTCCATCACTGCTCTTCATCTCGCCCAAATTTTGCAGGAAGCGGAATTGCCCGATGGCGTGGTTAACATCCTCACCGGCGCCGGCGAAACTGGCAGCGCGCTCGTCAATCATGCCGATATCGATAAGATTGCGTTCACCGGTTCGACGGAAGTTGGCAAACGAATCGCGTCAGCTACTGCCGGAACGAAGAAAAAATTGACGCTCGAGCTTGGCGGCAAAGCGGCCAACATCATTTTCGAAGACGCAGCGATCGATCAGGCCGTGGAAGGAATTATCGCCGGAATTTATTTTAATCAGGGCCACGTTTGTTGCGCCGGTTCGCGTTTGTTCGTGCAGGAAAGCGTTTTTTCAAACGTGATTCGTAAGTTGCGCGATCGCATTTTCACTCTGCGCCTGGGCAATCCACTCGACAAAAACACCGACATCGGCGCGATTAATTCCCGTGCACAGCTGGACAGGATTTGCGAGCTGGTGGACAGCGGATTGAAACAAGGCGCGCAACTGGTGCAAGCCCGCGCCCGTTTACCGGCCAAAGGCTTCTGGTATCCACCTTGCTTTTTCACCGGGGTAACAGCCTCACACCGGGTCGCGCAGGAAGCAATTTTCGGGCCGGTCCTGAGTGTGATGACGTTCCGCACTCCAGAGGAAGCAATCGCGCGCGCCAATAACACGCCTTACGGATTAAGCGCCGGCGTCTGGACGGACAAAGGGAGCAAGATCTTCAAAATCGTCAGTCAACTTCGCGCCGGGGTGGTTTGGGCGAACACCTATAACAAATTTGATCCCTCGAGCCCATTCGGGGGTTACAAGGAAAGCGGTTTTGGTCGCGAAGGCGGCCGGCACGGTTTGCTGCCGTATCTCATGCTCAGTTAAAGCGCCGCGCCCTGCTTCTTTTCTCCAAGAAACTGTGAGAGCGGTCTTAATATCGCTAGCTGCCGTCTTTGGCGTGACAGCGGTTGCCGGTCTAACCTGGCTTTGCCGGCGCGACCCAGGAATCAACTTCCTCCCTCCGGGTAAAGGCGCAGAATGGATCTTTTTTCCATCCGCGGTCGAAGCCAATGCGCGTGCCGTGGCCGATCTGGACACACTTTTTCGTCGTCACTTCACCCTCGGACGACCGACGCTCAGGGTGTTCCTTAGTGTTCGCGCGGCAAAGCGGGTCCAGGTGAGGATAAATGACCAAAAGGTCGATCTTCTCGCCAGTCATAACTGGAAGGATGTCTCGACGGCTGAAGTTTCCGGATTGCTGCAAGACGGCCCCAATACAATTGAGGCCAGAGTATTTAACGATAATGGCCCACCGGCCTTATGGTTGTCGCTCACAGGCGATCAACTATCACTCCGCAGCGACCAGAATTGGATTGCCTCGTTCGCGGGCTCGGCCTGGCGAGGGGCTGCTCTTGCTACTTCACCAAGAGTCCCGGGCCGGGGCAATTCGGTTGATAGTAGCGAGCGAACGATAACCAGTCTCACTAAAGTCTGGCCACTCTGGCTATTGTTCGGCGCCGTCGCCCTTGTTTTTTGTATGGGAGGGAACTGGTGGCTGCATCGCCATCCCCTAAACGCTGATTGGATGACGGCCGTCATTGTTTTCGGTTTCGCCAGCTTGTGGCTGATTCTTTTTTGGCATAACGCGCAAATTCTCCCCGTGATTGGGTTCGATTCGTCGCACCACCTTAATTACATCAAGTATTTACAGGAACATCACAGCCTTCCCCTGCCTACAGAGGGAGTCGAAATGTTTCAGCCTCCGCTTTACTACCTCGTAGCGGCGGTTGTCCTCTCCTTATTCCATCTCTCTACTACGGATCCCTCAGCAATCTTACTTCTCCGCGCACTTACGACGCTATTTGGTATCGCGCAGGTCGTCCTGGTCTTCGCCAGTCTGCGACTCATCTTTCCCGGCCGGCTGAATCTTCACCTGATTGGCGCCGGGGTAACTGCTTTTCTGCCAATGCACCTTTACATGTCGCATTATCCGACTAACGAGACTTTAGCGGGAGTGCTTGTTTCCGCTTCCATTTATCTGGCGCTTCGGATAGTGATAAGCGGGACTAGCTCGTGGCAGAGCTATAACATCCTCGGGCTGCTGATAGGCGCTGCGTTGTTAACGAAGGCGACTGCTATCCTGGCTGTCCCGTTCATTATCCTGGCTTTAGCCAGGCAGCTTGCCTGCGCACGAGCCTCAGCCGCAAAATGGGCAACAACGCTCGGCAGCATGGTTGTGATCGCGGCGCTGACCTGCAGTTGGCATTACCTTCGCGTCTCGAAATTCGGAAGCCCACTCGTCGGTGGCTCGGATCCTGTGACCGGGCTTTTCTGGTGGCAAGACGATGGCCATCACACAATTTCTTATTTCTTGCGCTTCGGAGAAAGCCTGACCCGACCTCTTTTTAGCGTAACAGCCTCATTCATGGATGGGCTTTATTCTACTTTGTGGGGCGACGGGTTATGCAGTGGAGAATCGGATTTACTGGGTCGACCCCCTTGGAACTATGACCTGATGTGTGCCGGCTATCTGCTTTCGTTATTGCCCACAGCCCTTCTTTTGATAGGTGCGGTCACAGCCTTGGCGCAGCTTTTTCGCGATCTCCGCTCGGACGTTTTCATCATGGTAGGCCTGTGCCTGGCCCTGGCGCTGGCGCTGGTCTACTTCAATCTCAAGGTTCCATGCTACGCATCGGTAAAAGCATTTTATGGATTATGCGCGGTCATTCCGCTCGGTTTCTTTGTCGCAACGGGCTGGAACATCGTCACCCGCGGATCCAGAGTTCTTCAATTATCGATTGGAGTTCTATTGGTAGTTTGGGCGATGAACAGCTTCGCCTCGTTCTGGATTTACAATCCGGTAGCCCAACATTTCTACGCCGCCATGCACCTTTCGAGCCATGGGAAACCTGAGACGGCACTGACAGAAGCTAAGAAGGCGGTAGAGGCCGATCCTTCTAATGCCGAGGCCAGAATAGCCCTGGCCGTCACTTTGGAGGATACGGGACAATCCAGCGAAGCGCTGGCCGAGGCCGAGCATGCGACTGAACTTGCGCCGCTGAATGGCGCGGCTCACTTGGAACTTGGGGCACTGTTGTTCAAGCAGAACAAGCTGGAGAGAGCAATTAAGGAAGCCCGTCTGGCCGTGGCTGCCGCGCCGGAAAACAAGAGTGCCCATTTTCTCCTGTTGATTTCCTTGTTCTACCACGACGACGATGCAATAGATGTTGCGCGGGAGGCACTGGCGGTTTCGCCATTTGACGCCGAGATGCATCACCTCCTCGGCGCAGCATTGATGCGAAGGGGGAATTTTACAAATGCCTTCAACCAACTCAGCTACTCCGTTCTACTTAAACCAAACGGCGAGGAAGCACTTTCGAATCTTCATCGTGCGCTGCTCGGGCTGATCAATTCTTCCGCCGCTTCAAAGCTACTCCACCAAGTCGCATCCACCATTCCCGAGTCAAGCGCGGCGCTTGACGATCTGGCCTGGGTCTTCGCCACTCACCCAAGTGAAGATTTGCGCGACGGACAGGAAGCGGTGCGCCTGGCCAAACATGCATGTGCTCTGACAAAACGGACCGATCCGATATTACTCGCAACTTTAGCTACCGCTTATGCCGAGACCGGAAACTTTAGCGAAGCGATCAACACAATTCAGGAATCGCTTTCGAAAGCGCGTTCAAGCAGTAACAAGGATGCAATCGCGTTGGGTGAGAAGCTTCTCAGTTTCTTTCAATCGAACACACCTATTCGCCAAGATCCAAATTCGAGGTGACGCTATGGAGTAGTGGAATAGCGGAGTAATGGAGTGATGGATTTGCTGCGGCTAACACTCCAATACTCCATCACTCCACCAGGGCAATTCTTAGCGGGGAGCATCCGGTGGCGCCAGCTCGCTCTCGCTGAAATCAGCGCGCGCATCCAAATAAACCAGGACAAATGCAATGCCGAGAATTGGCCGCAGCAGTGCCCGGATTGAGCTGCTGAGAGCCATGCTGCCGATTAACATGGCATCGGCAACCTTTGGCACGTTCAGATCCTGCCACATTTTTATAATTTCTTCAGGAGACGAAGTCGAAACGCTCTGCAATTTCGGCAAGATCAGCGGAATTTCCGCGCCGGCGCTTAATCCAAGCACGAGCAGGACCCAGAGCGATGCGAGCAAAGCGCCGCGCCAAAGAGGACGAGTCGATTTCCGCGGGCGGCGCTGACTGCGCGCCAGCATTTTGCTTTCGCGCAACGCAGCGGCGCCTTCGAGATTTG
Source organism: Verrucomicrobiota bacterium (assembly GCA_003220155.1). GTDB lineage: Bacteria > Verrucomicrobiota > Verrucomicrobiia > Chthoniobacterales > UBA10450 > AV69. The sequence continues at coordinate 18,912 of QHRO01000029.1, forward strand.
AAATGTAAGCAGACTGTTGCCAGAAGAGGAAGTTCACCCACAAACGCGCAACCATTATCACCTGCACCGCCAAAATCAGGAGCGCCAGGAGAAGGGAGAGGATCGTTGGACTCTCGCTGGCAAGACTCAGGATAATCGCGACCGGGATGGCAATACAAAGGAAATAACTTCCGTAAACAATGAGACTGAGCCGGGCAAACCGGGGAAAAAAATTGGCCGCCCGCCGGAGCAGTTCGCCTACCCGCACCTTGTGTCCTTCGAGCACATCAACGGTGGCGATCTGGATAGCAGCAAGAAAAACCGGCCAATCCACCACCAGTATGATAAAAGCGAACAACGCAATAACCCTGGCTCGCGTCAGGCCGGCCCCTTCCACTTGTGGAAAAATCCCATATATAGGACTAGTGAGCTCCAGCACGAGCGTCGGGATCGCGATCAACAGAGTCACAACAAAAAACGGCAGGAACGCCGATTTATAGATGCGGAAACTGTCCCGAATGATTTCGCCAAAACTGCGCCGCCGCACCAACGGATGGCCTGTCTGCGCTGGCAATGGCGGTGGGCCGAACAATTCCGGAATGGTTTTGGCCGTGGTCCAGACGCTGTCTGATTCACGGCGCACTTCATTTGTCGGCAGCAAGCGACCTTCACGTTTCCAGTCGTCAAGCGTGCCAAGCTCAACCGGCCCGTATTCCTTTTCGCCGACGCGCACGAGCCATCGATCTGCCATAGCCAGATTTATCCCGAAAGACCGATGCTGTCATCCCGACGGAAAGTCGCCTACCATGCCGTAGCTTTACGCGAAGGTCGGGAAGGATCCCGCAATAAAGCTTTAATGTAGCACAACGGGATTCCTCCCGACTTGCCTTCGGAATGACTGGACACGGGATCCCTCGGTCCGAGCCAGACTGGCATTTCAACCAGAATGAGGGAAATAGTTTAGCTTCCATTTCATGAAATTGCTTTTGATCGACGGGCATTATTACGTTTATCGCTCATTTTTCGCGATCCCGAACCTGAGCAACTCGCGCGGCGAACCAACCAATGCGATTTTCGGTTTCACCAAAACGCTGAGGCTGATGCTGAAACATTTGCAGCCGCAACTAGGGGCGGTGTTTTGGGACGAAGGCTTACCGCAGCGCCGGGTGGAATTGCAGCCCGCCTATAAGGAAACGCGCAAGGAAATGCCTCGGCCGATGATTCCGCAGTTGGATTTTATCCGCAGCACCATCACACCATTGCTTGGATTCGCCAATGTCGCGCTACCTGATACCGAAGCGGACGATCTGATGGGATGTTATTCAATCACAGCCTGCAAGGAGAATATCGAGGTGGTGCTGGCGACGAACGACAAAGACCTTTATCAGCTCGTTGGCCCGTGCGTGAAAGTTTACACAACGGCTAAGGCCGATCTAGCTTCGCCGAAAGACGCCTTCGCCTTGCTCGGAGAGGAAGAAGTCACGACGAAATGGGGCGTCCCGCCAGCATTAATCGGCGATGTGTTGGCGATTTCAGGCGATACGGTCGATAACATTCCCGGGGTCGGAATTGGGCGAAAAACTGCCGCCGGCTTGATTCGTGAGCATGGAGGGCTGGGGCCTTTGCTGGCTAATCTTGCTGCGGTCAAGAGCTTAAAAACGCGGGAGAAATTGCAAAACGGACGCGAGCAGATCCTGCAGAACCGGAAAATGGTCGAGCTTGATTGCATGACGGAACTGCCGGTGGCGATCGATAGGCTTCGCATTCGCCCGGATTATCCGGGACTGATTGCGGCCCTGGAAAAGTGCGAGTTTAAATCGCTTCTACAGGAAGTCCGGGAGGAAGCGGCAAAGCGGGCCGCCGCAGTCCAGGCCGACCTCAGCTTATAAGAGCCAAATTTTTTTCGTAAAAGCCCGAGAAATTTCGAACGGCGCCGAAAAGACTGCTGTCAAAGGAGTCAGGTTAAGGCGATTCGGGTAGCCGCACGTTGACTGTATTTGCTGTTTCTCCTTGGCGTGCGCTGCCCGAATCTTTTTTTTGGGATTCGCGATATCTGAAATCCCCCATTGCGCCTGGTCTTGAGCCGAGTTTGATAGACAGCCTGGTGAGGGTGCGGAAACAGTCCTTAATGCCGACGCCTGCGACCCCGAGCGGCAGTGGGAACGTTTCGACCTGGTAGCACCGGTAGCACAAAGATGAGTGAAGGTGATCCGATCGACCTCGCGCTTCGCGAAGATATCGGCGCGGGGGACGTGACAACTACGCTGCTCGTACCGGACGATAGTCGCGCCTACGCCCGCATTTTGCCGCGAGAAAAAGCCATTATTGCCGGGACGATGACGGCGGCGGAAGTTTTTCGCCGGGTTGATCAAGGATTAAAGATTTCCGTGGAACTGACGGACGGAACGGCAGTGCTTGGCGGCGAAACCATTCTCAAGATCCAAGGATCGGCCCGGAGCATACTTACCGCAGAACGCGTCGCCTTGAATTTTTTGCAGCGACTATCCGGGATCGCGACGCTGACCCATGAGTACGTGGAAGCAATTGGAAAAAATCCCGCCAAAATCATGGATACCCGAAAGACAACGCCGGGCTTGCGCGCGCTGGAACGAGCGGCGGTTGTCGCCGGCGGTGGCACTAATCATCGCTTCGGTTTGTTCGACGCGATTTTGGTGAAGGACAATCACTTGGCGGCGGAGCAGGACTTCGAAAGACTGGCGGCCGCGATTCGGCAGGCGAGGGCGCAGAATCCATCGATGAAGATTGAAGTAGAAGCGGATAACCTCGAACAGGTGCGCGCGCTGGTGCAAATCGAGGGCGTCGACGTCATCTTACTCGACAACATGGAGACGGCGGAAATGCGGGAAGCTATTGCGCTCGGTCGCAAGCATAACGTGAAATTCGAAGCAAGCGGGGGAATCAATTTACGGACGGTGCGGCGCATCGCCGCGACTGGCGTCGATTACATTTCGGTCGGTGCGCTCACTCATTCGCCGCGCGCTATCGATTTGTCGCTCGAGCTCACCCATGTTGGTAGCTGACCGTTTAAGCGGGGAGAAATTAAACGCCGAGCTAGGCCCTTGCACGATTGGCCGGGAGATCATCGTCCTCGAGGAAACAACCTCCACTAATGACGTGGTGTTGCAGATGGCGAACGGTGGTGCGCCGGAAGGCATTGTTGTTTTTGCGGAACATCAAAGCGCCGGGCGCGGCCAGCGTGGCAATACCTGGGAATCGGCTGTGGGAAAAGGTCTTTGGTTTTCAGTGCTGCTTCGGCCAAAAATCGCGATTAGCGATCCGGTGGAATTGGCACAACGAACCGCACAAATAGTGGCGACAACAATTCAGAGCGAGTTTCATCTCTCCGCTGTCGTGAAGCTGCCTAACGACATTTATATCGAGGATCGGAAGGTTGCCGGAGTGTTGGTAGAAATGCGCGCCCAACCAAAAGCGCCGCATCTCGCCGTTCTCGGTATTGGCGTGAACGTGAACCAAAGGCCGCACGATTTCTCGGAAGAACTTCGTGGACGCGCAACCTCACTCGCAATCGCTCGCCGTAGGCCAATCGATCGCTCGTCCTTCGCCGTCGCATTGTTGCGCAATCTCGATTTGCTCTATCGCGCTGGTTCTCTCTGACCCGTCGCGTAGAAAGTTTCAATTCTGCCGCCGGAGACGGCGGCAGCTACAGCCATCGGCCTCGCTACAAAGCGTAATTTTGCAACGCCTTCAATTTTTCCAAGGCGCGACCGGATGCAATTTGCTCGCGCGCCATCGCGATTCCCGCATTCATCTCGCTGGCCAAACCCGCCACGACAAATCCCGCCGCAGCATTCGCAATCACCAAGTCGCGCTTTGGCCCTGTCTCCGTGCCCGCGAGAATTTGGGTAATCGTTTCAGCATTTGTCTTGGCGTTCCCGCCAATTAGTTCTGGCAATGTTGCTTGCGGAATCCCGAGCCAGCGCGTGTCCAGGACGGCAGAGGTAATTTTCTCCGAATTGACTTCCGCGACTACCGTCGGCCCGATCGTCGAGACATCATCAATGGTTAGGGTGTCAAAGACGGTTCCACTTACTATCCAGGCACGCTTGCAATCGAGTTGCCGCAGGACATCGGCGAACAGCATCGTCAGGTGAGGAGAGAAAACGCCGATCAGCTGGCGTTTTGGTCGCGCCGGATTCAAGAGCGGACCAAGCAGGTTAAAAATTGTGCGTTGATGTCTTCTGGCCAACTGCTGCCGCATTTCCGCCAGCACCCGAAACGCGGGGTGATAGGTTCGCGCGAAAACAAATCCGCAGCCGACCCGTTTGATGCACTCGCGCAAATCATCCGGCTCGAGATCAATTTCGACCCCGAGCGCTTCTAGCACGTCGGCGCTGCCGCTGCGCGAAGTAACGCCGCGGTTACCGTGTTTCACGACCGTCGCCCCGCCTGCCGCCAGAACAAACGTTACCGCAGTCGAGACATTGAATAGATCGATGCCGTCGCCGCCTGTCCCGCAAACATCGATAATCGGTCCGCCAATTTCCTCAATTTCCAAGGGCACGGCGCGCTCCAGCAGCACACGCACAAAACTCGCGATCTCGTGCGCGCTTTCGCCCTTATCATGGAGCACGGTCAGAAAATCAGCCTTCGTTTTTGCTTCAATCGAATCGGAAAGCAAAAAAGCGGCCGCTTCCTGCACGTCGAAAGCAGAGAGATCGTTGCCCGCGCGAATTTTTTCAATCAGCGAAGTCATCACGCCGCCTGCGGCATCATCTCGCCCAGCCATTCCCGGTAAAGCATTGGCGAAATTTCCGATGGCTTGATTTCGCTGCGGCCACCCCAAAAAACATTGGTGTAGGACACCGGAATATTTTTCGCGGCCAGATGCGCATCGATCGCCGCCTTGTGTTCAAGGAGACGCATTTTATCGGTGCCATGCGCGACTGCCATGATATTGACGTTGCGAAACTCCGGTCCGCCTTCTCGCCAGTAACAGTGAGTCAAAATATGGTGACGACCGACCTCGCCGCCTGCTTCAATCTCCCGGCCCGGCGGCACCGCCCAATGAAACAGCGCGTTGAAACGTGTTACGCGCACGCCTCCCGCACTCGGCTTCACGTGTTCGAGAAAAGTGGAAAAGCGCCCGATGATTTTGCGGGCGTTCAATTCTTCAGCTACGCAATAAAATTCTTCGAGGGAAACGCCAGATTCATTCGCGCGTGAGGCCCACGGCGTCGGCCGAATTTCTTCCGGCGCGAATTCCCGTTTCAGTGCCAGCAAAACCTTCCACTCGCGCTCGCTTAATTCGACCGCGCGCACCTCGATCATTTTCGCCGGTGATTCTGCCCGGCTTCCGGGCTCGATTGTTTTGCGACGGACATGGCCGACTCCAAGAGTGAAAATTCCCTTCGCCGGCATAATCCGGAACCGTTCCGCGCCGGCCTTGCCGCCCAACAACCCGCAGTGCTCTTCCAGCGAAAAACCGTGCGGCACCTTCACTGTCGTCCACAATTTGTAATCTGAGCCTGCCGTCAGAGTGTCGGTTGATCGCAAAACGACGTGACCGGAAAACGGGTCGCGTTGGAACATGAAATCGAAAGCGGCATCGATTTTTTCTTTGGGAACTTTCCAGGCCACCAGCGCGCCATCCGCCAGATTTGTCGCGAGCAATGTCTGACGCACTCGCCGAATCGTCCCCGCGCGCAGCATCGCCGCGATCCGCGCCATCACCACATCGGCGTCGACGCCACTGCGCTCCGCGATTTCCTGAAATGGCTCGCGCACGAACCCTTCGATTTTGTCCTCCGAGATGGCGAGAATCTTTTCGTTAATCGGATCGTTGTGCTCGACTGGGAGCATGCGACTTAATCTCGCACAAATTCCGGGGAGCGCAGGCTTCCAGCCTGCCAGCGAGAAGGATTGGCTTAAACAAATCGACTCCCCAAAAATCTTTTCGGCCCAGCGGCACGGAACACAGGCCAGCGGCCTGTGCGCCAACGGACATTCTGTCCGCTTGGCGCTGGCATAGAAACGGAGTGTAACTCCGCTGGGCGCACAGACCTGGAGGTCTATGTTCCGAACTGCTGAAAAGAGCAGTCGGCCAGCTCCCGCCCGCCACATTCGGCATTCTTGCCGAATATTCTTCCTCCACGAATGTTCGCAGCAGGGGATGCTACGAATGGACGAGCAGAATGTTCGCGCCCCGAAACCGATGCTCAAAGCAATCTTCTTCGACGCCGTTGGCACTCTCTTTTATTTAACAAAAACTGTTGGCGACCATTACGCATTCGTCGGCGAAGAAGTGGGCTTGAGTTTGAATGCAAAGAAACTGGATGCCGCGTTTCACTCCGCCTGGAAACAAATGCCGCCGCGTGAGGCGATTAATGGCCCGCGCGACAACGACGACAAAGA
>QHRO01000030.1:0-18185 GCA_003220155.1 Verrucomicrobiota bacterium
ACGCGGCGGAGAATTGGTTGCGCCACGCCGAAGATGTCGATCCTGGCAACGCGAAGATCCATTTTCTCCTCGCGAAGACGCTGCTGGCCAAAGATGAGCATGAGCTGGCGCGAGAAGAAATAGAAATCGCCATTCGTCTTCAACCCAACCAGATTGAATTTCAGCAGCTGAAACAGAAGATCGAAAATTAGGGCGGTACTGAAGATGCTGGACCTGCTGGAATGGAACTCTCTCGGCCGCCCCGTCCTGCCGAGGACATCATTGCGCCACTCGAAAAGCCAGCATCAACGATCACAACGGCAGTTTCGCGATCCAGTGGGAAGCGCACGGCTTTCTGGGTTGCCATCGCTGCTCTGCTCGCCGCCGCAGTAAAAGGTGCAATCGCCTGGAATACGATTGGCACCAACGATGTCGTCACCTTTTATCAATTTGGCCGATCGCTTCAAGATCACGGACTTGAGTGGACCTACCTGCACGACATTTCTTTCAATCATCCCCCGTTAACTGCTTACTTCCTTATAGGTATCTACAACCTCGCGCACCTGCCTTTTCTTCAAGAGAATACGATCAGCTTCCCCTTCTTACTTCGCCTTCCCGGAATCGTAGCCGATCTCATTACGGTTTGGGCCGTTTTTCAAATCGGCCAGTCAGTGGAATCGAAAGTCCCGACGTGGGCGTTACTCCTGTTCGCTCTCAGTCCGGCCTCATTGATGATCACCGGCTTTCACGGCAACACCGATCCCATTATGGTGATGTTTCTAACCATCGCCACTCTTGCCGCCATTCGCGACAAGCCGATCCTCTGCGGACTGTTTTTCGCGCTCAGTTGCCAAATCAAAATTATTCCGTTGCTGTTCCTGCCCATCTTCTTCTTTTATTGGAGAGAGCGCCGTCTCGCTTTCAAATTCATTGTTCCAACGGCGCTTACATTTCTGGTGCTCTGGGCACAGCCGCTGTTTAGTTTTCCAATCGCCTTCGCCAAAAACGTTCTGTCCTACGGTAGTTTTTGGGGCCTTTGGGGCGTGACTTATTGGCTGCGCCAAACCGGTTGGTCCGAATTCGGTCGTGTGACATATCTCCACTTCACTCCAGCACAAGCCTTAGTCGCAACCATTCTTAAGTTGTCAATTATCGCAATCGTTCTCTCGATTGCATGGCGGCGTCGCTACCTTGGAAGACAGAGTTTGCTTCGATCCATTGCCTACGCCTGGATCGTTTTCTTTATTCTCGCACCCGGGGTTTGCGCGCAATATCTTGTTTGGCTTGCACCGTTTGTCCTGCTCCTCTCGCCATCTTTCTTTGGCTGGTTCACCGCCACCGGTTCGCTTTTCCTGTTCTTTTTCTACAACACAATTGCCGACAAATTTCCCTGGTATCTCGCGATATCAAACGGTGCACACAATCGAGAATGGACGCCCTGGACGGCATGGCCATGGGCGGTTCTGATCGCGGGAGTGCTTGTCTTTTGGATTAAGGCGAAACATCAAAATGCTTCCCTGCGCCTCTTCAGTTTAGAGCCGCTCGACCCAGAATCTCCGAGTTCCTAGTTAAATGCTCGCGTCAGCAAGCCTGCTTCTTCTGCGATAATCGAACTGCCGACAATGCCGAAAAGTCCGTGCAAAACGGTGGGTCGACATCCACCTCACGGATGAAACAAGTTTGCACCCCTGATGGGATTGGAATTTGCTCACAGCCCTCAGTACCGCTACATCTTCGCTCGTTCTGGCCGACCCAATGTCTGCTCCTCGTTTGTTCAAACCCCGGCTGATCATCCTGGCGATCATTCTCGCAATTGGCGTTTTTCTGCGTCTGCCGCCCGAACTCTTTCAACCAAATACAGGACCACTTCACGCCATCGAGTCGCTCCATCCTAGACCGGACGATCAAAAAGGCGGCTACGACGAGCGACTTTACGAAGCTTACGCCAAAGCAATTGGCACGAACGGTCTAACTTCCTATCCGGATATTGTTAGGGCGTATATCGAAAAACAGAAGACCCTTCCTGGTTCAATTCTACCCCCACTTCGCTTCTTGTACATCTTCCTGGCCTATCTTTATCATGCTCTATTTAGCACACCCGAACGCACCGCCTTACATTACCTCTCCTCCATTTTTAGCATGCTAACGCTGCTACTTTCAGCTGTCTTCGCCAGCCGATTAGGGCGCGCCGGCTATACTCTTGGAGTTACTTCCCTCATGGCGGTAGCACCGACGCAACTGCACATGTCACAGCATGGTCTGATCGACGGATTCTTTACCTTCTGGGCAATATTGGCGCTTTGGTCACTTTGCGAAAATCTTCGATCACCGCGGGATTGGCGTTGGCTAACCCTCTACGTCTTTGCCCTGTGCGCATGTGTCATTACCAAAGAGAACGCCTTTTTTGTTTGGGTTGCATTTATCGGAATCATAGCGGCTAATCGCTGGCTCGCTTTTGGTGTCGTTACCCGCGAGATGATCATCGCGACCGTTCTTGGCTCGCTTCTCGGCGTTGTCATCCTCCTTATACTGGCAGGCGGTGTCGGGAGTTTAATTGAGACGTATACGCTGTCTGTCGGCAAGAACTACACTCTCGACTACGCTATTCAGACCGGGGACGGCCCATGGTATCGCTATCTGGTTGATCTACTGCTGGTTAGTCCAGTAGTTCTCTTATTAGCTATCGGCGCTGTCTTCACCATTCGGCGCGAGCAAAAGGCGGAATGGTTTTTCGTCCTTTTCATTGCCGTAAGCTATTTGGTCATGTGCAACATTAAGTACGGCATGAATCTTCGTTACGCCAACATGTGGGATCTGCCGTTGCGAGTACTTGCGTTTAGCCAGATGCTATCCCTCTCCAGGTTGTTCCCGCGCGCCCAGAATTGGCTGATCGTTGGGGCGACTAGCGTCCTTTGTCTAATCGAGTTCCATCAGTATATCGTCCTGGCGGTGAACTTTCCTCTCTATGAGCTGGCTACCCAGTACTTAATGTATGCTCTTAAAATTCTCAAGTTTAGCCCGCAGCTTCATCCTTAATGGCACCGACCGCTATGTCGCAGATTCCTGAAAGCCGGCTTGGAATCGCTCTGCTTTGTCTTGTCCTTCTTTTCGGCGCTTTTTTGCGCGTTTATCCTAGCGCGGGCCTCAAATACCCTGGTGTGGATGAGATGTATTATCGTCACGGGGTGATGTTTCTTGTCCACAACGGTTTTACTAGCTATCCGAGTCTCGTTCGCGACTACGCTAAAGTTCAACCAACCCTTCCCGTTGCCGTTATTCCCCCCACAAGGGTAACGCTAATCGCGGCTGCGTTTCTTTGGCATCAAATCTTTAATACCGTGCCACTGATATCTTTGCGAGCGGTCGCCTGCTCCGCCAGCGTTCTTACGTTACTTATTAGTGCCCTTTTCCTCTACCGCGCCGCTGGGTTACCTGCTGCCATAGCGGTGAGCGCCTTACTGAGTTGTGCCCCGATGCAGATCCAATTGGCACAACGAGCCTACGTCGACGGAGTATTCGCCTTTACCGCTGTCCTGACGATTTGGTTGCTTTGGGAAAACATGCGGGGGCCTTCTTCGCTGAAGTGGCTCGTGCCTTACGGAGCGAGCATCGCGCTAATGGTAATAACCAAGGAAAGCGCGGCCTTTGTCTTTGTTGGTATTCTCAGTATTCTCGCGTGCAACCGCTGGCTGAAGATTGGGGAGGTAGGTCTGAATCTCGTTATCGCCACCTTCGCCGGTGCATTGGCGGGCGCGGCAACCCTGGTCATTGCCGCCGGCGGACTAGCGACTTTGATTCAGGTGTTCCAGGCTAATCTTTCAAAGGCCTATGTGACCCCTTATGTTATACAAACCGGGGATGGTCCGTGGTTTCGTTATATTCTCGATCTGATCGCGATGAGCCCCTTGGTTACGCTGCTCGCGCTGGCTGCGCTTGGGCGGCTTAGTTTCCAGGAGGCGATCGGTCGCTATTTCGCGCTCTTTCTTGCAGTCACCTATCTGCTGATGTCGAATCTGCATTACGGGATAAGCCTGCGCTACACCGCTATGTGGGATCTGCCACTTCGCTGGCTCGCGTTTACGCAAATTGTTCTCATGGCTGCAAGCGTCCCCTCGCGTTATCGAACCATCTTTATTCCCGTAGCCGTAGCCGTAGTTTGCGCGGTGGATTTAAGTCACTACTGCTTGTTCTTCGTTCAGAATGGAACCTACGATCCAAGCGCGACAGAAATATTGCGCCAACTGAACATCGTGAAGTAAGTGTCGCGTGGGAGAACGACTCGCATGCAGGCCGTTTTGCTAATAACGTCCAACGACGGTGGAGCATCGGGCTATTTACCGCTGTCGGACCTAGCTTCGCGTTGGAGATGCGCGCACGTGCGACGAAAGGATTTCCGAGTGCGACAGGGAATGGCGCCGGAATTTCGCATACTTCAAGAATTTTGTAGCCAGATTGGCTGAGCAGCTCTCTGATGGAAACGAAATGTAAACAGCTGCGTGTGCGTTACATCGAGCATTCCTTTTTTCGAGGGCGATGGAATGGCCAAGCATGAGCATCAAGCGGTTGATGAAAAGGTGCCCGCGACGCGCCCGCAAGAGAAATCGCGACTCTAGTCGTGCCGATAAATCCAAAGATCGCCCGGTGTGATCTTCTCGATCAAAGTGAATCCATACAGCGCTCCGTCGGTCCATTCCTTTGGAAACAACATGTAGCGGTATCCGGCGTTGGCCAGAACCGGCAGGTCCGGCGGCAAAAACAAAATGTAAAAGTCGGGATAAACCAAACTCGCACTCACTTCATGGGACTTCCTCGGCACCTCGCACCCGATATTTGCGTAGCGATTATAAGTGGACTCGTTTGCGCCGGAATCGAGCTGGTGGAGAAGCGCCAGATCGGGCACAATCATAGTGCCATTGAAGACTGGTGCACCGGTCGCCTTAACCAATTGCGCGAAATAACGAGTGTGGTAGATAATCCATTTTCCGTCGGGATCCTGCGCTCGAATGCGATCAATTTCTTTAAAGGCGTTCGATCCGAGCAAAGGTCCAAGGCCAGACATCACCGGATTGATTGCGGCATTGCTGAAAATCAAGAGCGCGCCCAGAACTGTTGGCAGCCAACGAAACCGGAGCGCTTCCCAGAAAAAGAGCAGGAGAATAGCGGCGCTGATCGCCAGCGGCTGGATCCAGTGCCATGGATCGCTGAAATAGACGGCGTTCGTAGTCCGTCCTCGCAAGAGAAGAAACACAACTCCGAGCCAGAGAACGGCCCCACAGATGCCCGCAGTCGTCTTGGACAGAAATGCCGCGCGATATCGATCCAGGAAGAAGCAGCACAAAAAAATGTTTGCGAGGCCCAAGGCAAGAAGAGCGCGACGTTCGGTGGCGAGGTCCAAAAGTGTCGCGCGCAGCAACCAGGCCGGAAGTGGCATCACGCAATAAAGACCAAAGCAAATGAGAAAGATCGATAGTGTTGCCAGCAACGGAGAGATGCGCGTCCTATTTCGAAAGCGAGCGAATAAGGTCGCAAGAACGACCGCGGGCCAGAGCGGATAAAAATTGCTCGCTTCGCATATGTTATCGTAAACAGCAGGCACGGTTTGTTCGGATTCGAAAAAACCGAGTACACCCGCGAATAATTTGAACAGCGACAGATCTCCGCCTGCGCTGCGACGCTGTCCGGGATAAACCGTGTGTGCCACCGTTTCGAGTGTCCCTCGTACGTCAATCCAATATGGAATCAGCATGATTGCGATTGCTAACAACCCCGTTCCGATGAGAAGCAAGGCACGGATTGTCGATTTGGAATCCTCCTTGTCACACTTTTCGAGCCATACACCGGCCAAAATGGCGAGCATCAAAAGCGTGAGCGGAATTTGGTAAGGCGGATAAAGACAAAGCACGAAATTGGTGCCGCAAAAAATGAAACCTGCCAGCGCCAGCCCCAATTTTCCGTGATGTCGATCTTTGAAAAAACACACCGCGCATCCCAGGCAGATCGCCCAGGTGGTGATCATTTCGGGAAGCATGCCTGGCGACGAAAACCACCATTGCACGTAGCTGGAAAATAGTACCCAGATCGCGCCGAAAATCGCGAGCAAGTAGCTCCGGACGCCGATTTGTCGCAGTGCCCACGCAACCGCTAGCAGTAATCCGAAAACCTTCGTGCACCAATAAAACGAAAATCCATGTTCGAAATCGAAAACGAAAAAGCCCCACAACTGCGGACGGAAAAATGTCGTGTAATAGGCGACCGGAACGCTCATGAGAAGCGGCGCGCGTCCGGCGCCGAGACTGGGATTTTCGATCGGAAACGGTGGATTCTGGCGTGCTTGCGAGAGCATCGCGGGCGTCCAGATGGCCCATTCGTCAACTCGCAAATGCTTCGGTGAGGATAGAATCAGACCCCGAGCAATTCCAGGCTCAGCGAGGAGATTGCGCCACATTCCCACCGAGGAACCGTTAAGTTTCAACCCGACGGCGAGACAAAAGAAAAGGGCGCTGCCAACGCAGCAGGATCGCACCAAACCGGGCTTGATGTTCGCGCCTAACCGATACAAAAATTATCGCGTTTTCCCGAGGACCGAATCTGCCGTGGCGAGAATCGCTTTGTCGTCGTTGTTCCCTGACGAATCCAGAAAAGTTCGAATGCGCCGAAAAGACTGGCGCAGGAAAAGCCCGGGCGCGGAGGAATCGCTCGAGGCGGCGTTACCGTTGCGTTGAGATGCCTGCAACTCCGAATCCCAGCGGCTGAGTGTGCAGGTTGAGGCGAACAATTCCATCGCTGCCCCAGCGATTCGCTCCTGAATCAGCTGCATGTCCAGGACCGGTTCGCGGTAAACAACCAACGCGCGATTGACCGCGACATTGAAGCGCCAGATCAAACGTCCGAGGTGTCCAGCGAAAGCGCGCAACTCTACGCTCTGCACTGGCACGTTCGGGGTGCGAACGGTCGCGCCCAACCGGCTCATGCCCGCGCTCCACGCTTTGCCGACTCGGTTTATCGAGAACGATGTCATGGTGTCGTAAATTTCTTTGAACTCCATTCCTGGCCCGCGCATTCCGACCAGCGCGATAAACGAAGTCAGAACTTCGTTGGACCCTTCGCCGATCTGATTGATTCGCGCATCCCGCAAAATGCGACCCAACGGATTATCATCGAAATAAGCGGAGCCACCATGGATTTGGAAGGCGTCGTTGACCGCTTCCCAAAGGCGCTCGGTCGTAAAAACTTTCAGCATCGCCGTTTCGATCATGTAATCCTCGAGCCCGCGATCGATTAGCGATGCGGTCACGTTCGTCATTGCTTCCATCGCGTAAATATCGGCTGCCATGCGCGCGATTTTCTTTTTCACCAGATCGAAATTGCCCAGTGTTTTTTTGAATTGCTGACGGGAGTTGGCATGCTCGATCGCCAGTTGCAGGCAATGTTTGGCCGCGCCGGTGCAACAGGCGCCGAAAGTGGTACGCCCGAAATCCAGAACGGTCAGCGCGACGCGCAAACCTTTGCCGAGCGGGCCGAGAATATTTTCTTTCGGCACGCGCACGTTGTTTAAACGAAAACGACCAGTGGCGGTGCCGCGAATCCCGAGCTTTGGCATTCGAGCTTCGATCATTTCCACTCCCGGCATGTCGGGCGTGACGAGAAACGCGGTGATCGCGTCCTTACCCGGCTTGTTCGAAACCGGCGTTCGCGCCATCACCGTCCAGACCTGCGCGATGCCAGCGTTGGTGATGTAACGTTTTTCGCCGTTTAAAACGTAATGCGAGCTGTCGTCGCTTGGCTTGGCGGTCATTCGGACATTGGCGGCGTCTGATCCAGCCTCTCGTTCGGTTAAAGCGAAGGCCGCCAGTTTTTCTCCCGCCACCAGCGCCGGCAACCATTGCGCTTGCTGTTCACGGGTGCCGAATAACAGCAACGCCCGGATTCCGATCGAGTGATGAGCATTAACAAACACCGAAGTGGAAGCGTCCCGTTTCCCGATCTCCTCCAGAATGCGGCAGCATTGCATTTGCGAGAAACCACGGCCGCCGAATTCCCGTGCCGCTGTCATCCCGAGAACACCGGTGCGAGCAAGTCCGTCGATGAGGTTCCGCGGGATATCGGCATTACGATCGATCCAGTCCGGATCGAGGTCGCGATCGAGCATTTGGCGCACTTCGATCAGTGCACTGTCCAATTCCGTCTGCCGCGTCGCGTCAAGCCGCGGATACGGCATCACCCAGTCAGCGACAAAATTTCCCAGGAAAAGTCCCTTGGCGAAACCGAGTTCCTGCCGGCCGCTAAAAAGCAGCTCCTCCGCTTGCTGCATTTCCTTCTGACGCTGAATTTCTGCTTCGCTTTGTGCCATGTTCAGGGGTCGCCGCTTGGCGAGTCACGAACTGTATTCACTGGCGTCGTTCTGTCCACTAAGCAGGCGCAAAACGCCTGACACAATTTGTAGCGCAGTTTGGTGGCCTTCCGGCCATTGACTGGCCCGCGGTCCGGCCACGTTCAACACTGTCATTCCGAGCCGCGCAGACGGCGAGGAACCTCGCGAATGTTCGCTTATGACCTGACCAACTGAGAGGTCCCTCGCGTCCGCTCGGGATGACAGATTTTTAAAGAACTCCGTTGCCGCTTCGATAGCTTGCTCGACGCTCATACTCGCGCAATCAATAATGAGATACGGCTTCTGCATTTCGACACAGCGATCAATCGTTTCACGTGTCCCGCCGATAGGCTCTCCCTTTGAAATAACGAGCGTGCCATCCGAATTCGCCACGTTCCGTGCGGTGCGTTCGGCATATCCGGCATTCGCCAACTCCATCACCGGATAACGTTTCGGAATTGTCCCATCTTCGGCCAACCGTCCCGCCGGGCACCACCCCCCGCACTCAACTTCAAATGCAAGCGCGGCGTCGAGCGCCCCGCGATCAACGCCAGTTTGTCCCCCAGAAATGATTTTCAAAATTCCTCGTCTGAGGTCCTGTTTTTCTCCCGCGCTTTTAATCCATAAACCAATCACGGACTCGAACGGGATGCGAAACCAAATCGCCTCCAAAGAGACTGCGCGGTTCCCTTGTGCGGTTTCCGTCTCGTTCTTGGCTTTGGGATCAACCGGCGAACGAAACCTTTTTTTCGAGTGTTTGATCTGGAAATCACGCACGGCGTTTGAGATCCGTATCATCTACGGCCGCCCAAGCATCCATTGTGCTATTCCATGCCCCAGCAGCACATGCCCAGACTGACTCCCGCGCCCATGAGAACCTCCACCAAAGCAGCTTTTCTCGTGGCCCTTACCGTGCTCGCTTATCTGCCAGCGTTCCGCAATGGCTTCATCTGGGACGACGATGCGTGGTTGATGCACAATCGCACGCTTGAAGGACTGAACGGTCTCTATCGGCTGTGGTTCGATCTCCTCGCCTTACAACAATATTACCCAATCACCGGCACCGCCTTCTGGATTCAATATCAACTCTGGGGATTTCATCCATTCGGCTATCATGCTGTGAATGTCGCGTTGCACACACTGAACGCAGTCCTGTTTTGGCTAGTCCTGCGAAAGCTCGGCCTGCGCGGTTCCTGGTTCGCCGCCGCTGTTTTCGCCCTGCACCCGGTCATGGTTGAATCAGTTGCGTGGGTCACCGAAATCAAAAATCTTCTTTCGACCGCATTTTTCCTTGGAAGCGTTCTCGCCTACCTCAACTTTGAAAACTTGGAAACCCGCGACCTGCTGCGTCGAGGGAATTGGTTTGTTCTGTCCTTGCTCTTCTTTATCTGTGCCCTCCTTTCCAAGAGTGTGACCTGTTCGCTTCCGGTCGTGCTTGCCATTCTTATTTGGTGGAAACGCGAACGAATCCGCCCGGCAGATTTTCGCCCGTTGCTTCCTTATTTCCTCGTCGGTTTGCCGATGGGGCTGCTGACCGCGTGGCTCGAAGTCCATCACGTCGGAGCAGCCGGGGCTTTTTTCGATCTGGAGTTTTACCAGCGTTGTATCGTCGCAGGCCGGGCCATTCTTTTCTACTTCTTCAAGCTGGTCTGGCCTAACGATCTCACTTTCATCTATCCCCGCTGGGAAGTGACCTCGCTTTGGCTATTGCTCGTTCCTGCTTTTGTCGCACTCTGCCTCCTTGCTCTCTGGTTCCTGCGCAAAACCATCGGCAAAGGACCCTTCGCCGCCGCTGCGTTCTTCATCGTCACCCTGGGACCAATCCTTGGCTTCTTCAACGGCTATGCCTTCCAATTCTCCTTCGTCGCCGATCACTGGCAGTATCTGTCGAGCCTGGGAGTGATCGCTTTGGCGAGTGCATTTCCTAATGTTCTTTCTGGCGTGAGCCGTCATGTCCGAAACGCGGCACTGGGTTTCGTCCTCTTTGTGTTGGCCCTGCTGACTGCACGACAATGTTTCATTTATAAGAGCGAGGACACAGTCTGGCGCGACGCGTTGCTCAAAAATCCGAATTGCTGGCTGGCGCACAACAATCTCGGGGTCAATCTGATGGAAGGCGGCTCTTCAGGAGGGGCGGAAGAACACTTTCGTGCGGCTGTCCGGCTCAATTCGAGCTTTTACCAAGCGGAGAACAATCTTGGAGAGGTCTTGCTCGCTCGGAATCAGGTCGAAGAAGCGGCGCGACACATCGACCGATCGATCGAGATAAAACCCACCTATGCCCGCTCGCATTGGAACAAGGCGCTGATCCTGGCTCAACGAGCTAAATGCGATGAGGCATATGAGATTGTCGATCAGGGCTTGCAACAGCGGCCGATTTATCTCGCCGGTGTAAATGCTTTCGCCTGGTTGCTCGCCACCTCGCCGGATGAACGGGTACGCAAACCACATGGTGCCGAAGAGCTAGCCCGCAGATGTTGCGAAGCCACCCGATACGCCAATCCGCGTTTTCTTGACACACTGGCGGCGGCCTATGCCAATCAAAATGAGTTCGATCGGGCGGCAGAAACAGCGTCAAAAGCTGTTGATCACGCTGTCCGGCTCGGCCAAGCAACGTTCGCCTGCGAAATCACAAGGCGACTCGAGTTGTATAAAGCGGGCAGGGCGTATCTCTCCTTCCGGCGTTAACTGGAAGACAAGCTTTGCCCACACGGCCGCATCCCTCTCGGCCCTGCAACCCACCACCAGCTTAACTGCATCCCTGGCTAGTCCGGCAACTGAAAGGTCTGCGGCTCGTACCATCCCGTCCGGACCAGTGCGAGAAAAAGACCGCCTATTTCTCTTCCAAGCGGCTTCGCATTTAGAACTGAGCCTTCGCCCGTTGTCTACAATTGACTTTCGCCTCACTCGAACGTCGCAGCGCCAAGCAATTCCTGAATATCTCGCATTGGAGACACGCCAACTTTCTCTTCAACAAGATGTACACGCTTCTGCAGTTCGTTGATGGAAAACGCAAGGCTGGCGAGACCATGGCAAACCAGCCTCATCTCCGCTGAAGTGGCAATCCGCCCTGCGTCCATGAAGCTTCGAATAGCTTCGTGGAGAACCTTATCGTCATAGACACTGTTCATTTGAACCTCTCTGTGCTGCATCAGCTACCTCCCTGACTCGTGTCACACCCGCCAGAATGACTGCTTATCGACGGCCTCTTCTGACACGCTGAAATTCAGTTGTTCGTTTGTGTCGTCGAGCGTAGTTCTTTCTCACAAATCGTCCGCTGATCGAACTCCGCGATTGTTTTCTTAGGCATTCTAATTTTCCTTCTAACTGGTCATATCTAGCTGCAGCCCTGGCTCGTGCCGCACTGCATGCAAACACCGCATGCCCCGGCGCGAATAACTTTGTCGCTGCCGCAGACCGAGCAAACTATGCCCATGAACATGTTGCCCAAGGCTACCTTCACCCGATCAGCGTGGGTGTAGCCTTTGCTCAACATCTTCGGATTTCCCTCGTTCGGCGAATGGCTCGTAATCACATCGATTAATTCCTTTTCCGCCGTGCGCGGCAGATCGGACACCGGCCGGTTCACCGCCTTCTTTTCCATTTCCGCAAGCTCTTTCAGTGGCAGTTCTGATTGCCCGCGATGCGGCGCGGTCGCCTCCTTGTAGCCTTTGATGAACTGGCAGCCAAGCCAGCGAAACACGTAATCGGTAATGCTGGTCGCGCTCCGGATATCAGGATTTTTGGTAAACCCGCTCGGTTCGAAACGCTGGTAGGCGAACTTCTTTACCAGGCTTTCCAAGGGTACTCCATATTGTAGGGCGATCGAAGTGAGGGTGCCGACGGTATCCATCAAGCCGCCAATCGTGCTGCCTTCCTTCGCCATAGTGATAAACAGCTCACCGGGCTCGCCATCGTCGAATAACCCCACTGTGATGTAGCCTTCGTGCCCAGCGATCTCGAACTTGTGCGTCAACGACATGCGGGTATCGGACATGCGGTGCCGAAAGGGCCGTCCGCGCAAGATCGCGATTTCGTTTTCAAGTTCCAAAATCCGGTTGTGCAAATCTTCCCGCTCGACTGTGACGTCGATCACTCCATCGAGCGAGCCCATGTCGCGCGTTTTTCTGGTGTTCAAGGGAGCGGAACGTTTCGAGCCATCGCGGTAAATGGCGATCGATTTCAATCCCAGCCGCCATCCTTCCACGTAAGTGTTCATGATGTCGTCAACGGTCGCGTTCTCCGGCATGTTCACCGTTTTCGAAATCGCGCCACTGAGGAAAGGCTGCGCTGCCGCCATCATTCGCAGATGTGCGATGTAATGGAGGCTGCGCTCCCCGAGATGCGCGCGAAAGGCGCAATCAAAAATCGGGAGATGCTCCGCCCGCAACGGCGTCGGATAAAGCCGGCCTGCCTCCGCTGTTCCCGCGAGAACGGCCGAGTGATCGGCGCAAGGCGTGGCATCCTCAATGGTGTCGAAGAGATCGACATGCTCGATGATGCGCGCGATCTCTTCCTCCGCATAACCCAGATGTTGCAGCGCAGGTCGAATCGTTTGGTTAACGATTTTTAGCATTCCGCCACCGGCTAGTAATTTGTATTTCACCAGCGCGATATCCGGTTCGATCCCCGTGGTATCGCAATCCATGAGAAAACTGATTGTGCCGGTGGGAGCGAGCACTGTTACCTGAGCGTTGCGATAACCGTGACGCTTGCCGAGATCGGCTGCGCGATCCCACGCACGAGCAGCTTCCTTTTTCAAATAAGCAAATTCCTCTGCCTCCGGAATCTCCTCGACCGCGTCCCGATGCAAATCAATCACTTCCAGCATCGATGCGACATTATCTTTCGCCGCCGGTTTGCTCACTCCACTGCAACGCGCTTCCCGATAACCCGGGAACGGTCCCATTGTTTTCGCCAGCAACGCGCTTTGTTCGTAAGCCTCACCGGTCATGACCGCAGTGATGGCGCCACAAAGCGCGCGACCTTCCACGCTGTCATAGCCGTAGCCATAGCTCATCACGAGCGAGCCGAGGTTAGCGTAACCGAGCCCGAGCGTGCGAAAGATATGCGAATTCTCCGCGATTTCTTTGACGGGGTAGCTGGCGTTATCGACAATAATTTCCTGCGCGGTAATGAAGATGCGCACCGCCGCTTTGAAGCGTTCGACATCAAACATGCCATCCGCTTTTTTGAACTTCATCAAATTAAGCGAAGCCAGATTGCAGGCGGTGTTATCGAGGAAAAGGTACTCACTGCATGGATTAGTAGAATTTTGCCGGCCTGTTCCTTTGCAGGTATGCCATTTGTGTATGGTGGAATCGAACTGCATCCCGGGATCGCCGCAGATGTGAGTTCCTTCCGCGATTTTGCGGAGCAATGTCCGCGCATCTTTGCGTTCGCATGGCGAACCGTCACGCACCCGCCGGGTCCACCATTCCCGGTCTTCCAACGCCGCGTGCATGAATTCGTCGCTCACACGCACGCTTAGATTTTCATTCTGATACATGACCGAGCCATAGGCATCGCCGTTGTAGCTGCCGTCGTATCCCTGTTCGATCAACGCCCACGCTTTCTTTTCTTCCTTCTGTTTGGCATCGATGAATTCTTCGATGTCCGGATGCCAATCTTTCAGCGTGTTCATCTTGGCTGCGCGCCGGGTTTTGCCGCCGCTCTTCACCACGTTGGCGACTTGATCGTAAACTTTCAGGAACGAGAGTGGCCCGCTTGGTTTGCCGCCGCCGCTTAACTTCTCACGCGTGCTGCGCAAGGTCGACAGATCGCTTCCCGTGCCGCTCCCATATTTAAATAGCATCGCTTCGCTTGTCGCCAGTCGCATGATGTCTTCCATCGTGTCGTCCACCGATTGGATGAAACAGGCGCTCCCTTGCGGGTACTCATATTGGGTCGCGGCGCGATCGGCCGTTCCCGTTTCGCGATTGTAAAAGTAGTTACCCTCGCCGGCACCGTTGCCGATGCCGTACTGTTGATAAAGACCGACGTTGAACCAGACCGGCGAATTGAATGCGCCATGTTGATTGAGGCAAAGCCAGGTCAGTTCATCGTAAAAAAGATCCGCCGTCTGCGCATCGGCGAAATAGCCGTCGAGCAATCCCCAGTCTGCGATCGTTCGTGTGACCCGATGAATCAACTGTCGGACCGATGTTTCGCGTCCGCCCTTTTCCGGATCAGTCCCATTCGCGATGTCGCCGTAAAAATATTTTGAGACCGCGATCTTAGTCGCCAGCTCGCTCCAATCTGCCGGCACTTCGATGTTGTCTTGTTTGAAGATAATCTTGCCGCCGTCGTCGGTGATTTCGGCGATGCGGCGTTCCCATTCCATCTCGTCGAAAGGGGCAGATTTCGCATCGCTGAACACTCGCTTGAAATGCAAGCCAGCCCGCTGCGTGCCGGTGCCACGGCGGATACGCGCCCGTGCACGCCCCTTGCGTCCTTTGTTGAATTGCGATGCGGAAATGCCGGGTTTCAACTGAATCATGGGAAGTGAGAATGGGTTGAAGATTGCGAATACATGCGAAAAATAGTGAACAGCCCGGGCAACAACTTGTGAACAGTGGCGAACAACAAGTTATTGCGGGAGCTAGCCCGCGGATATACAACATGCGGTAGAAATGTGCCCTTGCTCAAGTTTTTATTTGTAAATTTTTTCGGAGCCACCCGGCGCTTCGCCTCTCCCCTCAATTTTCGCTTCACCAAACGTGGGCGACTGTCCCGGTTGCTACAGAATCTATCGCAGTTTGCATTGCCCGCGCGGCATTCGATAATTAGCGCGGCAACTTCAGAGGAAGGGTGGCTGAGTCCGGTTTAAGGCACTCGACTCGAAATCGAGCGTGGGGCAACCCACCGTGGGTTCGAATCCCACCCCTTCCGCCACGATTTGACCCACGATTCCAAATGCAAAAAGGAACCATCCAAAACTGGATGCTCGCGGCAGTTCGAGGTGATCACGGCTGAGCGGCAGACAATTGATCCTGGCAAGGGAATCGTTACCGCGCTCACGGCCCTGTTTTTCCTGATCTGCACCTGGACGTCGTACGCTCGCTGGGCGAATTTCCAGTATCGGTCGTTCGACCTGGCCTACTATGTTCAGGCGATCTGGCAGCTGATTCATGGGCGGCTGGATGTGTCGATCGAAAATGTTCCCCTCCTGGGGAACCACGTTGAACCGATCGTTTTTCTTTTTGCACCGCTCTTCGCAGTTTTTGGTCACCCGATGCTTTTTGTTGCGGTGCAGAATGCTGCCCTCGCGAGCATGCCGATGGTTGGCTACAACATCGCAAGGCGCCTCGGACTTGATGGAAAACGTGCCTGTTTATTGAGCGCCGCGCTCCTTCTCGCACCAGCTGCGGGCTACATCGCCATTCATGAGTTCCACCCCGAAGCTCTGGTCGCGCCCTTTCTTTTATTAATGCTTCAGGCGCGGTTGGCGAAGTCCATTCGCCGCCATTGGCTCTGGTTCGTCGCTGTTTTGGCATGCAAGGAAAACATGGCGCCGTTGCTGATCGTTTATTGTGCAACACAATGCATAACCGAACGCAATCGCGGGCTGGCCGAACTGCGCCGTTGGTATGTCTGGCCGATGATCCTGGCCCTCATCTGGTTCCTGTTGTGCGCATACGTTATCACGCCGGCGCTGAATTCCGGTAACATAGATTACGTTGCCTTGTACGATCAGTTGGGCGCGTCGCCTAGGAACATCCTGATCAACGCCTTTGTCCGGCCACAATTGATCGGAAGAGCGCTTCTTCAATCTCTCACTCACGGAAATCTCCTTTGGGCGCTCCTTTTTCCATTTCTCTGCCTGCCGCTGCTGAGGCCACGCTGGATCATTATCGCCGCGCCAATTCTTTTGCAGCATCTTCTTTCCTGGCGCTCGTCGGAATGGATGATTTACTTTCATTACGCCGCGCCGCTCCTTCCTCTCTTCTGGATCGCATCGGTCGAAGCAATCGCGGCTTCCGCTCAATGGAAACGCGTTCCTTCATTCGTTTCGCGCCAGGCCGCCTGGCTGGTCATTGTTGGCTGTGTGGCTGCCCAGATTTGGGTCGGACCTCTCGGACGAATCGTTACTACGACTGCGGATTGGCTCGGAGCTGGTCAAGAACGCGCACGCAAGAGCGCTTTCATTGCTCAAATTCCACCAGCCAGCAGCGTGGTAGCCCCCTTGTCCTACCTCTCTCACCTGGCCATGCGAGAGAAGTTATACTCACTTCACTATGTTCTGAAGGGTCTCAAGACTCTAAGCCGATCATCCTACCAGCCACCGTCGTCAGCGGATTTTGTCCTGATTGATTATCGTGATTCAGCCACCTTCGATCCGGGCGCGGGCTTCTATCATCCCACGATGAAGACGGTCGACGGCCGGATCATCCCGTCGAGTGATCGGCTGCTGCACGATTTTCTTAAAAAGGCAGCCTGGACCGCGGACGAGCAAGATGAACTTACACTGTTGCGGAATTTGGGGAGCCGAAAGCCGCCTGTTATCGCTGAACCATCCTCGCTCGCCGATGATGGGCCGGGCGTATTCTCAATCGGTGGAACCCGACTCGTAAGTATCGGAACCACGGGCGACGTTGTTGCTCGATCCCGGCCGCTGGAAGTTCAGTTGCGCTGGAAATTCCAAGGCGAGCGGGACGTTTTTCCGTGGATGCTTCTCAGGTTATCGCGCGAAGAAAAAGTGACAGTCGCGCTTTTAGTGAAAGGCTTATGCGCTCCTGAGGCCACCGAGGGAATTTACACGGAGCATTGGCGCGTCGTGACAACGGAACGTTTGCCACCCGGCGATTACTCTCTTGAAGCTCTTTTTGTCGATAACAGCAAGCGCGCCTGGTTCGAAACCACGGGTGGTGCCGGCGGCGAATCAACCTTGTTGTCCGGCCCGGTTTCGTTGGGTCATATCAAGGTAGAACAGTAAGAATCAGCAGAGATTAATTCCTCCCCCTAACAGCGCTCCTGCTGCCGGGGCCTCAAGTACCTCGGCCTCATTCCCCTTTGAGCATACGCTTGAGCTTTCCATCAAACTCCTGTGACAGGGCGGGCCAGGTCACTTCGTGCCGAAGCAGCTTGTCTTTTGGCACCTCCATTGCTTATAATGGGTTCTCGATGATTCAGGCGAATTGTCGTTCGCGGTTTACCGCAGCAGATTTCGATTTTGTCGTGCGCACCCTGGCACGCTCCCAATCCGAATCCGTCTCCCTGGTCGATCTGCTGGCCGATTCCGAGACCCGCGATTGCGTTATCGATTCGCCGCGCCTGGTGGAGGCCATTCTCTGCAATGACAGTCAACTGCGAATTTCCTCCCAATTCTATTTTTACGTTTTGGCGCGCTATGTCTTGCGCGACGCTGGAGTCCGCGACCGCAAGCTCTGCGATTACGTCGGCTCGCTGCTGGAAAATTTCTCGCGGGCGCGCGTCTTGCAAGGGCCGCAAGCCGACAACGAATCCCCGCGCCAGTATCTCTCCGATATGCTAATCGCGCTTTCCCGCGCGACCCAGGATGAAGCATTCTTGCTTCGGGCTCACGTCGGCAATTACTCACTCTTCATCAGCGGAATCTTTCATGAGAATACACAGCGACGCAGTTTGCGCGGCGCGCCCGACATCGGCTTTTACGAAAATCTTGGCCGGCGCAATTATCATCTTCTCTCTTCTCATGCCACTGCCCGTCGCTGCGAACTTGACGATGTCTATGCCGAGCTGGCCGATCGTTTTCGCGATGTCCGACTTGCGCTCAATCAGCTGGCTGATCGTTTGCTGAATCTGGATGAAGGCGACAGACCCACACTTTTATGAACGAAACGCTTTTCAGTCAGAT
>QHRO01000030.1:18200-19283 GCA_003220155.1 Verrucomicrobiota bacterium
GGAAGATTGCATTATCGATCGCGCCCGCTCCATTCAGCTCAGCAAGCTGGCCGGTGCTTCCGCGCGCGAACTGAACGAACTCGCCCGCACTTTTCTGCGGCACGCCGGTGATCAGCTATACGTTGGGATCTATTATTCCCGTTGGCTCATCGATCAGCTCGAGCGGCACGACCCGCGTAGCGGCCTGAGTGACTCCAATATTCGGTCCCTCATCGTTTTCGTTGAGGAATTGAATCACGCCCTGCACGCCGCGCTCCAGTTCAAGAGCGGCCAGCGCCAGATTGCCTCGGAAGAATTCGCTCGCAATCTCGAGCTACAAGCGCAAGTCGATACTTATCTCGTCCTTCTCTTATTCGTCGCTTTTTTTCGCAAGACCCAGCGCGTTTCTCGGACCGATCGCCGTTGGCTGCGTTTTCATCTTTTCGCGCGGCAATGCCCCGAAGCCTTTCGCGATGAAAATTTGCGCGGGCGCTACCTGGAGACCTGCGAACTCGCCGCTAGCTATACCCGGTACCTTGATACCCTCAACGGTCTGCGTAGGCTGGAGGAAATCCGCCAATTTCGCTCCCTCGATTATTCCACCAAAAAAGCGCACATCTTCGCCCTAACGGACCGCCCGGAAGTTAGGCTTCTAGCTTGAGGCAGAATGGAATGACGGAGTGGTGGAGTAAGGCAAAATCGCTTTCCTTCCGCCCAGTCCATTATTCCATTAACCGGCTGCTTCATTGCTTGTTGATTTGATTTTACCTGTCGGGTAAAACACGACGCGTGTTTAGCTGCCTTCTACGCGTCAACGTACGCGAAACACTGATCTCGACCGCTGTTGCCGCTGTATTTTGTCTGTTCGAACATCCGGTGGCAGGCGCATCACCACCTGGTCAGCCGTCCAATACTTCAGCGTCTGCCTTCATCGTGTTGACCCAGCCGGTAAAGGTCAAAATCGCCTATGGCGAGACCACTTTGCCTGCTGGGATGAGACTTCAGATTGTCTCAAGTGATACCACCTCGGTCCGCGTCAATTATATGGGCGAAGTACAGACAATCCCGATTGCGGCCGTCCGCTTTGAGACTTCCACGAACGAC
>QHRO01000195.1 GCA_003220155.1 Verrucomicrobiota bacterium
TGCGGGCCGACGATCATGATCGTCTTCATTTCCGCCGGGATCGCATCGACGTTGAAAAGATTTAGTTCCTGAAGCTTGATATTTTCATTTTCGATAAATGTCTTTAGCACTGTGATCGGGCTGGCCGGAGACCGCTCCATCGTCATCAGGTTCGGGGGCGCTTCCGCGATGGGCGGTTCTTTGTGGCCGAGCACATAACCAATGACGTTTTTCTTCCCCTCGGTCAGATCGATGATCGCGCTGCTGATCGCCTGCTCGCCTTTGAACGCGGTCACACGCGGACCCTCACCCATCGCCATCCCGCTTTGATCAATCTCCGCCATTTCCGAGGCCTTGACCGTTTTGTTCCGCCCCTCATAATCAAGCACCAGCATGCTTTCGTCCGTGACTACCTTGTATTTGTCGAAAAGTTCCTTCGCCCGCGAAAAGCTGCGTTCTGGATCGATATGCTCAACGTCGATTTTCCCTTTCGCGGCGTACTGGTATTCCGTTAGCAAACTTTGGACGTCGTTTGTAATCGGCGTGTTTGGAGAAAAGAAAACGGTGATGCGCATTTTTCCCTTCAACAAGTCAAGCATGCGTTTCGTTTTGTCCGAGAGGGCGTATTTCTGTTCGCGCGAAAAATCCCAGCGCCGGTAATGCTCGAAGCCGAGATAATTCACCATCAGTGCCAGGAAGATGAGCAAGCCAATCTGAACGACGACGTTGAGCCCGATCTGGAAGCGATGAATTTTCTTTGGTTTCTCCGCCACGGTTACAGTCTCCATTTACGCGATTGAAATGCCTGATAAGTCAGACCAAGCATGACAATCGTCAGGCTGAGGTAGAGAACGATCGGGCGGGTATCAATCTCGCCGCGCGAGAGCGTGCCCATTTGTTCCAGGGCGGAGAAATAGCCAAGGAGTTGCCGTGTCGTGGAGCTAACCTCGGTTAAAATAAAAGTGATTAACCCGGAGAAGAAATGCATCGTGATCGCACAAAACGAAATCACCGCTGCGATAATCTGGTTCCTAGTTAAGACCGAAGCGAAACAGCCCACGCTGACGTAAAACATTCCTAATAACAGCAGCATCAAATAAGAACCCCAATAGGCGCCGGATGACCCCGCTGCTGTTTGGCCGGTGATGTATTGGAAGATCAAAAAGTAAAGAATGGTGGGAACCCAGAGAACCAAGTAGAAGAAGACGGCGCCAAAAAATTTCGCCAGCACCACCTGCCAGTCTCGCACCGGCGCGGTCATTAGGGGCTCGATCGTCCCCAACTTAAATTCTTCGGCGAATAACCGCATGGTGATAAGCGGGAAGATCAGGACAAAGGCGAACCAGAAAAAGACCGAGTTAAAAAATGCTTCCTGCACCGAATACTGCACGGGCCGCTGGTTCATAAACGAAATCTGGAAATAGAAGTCCGCTCCGCTCACGAACAAAAAGAAGACCAGGACGATGTAGGCGATGGGCGAGTAGAAGTAACTTGATACTTCGCGCGATAGCAGAGTGTAGAACTTACGCATCGGCCCTCCCGATTGGGTAGCGCACGCGTCTCGCGTGTTGGCGATGACGTCTCGTCATCGCGGACTTTTGTTGTACATGTAAATCCAAATGAAGTTCGTTTCGGCGAGACGCCGAAACCAGCACGCGAGACGCGCGCGCTACCTGGAATGATTCGTACAAGACCTTATTTTTCATTCATCCTTCATCCGAATGGGTAATTTCCACAAACACGTCCTCCAGCGTAGCCCGGCGCGCGGTTAACTCGCGCACTTCCCAGCGGCGGTCGCGCGCCAGACGGAAAACCTCCGGCCGAACATCCGCGCCTGATTCGACCCGCAGCGACAAAATCTTCCAGTCATTGTCATCCGCCTCGCTCACATCGCGGACGCCCGTGATTCCTTTTAGCTCAGCCACCGCGTCATCCGTACCAACCCTCGCTTCCAGCGTGACTCCGCCCGCCGTTCGAATGCGGCCGAGCAAATTTTCCGGCGTATCGCACGCTTCGATTCGCCCTTTGTTGATAATAATCACGCGGCTGCAGGTCATCTCGACCTCGGGCAAAATGTGGGTCGAAAGCAGAATCGTATGTTGTTTGCCCAGATTCTTGATCAGCTCCCGCACCTGGCGGATTTGATTCGGGTCCAGGCCGATCGTCGGTTCATCCAGAATTAGCAAGTCAGGTTCGTGCAGTAACGCGTCAGCCAATCCAACCCGTTGCCGAAATCCTTTCGAAAGCGCCCGAATGAGTTTGTTTTCGACTTCGCGCAACCCGCAAAGTTCTTTCACATCGCCTACCCGCTCGCTCATCCGCCGATGTGGAATGCTTTTGAGGGCGGCGCGGTAGTTCAAATACTCGGTTACGCGCATATCGTTATAGAGCGGCACGTTTTCCGGCATGTAACCAAGGTGCGCGCGGGCTTGAAGTGATTGCTCGAAAATATCGAAACCGGCGATGGATGCCCGGCCGGAGGTCGGCGGCATGAAGCTCGCCAAAATGCGCATCGTGGTCGTCTTGCCCGCCCCATTTGGCCCGAGAAAACCCATGATCTCCCCTTGGCCGACCTCGAAGTTGAGGTCGCGGATCGCGGTCTGCCCTGCGTATTTTTTGGTTAGATTTTCAACCTTGATCATGAAATAAACTCCACCGGAGGAAGAACTTGTCCCGTCAATGAAACAAGGCCATGCATTCCTTCTCCATATGGGAGAAGGCTAGGATAAGGACCTCCGAAGAGGATATCTTCCATTTCTCGAACTCACGTAATTCTTTTCAGACAACTTTCATCGCGCTGCGTTGTCTAAAAAATTTTAGCGCGCTGTCAATGGCACGGTTTGGATCTGACGCGTCCCATCGCTTCGAACGATCCCAACGGTGAAATCAACCGTCATCCCGCTTTGCACCTGCTCGAGCAGGGCCTCGATTGATTTCACGGAGTTCACATCGTGCCGGCCGACTCGGTAAATCACCAGCCCGCGCTCCACCCCAATTTCCGCCGCCGGACTTTCCGGCTCAACCGCGCTAACCAAAACTCCGCGTCCGGGAACCAAACCAAAGGCGTCGGTTAATTCCGACGTCAGATCTTGCAGTTGCATTCCAAAGAGACGATCGGCATTCGCCGCGGCGGGTTGATTGGAGCTTCCGTTTGGCTGCGCGGAAGGCTGCTTTTGCGCCACTGCTTTGAATCCTTTGACTGCTTCGCGCACGGTTTCGGCGGGAATGGCGAACCCCACTCCCTGAGTCGGAACACCCTGGGGCGTAAATGCCATTTTGGCCGAACTCACCCCGACCAGCCGGCCGGCAATATCGACCACTGGACCGCCAGAATTTCCCGGATTAATCGCCGCGTCGGTTTGCAAAAGATCTTTGTACTCCAGGTCGCCTATCGTGATATCTCGCTTCAATCCACTGAGCACGCCGCGACTAATCGAGCTGCCGTAACCGACCGAATTGCCAAGGACAATCACGGTTTGGCCGAGAAGGTTCGGCGAAACGTTATCTAGATTAATAAACGGGAACCCGCTCTTACCGTCGATTTTGATGAACGCGAGATCCTTTTTGGGATCGCCCGTTATGTAGTGGGCGTTGTAAACCTTGCCGTCGCTGGTCGTGACTTCGATTCTCAGGTCCGCTGCACGCTGTACCACGTGCTCATTAGTCACGATGTAACCGGCCGGGTCAACGATGAAGCCAGAGCCAAGACTTTGCAGACGCTGCCGAACTTCGCGTGGTTGGCTGCGGTAGGTGCCGAAAAATTCCGCCGCGAAATCTTCGAATGGATCGCGGATTTGCCGGCGCACTACGCGCTCAGCATTAATGTTAACGACCGCCGGCATCACTTTCGCGACCGCGAGAACAACGGGTTCCGAAGCCGGGTCGGTCGGCGATGACGACGGCAACGGTGTCGGCGTTTGCGCCAACAAAGACTGCACCGCGAACAAGAGGATGATCGCAGTAGTTGACGCATCGATGCGTGCGCCACCCAGAACCATTGCGTTTAACGTGCCTCTGTATTGCATCCTTCGGGTTCTACGAAATCTCCGCGCAAGTAACCGGGCGCCGTTTCCACTGTCAACTTGCCCATAGTCTCCTTTTTACGACATTGTCTTGATATCATGCATCCTTCCTTCGCCACTCGTCTAAACCTCGATTTGCTCGAGCAGAATTACGAGCGTTGGCAGAAAGATCCCGATTCCCTCGATTCCGGTTGGTCGGCGTTTTTTGAGGGATTCGAGCTTGGGAACTTCGACGGCAAAAACGGCGCGACCGTTGCAGTCGCCCCAGCAGAAGCGCGACGCGATCTGCGCGAAAGTCCGTTGCAGACGCGCATCGATGCTCTCGTTTATGCCTATCGCATTCTCGGTCACACCATCGCGCGGGTGAATCCATTGGCGGAAAAGCGGCCGGAGAACCCGCTGCTCACCTTGCGCGAATTCGGCTTTAGCGACAAGGACCTCGACTATCGGGTTTCATCGAAATTCTTTCTCGATGGCCGCCAGATGACGTTGCGCGAAATGATCGCGCTGCTCGATCAAATTTACGCCAGCTCGATTGGCGCAGAATTTCAGCATATTCAAAATACTCGCATTCGTGATTGGGTGCGGCACCGGCTCGAATCGCGCATCTTCGCCCCGTCGCCTTCGCCGGAAATACAAGTCGCGCTTCTCCGCTCGTTACTCGAAGCGGAGACGTTCGAAGTTTTTTTGCACACCAGTTACGTCGGACAGAAACGTTTTTCGCTGCAAGGCGCGGAAGGTTTAATGGCAATCCTTGATACGCTTTTGCACAAATGTGCCAGCGACGGCATCGAGGAAATCTGCATGGGCATGGCCCATCGTGGCCGGCTCAATGTGCTGGCGAATTTCCTCAGGAAATCGCTCAACGTCATTTTCACCGAGTTCACTGAAAATTACGTCCCGGCTCTTGTCGCCGGCGACGGCGACGTAAAATATCATCTCGGCTATCGCACCGTGCGCAAACTTGCCGCCGGCGAAGTCGAGATCCGCCTTTCGGCAAATCCCAGCCATCTCGAAGCAGTCGATCCGGTCGTAGAAGGGACGGCGCGGGCGCGCCAACGCATTCGCGGCGATACCGAACATCGGCGCAAAGTTCTGCCACTCTTAATTCATGGTGACGCCGCCTTCGCCGGGCAGGGCATCGTCGCGGAAACGCTCAATATGTCGCAGCTGGCTGGTTACTCCACCGGCGGAACCTTCCACATTGTGGTCAACAACCAGATCGGTTTCACCACTTTGCCGGAAGACGGATGATCGAGGTCCCCATTCTTCACGTGAATGGTGAAGACCCGCTCGCGCTCAAGTTTGTCACTGAAATGGCGCTCGATTTTCGCCAGGAATTCGGACGCGACTTTGTCGTCGACATGTATTGCTACCGCAAATACGGCCACCAGGAAGTAGATGAACCGAGCTTCACCCAGCCGGATCTTTACGCCAGGATCGATAAGCGGCCATCGGTCACCCAGATCTATAAACGGGAGTTGCTCGATCGCGGTGTGCTTACTCAAGACGACGCCGCTTCGCTCGAGACCGAGTTTCAACTCCGGCTGGAGATGGCACTCGAATACATTAAAGCGTTGGAAAAACAAAAAGCGGGCGAGCAGGCTAAGTTCAAGGAATCGACCGCGATTTTTCAATCGAAATACAGTACCAAATCGAAGTCGACCGCGATCAGCGAGGAAACTTTGCGCACGATTGTCGATGGACTTACGCGAGTCCCAGAGGGATTTCACATTCTGCCGAAAGTGAAACGGATGCTGATTGACCGACGCCGGCAAATTTTTGAAGAGGGCGGTCCGTATGACTGGGGATTTGCCGAAGCGCTGGCGTTTGGAGCGTTACTACTGGAAAATATTCCGGTGCGATTGTCCGGTCAGGACAGCCGACGCGGCACCTTCGGCCAGCGCCATGCCTACTGGCACGATGCGAAAACGGGCGCTCCCTATAACCCGCTGATGCAGCTCGCGGAAAAACAGGCGCGCATTTGTGTTTATAACAGTCTCCTTTCGGAAGCCGCCGTGCTCGGATTCGATTACGGTTACTCGCTCGATTATCCAAACATGTTATGCCTGTGGGAAGCGCAGTTCGGCGACTTCGCTAACGGGGCCCAGACAATCATTGATCAGTTCATCGTTTCCGCAGAGTCAAAATGGCAGCGGCCGAGCGGGATCGTTTTACTTTTACCGCACGGGTACGAAGGACAGGGCCCAGAACATTCCAGCGCCCGACTCGAGCGTTTTCTTCAAGCCTGCGCGGAGGACAATATCCAGGTCTGCAATCCCACTACACCTGCGCAGTATTTCCACGTTTTGAGGCGGCAGATGAAACGCGATTTCATCAAGCCGCTCATCCTTATGACACCAAAAAGTCTGTTGCGCGCGGATTTTTCAACTTCGCGCACAGAAGATTTCACTAGCGGGAAATTTCACGAAATCATTCCGGACTCTGTAGCTGCGGTCGCTGGCCGCGGCAGCAAGCCCGACAAAATCCAACGTGTGATCTTGTGCTCCGGAAAAGTCTATTTCGATCTAATTGCCCATCGCGAAAAAGAAAAAATCAGCAACGGCGCGATCATCCGCATCGAGCAGCTCTATCCGTTGGATGAGAAACAATTGCGCGCGGCCGTTGAAGCCTTCCCGAAGGAAGCGCGACTGGTTTGGTGCCAGGAAGAATCGCAAAACATGGGGGCGTGGAGTTTCATCGAACCGCGCCTGCGCGCCATGTTTGGTCGCGAAGTTGGCTACGCCGGTCGCAATGCTAGTGCCAGCCCCGCCGTCGGCGCGCTCGCCCTCCACAAGCGCGAACAAGCATGTCTGATCGCGGAAGCGTTCTCAGTTTAATAGAGCAGAGCTCCGTCCGCGTGATCCAGTCGAGGTTTATGTCTGAATCGTCATTCGTCATTCGCGCTTCATCATTTGATTAATGGATGGCGTCGCAGTCGTGAGATCGCCTCGCGCCAATTGCTCAATGCCTGTTAGTTCAAAGGCCATGCATCTTTATGAGACCCATCTTCCGGTCAAAGACACCGAAGTTTCCAGCCGGTTTTATGTTGATGTCGTTGGACTGGAGTTCGCCCACCGCGATTTAACCCGCGACATTGTTTTCCTGTGGGTTGGTTTCAACAAAGGTTCAATGCTTGGTCTGTGGGGTCCAAAGACATCGCGAGGACAACCTCATCCTTGCCACTTTGCCATCGCCATTTCGCTGCCCGAGCTGCTTGCGGCCGGTCCACGCCTCGGCACCCTCGGCGTCATCACGCGGGATTTTTCGGGGAAGATTACAACCGAACCATCGGTCATCGGCTGGATGCCGTCGGCGCAGCTTTACTTCTCCGATCCGGACGGACACAGCGTCGAATACATCACGCTGCTTGACGAACCACCAGAACCTGGCTTTGTCGGTTCGCTTTCGGTTTGGATGGCGAGGAATAAGATGGTTCAACCGCGTTGACGGCTCAGCCCACACTGGAGGGCGGAGCTCTGCGACGCCGGATTCGCCAGTCTGGCTCAGACCGGGCTCGCAGAGCTGGCGCCTCCATTCTGGACCGAAGATCACGATGACTTGGCGTTCGACTCGTGCGGCGGTTTGCGCTTATGTAGCCGCGCAATGAGCGTGCAGGTGAAAATCCCCGCCGTCGGCGAATCGATTTCCAGCGGTGTCGTTTCCGTCTGGCACAAGAAATCGGGCGAGCAGGTAAAAAAAGGCGACCCGCTCTTCACTCTCGAGACCGACAAAGTTTCGACTGAAATCGTTGCTGAAGCTGATGGCGTGCTCAAAACCAAAGCCGCTGAGGGCCAGGAAGTAAAAATCGGCGAAGTCGTGGCGGAAATCGAAGAGTCCAGCGCGGCAGCCGAGGCCCCGCCCGCAAAGAAGGAGAAGCCTGCGCCCGAGCAAGCCCCTGTAGCCGCGGTCGCTGACCGCGGCCGGCCGGAGTCGGCGACTCCAGCTACAGCTACCGCGCTTTCGCCTGCTGTTCGTCGCATTGTCGATGAAGAGAAGCTCGATCCCGCGAAGATCTCTGGGACGGGAAAAGGCGGTCGCATTACCAAAGGAGACGCGCTCGCCGCCGCGCAAAATCGCCGCTCGCCAGAACGAACAGATACCGAATCAAACGCGGCCACCGAGACGGTCGGGCCGGTAGAATCGCTGGCGCCGGCTGCGAAAGACGGTCGCGTCGTTCGCAAAAAAATGTCACCATTGCGCCGGAAGATCGCGCAGCAG
>QHRO01000196.1 GCA_003220155.1 Verrucomicrobiota bacterium
TCCGGGAGTTACGCCGTAATATGAATAGATGTTATTGATATAACCGCTACTCGAATACTCATCGATACGTGCGTAATCGAATGCCGGAGCATTGTAGACTCGATCCCGCTCGACACGCACGGTCATCACACTCGGATCCGATGTCGTGGTGTAAACCGTCCACGGCACGGCGACGGTTTTCCCACCGCCGGTAACACGTGTGCCGGTGCCGCCGGTGGACAAGACCGTGTAAGCCATGCAGCCGGTGTTGCGA
The DNA here is from genome assembly GCA_003220155.1 of Verrucomicrobiota bacterium. Taxonomy (GTDB): domain Bacteria; phylum Verrucomicrobiota; class Verrucomicrobiia; order Chthoniobacterales; family UBA10450; genus AV69. The sequence goes on from QHRO01000196.1 coordinate 254, forward strand.
TCCAAGACGACGTCTTTCACCACGCCGACTTCCTGGCCGCTCGAGTCCTTAACTTTCATGCCGACGATTTTGCTCGTCTGCACATAGCTCGTTGTGGTTGAGCTCTGGGTTTGCCCTTGCGTGGTGGCAATCGCGAAACCCAGCAACGTTGCCACCAGTAATGTAGATGTTTTCATAATATTTTAATCGAAAGAAGATGAGCGACTGCGATTATTCGGCGCCCTCAAAGATATCGCCTGTCCATCGTATGGCGGTCGTAACGGGCTAGAAATCGGGACGGCTGCTTTTCCGGCGCGGTCAGCGAGTGGCTCCAAATCCTTCGCAATTTTACAAAGCTAAAAGATGATCTCAGGAACGATTTACATTGAAATGCAACGATTGGGAAAACGCGCGGGCGCGAATCCCTCTTTCTGGGAACGCACCGCGCAGAAGTTTTATACAAAACCGCTAACGGAAAATCTGATCGCAGATGTTTGCATTATCGGTGCGGGCATCGCTGGGGTAACGACGGCCTATTTGCTGGCACGCGAGGGTCGAGACGTTGTCTTGATCGACGATGGCCCTCGCATCTCGTGAACGCACTAGATGATCGCTACTACGAACTCGAGAAAATCCTCGGCCAGGAGTTTTCGCGTCTTTCTGCCGAGAGTCATACCGCGGCGATTGATCGAATCGAGAAAATCGTCGGTGACGAAAATCTCGATTGCGACTTTCTCCGGGTCGATGGCTACCTATTTCTGCCTCCAGGTGGTTCGGTCACAGATTTGAAACACGAGCTCAACGCCGCGCACCGGGCCGGTTTGCGTGAGGTCGAGCGCGTTGACGACATTCCAGTCGGAAAATTTACTACTGATGGAGTCCTTCGATTTCCGCGACAGGCCCAATTTCATCCCCTCAAGTATCTGAATGGTGTGGCGCGAGCCACGACCGATCGTGGCAGTCGCATTTTCACCGAAACGCGTGTGGTCAAAGTTGAAGATGGCGATCAGGTGCGGATTGAAACATCAAAGGGGTATTCCATCAGGGCCCAGGCAGCCATTGTTGCAACCAATTGCCCGATCAATGACCGTCTTGTCATCCATTCCAAGCAGGCGCCCTATTCCACTTATGTGTTGGCGTTACGGGTAACGCGCGAAGTGGAGCACCTGCTTTTGTGGGACACAGCCGAGACGGCGGAGGAAGAAAAGCAGACGCTCGGACCGATTCCGTATCATTACCTACGATTTGCGCGCGATAACGAAGGCGATGTTTTGATTGTCGGCGCCGAAGATCATAAAACCGGGCAGGCGAGCGACTTTGAAGCGCGGTTGGCAAAGCTTGAACGGTGGACGCGCGACCACTTTCCTTTCGTCGGCGAGATTACAGACCATTGGTCCGGACAGGTCATGGAACCGGTGGATGGCATCGCCTATATCGGCCGCAATCCCGGCGACGAAAATGTTTTTGTTGTGACAGGCGATTCCGGTAACGGAATGACGCACGGAACAATCGCAGGGATATTGATCACTGATCTGATCTGCGGTCGCGAAAATCCCTGGACTAAGCTTTACGATCCGAGCCGCAAGACACTGCAGCCGACGGCGGTAGCGGATTACGTGGCCGAGAATGCGAATGTCGTCGCGCAACTGCGAGATTATGTCACGCCTGGTGATGAACCGGACGCGGAAAAGATTCAATCAGGCGGAGGCGCGATCCTGCGAGAGGGCGCAAAGAAGATCGCGGCATATCGTGATGAACAGGGAACATTGCACAAATTTTCGGCGGTATGTCCGCATTTGAAATGCATCGTTCGGTGGGACGGCTGTGAAAAAACCTGGGATTGCCCGTGCCACGGTTCGCGTTTTGATGCACTTGGCCGCGTCCTGAATGGTCCTGCCATCTCCGATTTGGAGGAGGTGGAGAGTTCCGAAAACGAAATCGGATCGGCGGTTGAATCCCAAGCCGAACTATCCGGTCATCGATCTTCTGCGTGAGCACGCGCCAGCCTGCGAGTCTCGGCAGCCTGCCGAGGCTATTTCGCTTCGTTGCGTCGCCCCGAAATTGTTTCCCGCAAGGTGCTGGGAAGTGCAGGCTGCCAGCCTAGGCTCCGCAGATTTTCTGTGGTGCCGGTGACGGGTCGATTACGCCGATGAATGCAGCGCAATGCGGTTGCCTTCCGAATCGACCATCACCGCACGAAAACCGTGCGGTCCGATTTGCGTTTTCTCTTCCAGGACTTTTCCGCTATTGGCGCGCACGGCCTTGATCGCGTCATCGAGCCGTCCTTCCACCGAAAGATAAACGAGCGGCCCGGTTTGCGACGGCGTGTTCTTGGAGCCGACGCTGTCCGCGCGCATAAGCAGCCGGACGTATTCTGCTCTTCGTGCGGCAGAAGGCCGTATTCGAATCCGCCTTCGGACATTTTGCTGACTTCTTGGCCGAGAACGGCCGAATAAAATTTCGTCGCACGATCAAGGTCGTTAACGGGAATATCAGTCCAGCAAAGTGTGTTTACGCTCATGTCCGATTTAATCTCCTATTCTAACTCGATTCCCATTTCGTGGCGATGCCCTTCGGTATCGTATTCGTCGCAAAACAGTTGGTTCCTGGCAAGCGGAGCACTTGCCCTGCAATAATTGTCTCGATTACGGTGCTCGCATGCATCGCCGAATTGCTTCTCTATTCGTACTTCTGCTCCCGCTCGTTGTTTCTGCCGCGTCCCCGATCCAAGAACGGGTCGATCGTTTCCTTAAGCTGACGAACGCCGGGTATCAGGCGCTTTATCGCGTCAATAGCGAAGCGCAGTGGCTGGCGGTGACGGACGTCACGCCCGAACACGACGCTGCCGTGGCAGCAACCGGCAAAGCTTACGCCGCATTCAATGGCAACCCGGCCATTATCACCGAAGCGCGCGATCTGCTCGCACACGAGAAAGAATTAACGCCACTCAGCGTTCGGCAGTTGAAACAACTGCTCCTGAATGCGGCCGAAGGACCGATGACAAATCCGGACCTCGTTGTAAAACGCGTCGGGGCCGAAGCCAAGCAGGCCTCAATCCTGAATAGTTTTGAATTCAAACTTGACGGCCAAAAGATCACGGCCAATGAAATCGACAACAAACTGCAAAAGAGTACGGACCTGGAAGAACGCAAGGCGGTTTGGGAAGCGTCCAAGGAATCTGGTCCCGCGCTCAAACCGAATCTGGTAGTCCTGCGCGATCTCCGAAACGGCGTCGCTAGGGAGATGAAGTATCCCGACTATTTCTCGTTAGAAGTAGCCGGCTACGGAATGACGACGGACGAGATGTTGAAAATGCTGGACGACTGGATGGCGACGCTTCGCCCGCTTTATCTGCAACTCCATACCTGGGCGAAGTACAAGCTGGCCGAGAAGTATCATCAGCCGGTCCCGCAAAAAATTCCGGCGCACTGGATCAACAATCGGTGGGCACAGGAATGGCCCGACCTGGTTGAAGCTGCTAACATCGACAAATACTTCGAGGGCCATAGCGCGGACTGGATTATCAAGACGGCAGAGCAATTCTATACGAGCCTTGGATTTTCCCCTTTGCCTGAAAGTTTCTGGAAGAAATCGGATTTGTATCCGCTGCCGCCGGACTCGAAGCGTAAGAAAAACACTCACGCTTCGTGCTGGCACATCGATCTGGAGAATGACATCCGATCGCTCCAAAGCATTGAACCGAACGCGCGCTGGTTTTTCACCGCGCACCACGAGCTCGGGCACGGTTATTATTTTAAGGCCTATACTCGCCCGGAAGTTCCCTACCTCCTTCGGACCGGCGCCGCCCCCGGATTTCACGAGGGTGTAGGCGAACTGATTTCGCTGGCGTCGAGTCAGGTTCCATATCTGCAATCGCGCGGAATTTTGCCGAAAGATTTCAAGCCCGATATGAACGCGTTCCTGCTCGACGACGCGCTGGCCCGCGCCATCCCGTTCATTTACTTCTCGTGCGGAACGATGCCGCACTGGGAGGCCGATATTTACGCGCATAACCTGCCAGCGGATCAATGGAACGCGCGCTGGTGGAAATACGTTAGCGATATGCAGGGAATCGAGCCGCCGTCGCCGCGTGGCGAGGAATGGTGTGACGCGGCAACCAAGACCCACATTAACGATACCCCCGCCTACTATTATAACTACGCTTTCGCGACCGTGTTTAAGTTTCAACTACACGACTACATTGCGCGCAAAATTCTGCACCAGCCACCGCAATCATGTAACTACGCCGACAACAAAGAAGTCGGGACGTGGCTGAATAACATTCTGAAGAAGGGGAGCACGGAGGATTGGCGAAAAGTCTTAAAGGAAGCGACTGGCGAGGATATTTCCACTCGAGCGATGGCGGATTACTTCAAGCCACTGCAAAGTTGGTTGGAAGAACAAAACAAAGGTCGGCAAATCGGCTGGGAGTAGTCTATAGCTATTCGCTACCACTCGTCATCCCGAGCGCATGCGGGGGACCTCGCAACAGGTCGCATACTGTCGGACGATCGTGAGATCCTTCGCCGTCTGCGCGACTCAGGATGACAGCGAACATGCGATTTGATATGGTATTATGCGCGTTCTTGTGATCACCGGTGCGGGTGTTTCCGCGGAAAGTGGGATCTCGACTTTCCGTGGCAAGGACGGTTACTGGCGAAATCTCGATCCGACGAAACTGGCGACGCCGAAAGCGTTCGCGCGCAATCCGGATTTGGTTTGGGATTGGTACCGCGAGCGACGTCAGCGCATCCGTAAGGCGCAGCCGAATCCCGCCCACCAGGCGATCGCCAACTTAGCGTTGCAGGCAGACGAATTTCTGCTCGTGACCCAGAACGTTGACGACCTTCACCTGCGCGCGGGATTAGCGGCAGAAAAGATGGTGCAAATCCACGGGGATATTTTCATGACGCGCTGCTCGCGGTGTGATTTCAGAAGAAGCGAGCATGAGCATGAAGATGGCGATCTCCCGAAGTGCCCGCAGTGTAGCGCGCTTATGCGACCCGGCGTGGTCTGGTTCGGTGAACAGTTGGATGCAGTTAAAATCGGGATAGTGGAAAATTTTATGCGTGGCGGCGATTCCGATTTGGTCATCGTCGCCGGAACGAGCGCGCTTTTTGGTTACATTATTGATTGGGCGCTGCGAGCGCGAGGCCAGGCTGGTCAATTGATAGAAGTGAATCCTGAAGAAACATGGTTGTCGCAATTTGCGGCCAAGTCGTTCCGCGAACCGGCTGGCGTCGCCTTGCCGCGACTGGTTAACGAACTGTTAAGCAACGTTAATCGCCGCGCGCCGACCTATTGATTGCCCGGAGGTAGCGTTCCGCCGATCGCGCGACTGCGGCTTTGGCGTCGGCGGGAACGTTCGCCTTCCACCATCCACCGTAGATTCGGTCGAATGAAAACGGCTCGAGGGTTTTAAGAATGCAATCGATAGCGGCCGGCCCGAGCGGAATCAGATTTGGATAACTGCGCATGAAACTGACGTAACGCCGATCCTGCACTACCGTAAGGATATCGCTTGTGAGCAACGCGGCTTTGCCATTCCCGCCCGCCGGCCAGTGAAGAAGGGTGCCACCTTCGAAATGGCCCCCGCAGTTGATCAACG
>QHRO01000197.1 GCA_003220155.1 Verrucomicrobiota bacterium
ACCTTGAGTAACAAATTTTCGCGCTACGGAATTTTATTTGTCGTCTCCGCGCCATCGGGCGCCGGTAAAACGACGTTGTGCGACGCCCTTCGCCAAACCCCCGATTTCGTCTATTCCGTTTCCTGCACCACCCGTCCGCCGCGCTCGGGCGAGATCGACGGCGAAGACTACCGCTTTCTTTCCAAAGAGGATTTTCTCGCGCGAGTGAAGGCGGGCGAGTTTCTCGAGCACGCCAAAGTGCACGAGCATTACTACGGGACACTGCGACAACCTTTGATCGATAATTTGAAAAAGGGCGTCGATGTTTTAATCGACATCGATACCCAGGGCGCCGCCGCCATTCGCAACTGCGGCGATCCTTTTGTGCGAGAGGCATTGACTGACGTTTTCATCATGCCGCCAAATCTTGAAGAATTGCGGCGGCGCTTAACGAAACGCCGCACCGAAACGGTGCAACAAATCGAGGCACGTTTGAAAACGGCCGCGCGCGAAATGAAGCACTGGCGCGATTACCGCTACACCATTATCAGCAAATCGATGGAGGAAGATTTGCAGAAATTTCGCCAGATCATGGGCGCGGAACGTATTTTGAGCCGGAGGTTGATTTTGCGGTGAATGTTCTTTCGCTCGTCATCCCGAGCGCAAGCGAGGGACCTCGCCTATAATCCTTGATCCCCCAACTAGCCTGCGTTACCAACACCGCATTTGAGAGGTCCCTCGGCGTCCGCGCGCCTCGGGATGACACCGAGATCGTTTGCGCCATATTTCATTCGTCATCATGGCCCCAAAATCGAAAACCAGGAATCAAAAATCGATTGTACTTGGCGTGACCGGTTCGATCGCCGCCTACAAATCAGCCGAGCTGGCCAGTTTGCTGGTGAAACAAAACCACAATGTTTTTGTGGTGATGACAAATGACGCAACCGAATTCATCACCCCGTTGACGTTACAAACGCTTTCGAAAAATCCGGTGATGACAAGTTTCTTCGACGAGAAAGAAAATTGGCGGCCTGGTCATATCGAGCTCGCAGATAACGCCGATTTGTTTTTGATTGCACCCGCAACTGCAAACGTCATTGCGGAACTGGCGCACGGTCTCGCCAGTCATCCCCTCACCGCCATTGCGCTGGCCACGCGCGCGCCCATTCTGATCGCGCCGGCGATGAACGGAAAAATGTGGGAGAACGCTCTGACCCAGGAGAACGTGGAGAAATTGAAATCGCGCGGGACGGAATTCATCGGTCCGGAAGCAGGCATGCTCGCCTGCGGTTACGAAGGCCTCGGCCGTCTTTGGAAAGTGGAGGACATCGCTTTCCGCGCCGAATTTCTCCTGCACCGGCACGATCGATTGATCGCGTGAAGTTTGTCATCACGGCCGGACCGACGCGCGAGCCGATCGATCCGGTTCGTTTCCTGAGCAATCGTTCTTCGGGAAAAATGGGATATGCCATCGCGTCGGCTGCAATTGAAGCGAATCACGAAGTCGTTCTTGTTTCGGGCCCGGTAAATCTTCCCCCGCCCACCGGCGCGAAAATCGTAAGCGTGATCACGAGCGATGAAATGCACGCTGCGGTCGATGAGGCAGTGCGTGATTGCGATGTGCTGGTGATGTGCGCCGCAGTCTCGGATTACAAACCGGCGTCCGTTGCCGAACAGAAAATCAAAAAACGCGATGAGAAATTTTCGCTCGAGCTCATTCCGGCGCGCGACATTTTGAAATCGCTTCCGCGATCCCGAAATTTTTTCGTGGTTGGCTTCGCCGCGGAAACAAATGACGTGGAAGAGCATGCTCGCGCGAAACTTGCTACAAAGAATTGCGACATGATGGTGGCAAACGATTTGAGTGATCCAAACATCGGGATGGAAAGTGATGAAAATGCGGTCACGATTTTTTCGCGCGACGGCGAAAGCGAAAAAATTTTGCGCGCTTCCAAGAAAATTATCGCATGCGCACTTGTGAAAAAAATTTGCGCAAACGCGAAAAAAGTTTTGACAAAAAAATTCTGAGGATGAATGAACCGTAAGTGAAGTTTCTCAAACCCTTCACAGACCCACCGCGATTGCGGATTGAAAGGGGGGAATAGTCGATGCCAGCAAAAAGAAAGAAAGCGGCCAAGAAAAAATCAGCGAAGAAAAAGAAGCACTAACGCATTAGTGCGCTTCACGGCTCCGAAACTTTTCGGAGCCAAAACCCAAACGTTAACCCGGGAGGAGAATTAATTTCTCCTCCCGGTTTTTTTCTCCGCGAAGGTTGTAGCTGCCGCTGTCCCCAGCGGCAGAGCTTGAAAAGAGCTGCCGTCAGCGACGGCGGCAGCTACAACCGCCCGACAAAGCCCAACTCGTTTTCCTTGTGCACTTCGCCCCTCTTTGTGCGAGCTAATCCCTCATGAGGCATTATCTCGACGCCGCCGTTAAAGCGGCCTGCGCTGCCGGCGAAATGCTGCGGCACAACTTCGAGAAACCGATGCAAGTAAATCAATCCACCAAGCACGACATCAAACTCGAAATCGATGTCCGCGCCCAGGAATTGATCACGCAATCGTTGCTCAAAGAATTTCCGCAACACGCACTCTACGGCGAAGAGGGAATCGTCGGCGATCAAGCCAGCGAATTCCAATGGGTGGTCGATCCGCTCGACGGAACGGTGAATTATTATTACGGCATTCCGCATTTTTGCGTCTCGATCGCGTTGCGTTGCCAGGCCGAGATCATCGTCGGTGTCATTTTTGATCCGATCCGCGACGAACTTTGGACCGCGCAAAAAGGAGCGGCCCCAAAATTAAACGACCGCGAATTTCGCGTAAGCGAGCGCGCGGATTTGGCGGAGGCGATCGTTTCGGTCGGTCTTTCCAAAACAGGGATCACCATCGAAGCCGGGATTCCGTTGCTGCAAACGATGGTGCATCGGGCGCGCAAGTGCCGGCTGCTCGGCAGCGCCGCGCTCGACATGGCGTATGTCGCTTGTGGCCGATTCGACGCCTACATTGAGCAGGGCATTAGTCTGTGGGATGTGGCCGCCGGTTGGATTCTGGTGGAAACGGGCGGTGGTTCGGTGGAAATGAAACCGCGCACTGACATGCCCGATCGTTACAGCATCATCGCATCCAACGGGGTGATCGATTTGAAACTGTGAGAGCGTTTCGCTGCGGCATCGGTTACGACGCACATCGCCTGGTCAGCGGGCGGAAATTAATTCTCGGCGGCGTCGAAATTGCGCACCAACGCGGGCTCCAAGGCCATTCCGATGCCGATGTTCTTTCCCACGCCATTGCTGACGCCATCCTTGGGGCGCTCGGCGCGGGCGACATCGGAAAACATTTTCCGAACACGGAGGAATCGATTCGCGGAATCAGCAGCATGGAAATTTTGCGTCACGTTGCGACGATCGCCGCTCAAAAAAATGGGCGGGTGATAAACGTTGACGCCACCGTGTTGGCGGAAGCGCCAAAAATTTCGCCACACATTACCGCGATGCAGGAGCAGATCGCGGACGCGCTGGGGGTGAAAGCAAATGCGATCAGCATCAAAGCGACAACGAATGAGGGATTGGGGGCAATCGGGCGCGGTGAAGGGATGAGCGCAGTCGCGGTGGCGAGCGTGGAGGTAACGTGATCGTCATTCCGAGCGGAGCGCAGGGGAGTCGAGAGATCCCGCCGCGAAAACTTAAAGGAAACTTCCACGGGATCCCTCGTTCCGAGCCGGACTGGCGTTTTCGCTCGGGATGACCGTTGTGCGAACATGATCCGGCTGTTCAACACCTACTCGCGGCAACTGGAGGATTTCGCCCCGCTCGATCCACCAAACGTTTCGATGTACACCTGCGGGCCGACCGTTTATAGCCAGGCGCACATTGGAAATTTTCGGGCGTATATTTTCGAGGATTTGTTGCAGCGGCATCTCGAAGCGCGCGGCTTCAAGATCCATCGGGTAATGAACATTACCGATGTCGACGACAAAACCATCCGCGGCGCACGGGAAGCGAAGGTTTCGCTCAACAATTTCACCGAACCGTTCAAACGCGGATTTTTTGAAGATCTCGAGACTTTGCGCATCAAACGCGCCGACGAATATCCCGGCGCGACCGAGCCGCGTTATCTCACGCGCATGATCGAAATGATCTCCGAACTGATCAAACGCGATCTCGCCTACCAGGCCGACGACAAATCCGTTTATTTTCGGATCAACAAATTTCCCGGTTACGGAAAACTGGCGCATCTGAATTTGGAAGAATTGCGGCCAACCGGACGCGTTCGCAGCGATGAATACGAGAAGGAAAACATCGGCGATTTTGCGCTTTGGAAAGCGTGGGACGAAGCGGATGGCGACGTGGGGTGGGATTCGCCCTGGGGTCGTGGTCGCCCCGGCTGGCACATCGAGTGCAGCGCGATGGCGACCACCCTGCTCGGCGATCAGATCGATATTCACTGCGGCGGGGTCGATAATATTTTTCCGCATCACGAAGCGGAAATTGCGCAAAGCGAAGGTGTGACCGGAAAAAAATTTGTGCGCTACTGGCTGCATTGCGCGCATCTGCTGGTCGACAATCAGAAAATGTCGAAATCGCTCGGCAACTTTTACACCCTGCGTGATGTCACCGCCAAAGGATACAGCGGGCGCGAAGTCCGCTACGCCTTATTACGAGTGCATTACCGCGCGCAATTGAATTTCACTTTCGAAGGAATGGAGGAGTCGCGGCAGGCGCTAACGCGAATTGACGAATGGCTCCAGCGCTTGCGCCAGACAAGCGCGAGCGGTGCGCCAGGAAAGGGAGTGGGACCCGTTCCGACCAACGATTTTCAATCCACGCTCGATGACGATCTGAATATTTCCGGCGCTCTCGGCATTTTGTTCGAATCCATTCGCGAAACCAATCGCGCGATGGACGCGAATGAACTCGACACCTATGGAGCGAAAGCATGGTTGCAGTGGTGGGAGGAGGTCAACCAGGTGCTGGCGCTCGAGGCCACGCAAACGATGGCGTTGCCACCGGAGATTGAAACGCTGGCCGAAGCCCGTGGTATCGCCAGACTTGCCAACGACTGGCAAAAAAGCGATGAATTGCGGCGGGAATTAAACGCCCGCGGCTGGGAAGTGCGGGACACCAAAGACGGACAAAAAATTACCCGCCGTGCAGGCATTAAGCCCTGAAGAAGCATTCGCGCCCGCTGAGTTCATCGCGCTCGAGCACACGACCCACGCCAAGCTTTTCGAGAATCAACGCTTCATTTGGGACGCGCTCAAACAAATCGCAAGTTATCTCCAATTTCGTTTGAAGCCGGCGGTGCTGGGACAGTTGATGGGAAAACCGTTCATCAGCAATACCGTCTTCATTGGCAGAGACACCATCGTCGAACAAGGCGCCGTCATAAAAGGTCCGGCCTGGATCGGCGAGAAGTGCCATATCCGCAGTGGCTGTTACGTGCGCGAAAACGTCATCGTCGGCAATGGCGTCGTAATGGGGAACTCGTGCGAGTTTAAGAATTGTATCCTGTGCGATGAAGCGCAGGTGCCCCACTTCAATTATGTGGGCGATTCCATTTTGGGATTTCGCGCGCATCTAGGCGCAGGCGTGATCTTATCGAATGTAAAACTCGATCATCGCGAAATTTCCGTCGCCGCCGCCGACCGGACAATTCCGACTGGGCTGACAAAATTTGGCGCAATCATCGGCGACCGGACCGAGATCGGTTGCAATGCGGTCATCAATCCTGGGACGGTGATCGGCCGGGATTGCATCATTTATCCGGGAGCCAATATTCGCGGGGTGGTACCGCGTGCGCACATCATAAAATTGAGGCAGGATTTACAGACAATGAAGAGGCGCGACTTGCGCTGACGTTGCAAGAGTCGACGGCGAATTACGCGGATTAAACGGATTGGAATACGAATAGGATTAAGATTAAGAGGAGAAGGAAGAGTTAACGGATGGGAGGGGATTCGAACCCCTGGTGCCTTGCGGCACACACGCTTTCCAGGCGTGCACAATCGACCGCTCTGTCACCCATCCTCTTAACTCCTGCTCTTGCTCATACTCCTGCTCATGTTCAGCTGCCAATTAGGAGGGGAGCAGGATTTACAGCTGCAGCCGGCGGAACAATTCATCGAGCGGCAATTGAATGCCGACAAAAAATTCACCGAAATCCGCGTACTCCGCGCTTACAGGATCAAAACGCATTTCGTAGACGATTTTCTTAATCTGGAAAGTGTCGCGCGCAAAAAGCGTGACGCTCCATTCGGCGTCGTCGAGTCCAGTCGAGCCGGTAATTAGCTGTTTCACTTTGCCGGCAAATTCGCGGCCAACCTTGGCGTGACCGCCCATTAATTTGCGGCGCTCGTCAAACGGCAACGCATACCAGTTTCGTTGTTCGCCGCGCCGTTTACTCATATTGTAAAAGCAGACCACCGGCCAGTCCGGCAGTGTCGGATAAACGCGTTCCTCCCGATAATGCGCCATCCGTTCCGCGAAAGTTTTCATCGCGGCATCAAACTCTGTCGTGCCTGGTTTTAGATTCTGCTCGCGCCCGAGCGTTTCGGCGTACTGCTCGGCCGTGGTGGTGTATTCGCTTTCTTCGGTCAGCGAAAGATAACTGTAAACCGGCTCGAGCACGCCGGCGCCTAGAGAAAGATTAAGGCGTTTTTCAAAAAAATTCGCCGCGTGCAAATCAGGCGTGATTAGCATGAAGCCAAGATCCGCTTTCGGCGTAACGACACTCAGCGTGAGCAACTGCGTCTTTTCTGTGGCACGGATTTCCTGCACGATCTCCGAGAGGGCGATCTTGGCCATGCGCTGTTCATCGGCAGTGAGCAACTGCCATTGTGCGAAATCGATCCGGTAAAAAAGGTGGAGACAATGCCAGCCTTGTTCGGGAATGAGGGGAGCGTTCTTGTCGGCCATCGGCTTAATTTCCGTTCTGAAGAGGGCCGGTCAAGATGCATGCGCGTCTTGCCAGACGCGAGCGCTACCCGGAGCTTTTGCTGCTCGCCGTGCCAGCGGCTTGGGGTTTCGGCAAGTGCGGAAGACAATATTCTTCGCCATTGCGCGCCACCCGAAATTCGAGATTTGGGTCCGTCACTTCCGTCGCTCCACAAATCGCGCAACGATGCAACGCCTCCGCTTCGGCTTCGCGGGTTTGCATTTCAAAACGACGACGGCGGGTCGTTACTTCACGGCGGTGATGGGCATCGTGGATGATCGCGGGGCCGAAAAAGATCAAATAATTCGCCAGCGCGCAAATCGCGGCAACGCGAAATTGCATCGAGCCAACGACGATTTGCAGAAGCAAAACCGCAGCCGAAAACCAGGCGATCCATTTCACCTTTAACGGCAGGATGTAGGCGAAATAGATAACGAGATCGGGGTAAAAACGGGCGAAAGCGAAAAAAAGCGAAGTGGTCAGCATCAAATTCGAAAAAGCGG
>QHRO01000198.1 GCA_003220155.1 Verrucomicrobiota bacterium
AGCAGCGGTCTCGGAATGGGCCGGCGGGAAGATCCCTCCAGTCGCTGGATTTTCGTTCCGGTGATTATCATCGCGATCGTGTTCGCGTGGCTGCCGCCGCATCTGGATCATCTCGACCGTTGGTCGATCGACGGCGACACTGTTCGTTACACGGGGCTGATCGTCACTGCTATCGGCGGATTCGTGCGTGTCGCCACCGTCTTTGAGCTCGGTCACCGGTTCAGCATCTTCGTCGCGCTCCAACCCGATCACCGCCTCAAGACCGACGGCTTTTACCGTTTTGTTCGGCATCCGAGTTATCTCGGAGCATTACTGGCGATGGCGGGTTGGGCGCTTGTCTTTCGCAGCATCATCGGTCTGCTCTTAACCGCGGCGATGTGTGTGCCCATCATCGCGCGGATCCGTGCCGAAGAAGAATTTCTCGTACAGGAATTTGGCAACCAATATCGCGCCTACCAACAGCGCACCTGTTGGCGCTTGTTGCCCTTCATCTACTGAGATGTCATCGCGTGAGCGAAGCCTTTGCCCGATCGTTCGTCGAAACTTTTAACTTATCTTAATGTCAGCGCCTGATTATTTCGAGTGGGGAAGCGGTCGTCGGTACCGGAGCGAAGATCCTATCGCACGGCTCCGGAATGGCAGAACTACCCCAGTGGGCGAAGCACACTTTCCGCGTGGATTTCTGCGCCGATTGCACTTTTTTTTGCGGTGATACGCCGCTGTTTGCTCCGGCAAACGCCGATGCGCAAAACGCGAGAGAGATCGCGGCGCTCGCGCACCAAATCGACCAACCACACAACCCACCGGGTCGCGTCGTAGTTGTCATACCACGAATGTGCGCTTTTTTACCACGCCGGACAAGCAAAAAAACCGCAAACCGCTTGACTATCTTCACCGGCCCACGGTCGTGTATACGAATCGCTGAAATAGCCGCTACCCTTTAGCGAATGACTGGGAACCGATAACGCGCCGCTTTGCGCCATCAGCATTTCAGGCTCAATAAACGGTGAGATTAAAACTCGACTGGTTTAACCAGTCGAGTTAGAACCCGGCGTTGAAAATGCCGTTAATGACAAAGTGAAAACGCGCTTTGAAGTGCTTGATTTGCTATTTCCGAAAGCTCGGGCTGAAATTTTGCGCCTGCTCTTCTCCAACCCGAAGGCACAGCGCTACGTTCGCGAACTGATGCTGATGAGTGGACTGGCACTACGCACCGTTCAGGAAGAGCTGGCCACTTTGACAATGATTGGCTTGGTCAAGAGTTGGTCTAATGGATATCACCGTTTCTATCGCGCGAATCGAGATCACCCGCTCTTTTCCAATTTGCGCGGCATCGTTCAAACAAGCGCGTGCTTTCCGCGTCCAAAACTCCCAGCGCATCGCCGGCAACGCGTTCAATCCTGAAGAGAGACGCGGGAATGACCGGGTCGTAAATAGCCACGCTCGGATTGATCGGCGCGCTAAAGGAGACCGCCGAGGGATAACCGACGCGCGATAAACTCGATCAGCTGTGAGATTGAAACTCCACTCGTTTAACCAGTCGAGTTTAGGACCTACGGTCCCGGAACCCCGTCGTCTGTGGTCCGTCGTCCCGTTGTCCTGCGCTCAGCTTTGCGAAGCGCAGCGCCGCCGCCACGCCCTGCGGATCAGCTTGAGCCTCTCGCGCCTTCGGCGCTCACCGCTGCCAGCCGGCGCCTGTGCAAGAACCTGTGCACCCGCACCAGGATTGCCATCAAAAAATAAACCCAGCCGCACCACGCGATTTGTTCTATCGGTAAGGTAAACGAAAATACCAGCGATACGATCCCTACGCTCACCGGGATGCTCCAACCCGTCAGCTCGCCACGCGTCATCAATTGTTCCCGCGCATTCAATCGCAAGGGCTCACGCAATTGCCAGGCACGAAGATTCAGGAGCAGAATTTCGGCGGAAATGGCAATTAACCCGAGCGCGTAGATCGCGAAGATAGTTCTGGCCTGCGCTTCGGTCGTCTGCAGCGAGAAGGGCTGGCCCACCTGGCCATTGCTCAGAAGGTACCACATCGCCCCGAAAATTGCCTTTAGCGGGTAGATAAAGATCAGGATCGTAACAATCAGCGTCCAGCTAATCAGAATCGAGACGCCATCTTCGAGGCCGTAACGCCGGCTCCACAACCAATGGCCCCGCCAATAAATCCCCAGCACCGCGATGCTACAGATAAAAGTCGGCACATTTTTGAATGCGGCCAGGAGCGCCTGGATATTATCGGGGATCTGCTGGGCGGCGATCACCAGCATCGAGATCGCGAAGGCGAACGCCGCGTCGATAAACGTCTCCAGGCGCGTCATCTCCATCCCGCGCAACCTGAACCCGCGCAGCCGCGGCAACGCATTCAAATCCGCCGCCATCGTCGATGCGATCTCCTCTTCCCGTTCAGTCATCGCGCCGTTTTAACAGGTTAGCGTTTTCAACGCTTCAATTTTTGTTCTCCTGTCGTCCGATGTCACGTAATCCGTAGTCCTGTTGTCCGTAGTCTTGTCGGCCGGGGGGTCTGGCGTTCAGTCATGTGCCGTTTAGCTAATCAGGAATTGCGGAAACGCGCGAGACTGCTTTGACTTCCGATTTCTGATTTCATCTTCCTTCAGTCGCGTGAGCGAAGCTTTTACGCGATCCCTTTCTTACTTCTTACTTTTAGTCAGCTGCGCAAAAGCGGATCGCAGATCTCTTCCGAACGCCACCACACCTCCCTCATGCCCCGCCATCAGAAATATCTTTTTCTTCAGCACATCTGTGTTGTGGAAAAGACCCCGTACCGCATAAGCCATTTCGGGTGTCCCATACTCGACCTTCTCCGGCGTGGTCGGAACTTTGCGCAGGAGCGCCGTCCACAGCTTCATGTCATGACAATGAATCGCCGCGCCAGCGGTCGAATCCGATTCGTAAACAACCGCATGAGTAAGGGATTCGGATGACGCAACTGTGAGTCCTTCGCATTGGACCCAGTTCCTTGCCAAATCGTAGGCAACTACCCTCGCGCAATCCGCCGGCGTTAGCTCCAGAAGCTTTCCGGTTCCCGAGCCCGTGATGTAAAAACGCGAAGTCGCGCCGTTCCTGACACTCAGATTTCCGAAACCGACGCCGTTCGTATCAATGCCGATGGTTCCGAGGCGAAGAAGCTTGCGCCGATATTTATTCAGTTCGTCGAATCCGGCGAACCGTGAAAGTTCCACTACCACCCGGTCGCATGTGAACTTTATCGAACCGGTTTCGCTCACGACGCGTGCTCGATAAAAAGCTCGAGGATGCTTTTCTCGTCCGCTTTGCAAACGCCCCGCTCAGTAATCAGCCCGGTCACCAAGCGTCGCGGCGTCACATCAAATCCATAGTTTACCGCCGGGCTGCTTTCCGGTGCCACACTCACTTCCCACATCCGACCATTTCGCCAGCCATCCGCGCGCTTGAGCTCTTCGGCGCCGCGTTCCTCGATCGGAATTTCGGAGCCGTCACGGATCGCCCAGTCGAAGGAGGATGAAGGCAGGGCCACATAGAAAGGAATCTTGTTGTCCTTCGCCGCCAGGGCTTTCAGGTAGGTCCCGATTTTGTTGGCCACGTCCCCGGCACGCGTCGTTCGATCCGATCCGACCATTACCAGATCGACGGCACCTCGCTGCATCAAATGCCCGCCGGCACCATCGGCGATGATCGTATGCGGAACACCATGTTGACCGAGCTCCCAAGCGGTGAGTTTGGAGCCCTGACTTCGCGGCCGGGTCTCATCGACCCAGACATGGACCGGCAAACCGCGATCATGCGCCGCGTAGACCGGCGCAAGGGCCGATCCGTAATCCACAAACGCAAGCCAGCCCGCGTTACAATGGGTTAGGATATTGACCGGCTTCCCATTTTTCACGCGCGCAATCTCCTCGATGAGATTCACGCCGTGCTGGCCGATCATCCGGCAATTCTCTTCGTCTTCTGTGGCAATCTCTCTGGCCGTGCGCAAAGCCAATTCAATCTTTTCCCGAGCAGTTTTGGCTTTGGCCATTCCAGTCAGTTGCCGCTCGATCGCCCATGCCAGATTGACCGCGGTTGGCCGGGTAGCTTTAAGTCTTTCGGCAGCCTCGGTGAGCCGCGCATCGAATTCTTTTGCAGAAATACTGCCAGTCCGGCTCGGACCCGCCTCGATTGCCGCCAGGTACATCCCATAGCCGGCGCTCGCTCCGATCAGGCCCGCGCCGCGCACATGCATTTGGCGGATGGCGTCTGCCATTTGCTCGACCGTGCTTACTTCCTCGACGACGAACCGGTGCGGCAGAAACCTCTGATCGATCAACTGCACCACCCGCTCGTTAGTCGGGTGCAGCCAGATCGTCCGGAAATGTTGTCCATTAACCTTCACCGTCTCCTCCGCTGGGGCCAATTAAGAATCGATAGCTGTCGCCTGATCTCTGACTTCTGCCTATTTTTGTTTTGCTGGTTTCCTGATTAGTTTTCCTCTTTTCCAATCCGCAATCCGCATTCCGCCGATTAGGCAAACAAATTCGTCAGGGAAAACGATTCCCGGCGACGCCAAAAAAAAGCGCCCTGCAGTTCCAGCGGAGCGCTTTTGTGTCGCGCAAAGTGCGCTAGTCAACTTCAACAAACTCCGGATCGCCCGGACAGATCAGTCTTTCCGTGTAGACAAAGCCGTCCACGTCAACCGCCACCCAGCAGCTGTCCACGAACACGAAATACGTGTTCCCGATCAACCGGAAATGGTTCGCCCCAAATCGTTGGACGAAGAACTCCTTCGGATGCCGCCCAAGACTGAACACTTCACTGTGACGGGACCTGAACTCTTGCTTGTTCACCGTCGTTGTCTGGCTCGTGCTCGAACGCGCTCCAGTTTCACTCCTGTTCACGTCTTGAGCGCGACCCTGAACATTCGTTTGTCCTCGTACGTTTGTGTCCGTCTCAGATTTTGTCTGCGGTTTGGTTGACTGTTGCGCGGGACGCATCTTTTTCTCTTTCGCCGGCGTTGTCGTCTGTGTTTCGTTCGTCTGCTCCGGCGACTTTTGCGGCTCCGCTGTCTGGCCTAACGCCATGAGCGGTAACCCCAATATTACTGTTAATGTCAGTATTCTCATTATCTCTCCCTTCCCCTGTACTTCGCATCTCCCAAAAGGTTTGGCTCCCGAACCGGACTTCACCGGACTTCAACGTAAGAAGTAAAAATTAAGAAGGAGGTAAGGGGGCGAGCGAGCAATTAGTTGTTTCCCCCAAGACCTGCGCTTCCTGTTGTTCTTGGGAGTTTCGAGAACAAACTGATTTTCTGTGCGAAATTTTTCGTTCGCACCGCAAGATTCACCTGCTTCCTTTCCGGCGCGGTCCGAGATAGACAAAGCCTGGAAGGTGAGCGTTTGGCGATAATCTCGCCTGGTTGCGGCATCGCGACGAGTTCCCGACCGAAAGCGTGGATTTCGTTTACCTCGACCCGCCCTTCGACCACAACCCTCTCTCCCGCGAGACCGCTGGCGAATGAGTCGGCTCCTGCACCTCCCGGACTGGCTCTGCGGTGTGATTATCATCGGCGGGTTTGTTCTCATCGCCGTTGCCGGATTACCGGTTTTCAAACGGCTTACCGCCGGCCGGCTTCACCTGACGGAGGACATGAACAACGACATTGTCTTCTTCGCTGAAGCCATCGCCGTGTTCTACAGCCTCACCGTTGGCCTGATCGCCGTCGGGGTCTGGAGTAATTACAGCAGCGTCAGCGACATCGTCTCTTCCGATGCAGCAAACATCGCCAGCATGTATCGCGACGTCAGCGGCTACCCGGAACTCATTCGTACCGACTTACAAGGGCAGATCCGCGGCTACACCGAGTTCATCATCGATCAAGCGTGGCCGGCTCAGA
>QHRO01000199.1 GCA_003220155.1 Verrucomicrobiota bacterium
CACCACCAACAATCGCCCAGGGCCCTGGGCGCTCGCCCAGCGCGAGCATCACCCAGACCGGATTCAATACCGGCTCGATCATCGGAATTAACATGGCCTCCAGTGCAGTAACGTGTTTTATCGCTTCAGCGTACAGGGCGTAAGACAAACCGAGTTGCAGAACGCCCAGCACCAGCACAAGCCACAAAGCGCGTGCCTGATGTAACGGCGCGCGCAACAGAAACGGCGCACCGGCAATCCCAACGATGATGTTCCCCAGAATGACACTGTTGATCGGCGAACCGGTTCTCTCTTTTCGTAAAAAGATGACCAACGACGCGAAGGCAAGAGCACTCCCAAGCGCGACAATGTTTCCCCAAAATCCGGACGTCGTTAGCCGATCCAGAAAGAAGAGGGCGATTCCACCCAGCGCTACCGCGATGACCCACCAGTCGATCGGCAGCGGCCGTTCACCAAGATACCAGCGGCCGATGATGGCGACGTAGATTGGCGCCGTGTATTGGAGGAAAATGGCGTTGGCCGCGGTTGTCATCCGGGTGGCAAAAACGAACAGCGCGACCGTGGCCGCGTAGGCGATTGCGCCACCAATCTGAGCAGGTGAAAATGTGAACCGCTGCCGCCTGCCGCGCCGTAGCCCAGCGAAGGCGGGGCCAGCGCAGGCCAGCAACACCGGAATCGCAGCAATACTTCGACCGGCGGCAATCGCCATTGGCGGCCAGTCAATGGACTTGATCAACACTCCTCCCAAACTCCAGAGCAGCGCTGTTATCACCAAAAGAACTGGAGCGAGGAAGCGTTGTTGCATTCTTGTTGCGCGCACAGTTTAGCAGCATCGCAGGCACGCAGCACGGCAGATTGCCCAGCGCGGCTCCGCCGCAACCGAAATTTTGACCGCGGATAACGCTGATGGCGCAGATCGGTTAGAGGACCGCAAAGAATGACCGTTAGAGAGGGCCCTCACCGGCGCGGGAGCGCCGCCTCTCCCGGAGGGAGAAAGTAGGGTGAGGGGACAAAGTTGGTCGAATTCCCACAACCCATACTCCCGACCGCCCATGAATGACTTGCGCGGTGAGCCCGAAAAAATCTTCGCAACCAACGAGGAATTTGCACGATAGCAGCGCGGTGAAACATTTGGCTTCGCTCAGTGCAGGCGACGCATCGTGGCTACGTATGCATCTGTGGCCAGGTCAAAGCATCTAGCATCAGGAATCTAGGGTCCAGCATCCAGCAACCAGCATCTAGTATTGGCGCATCCCGCCTCATTTCGGCGCTAACGAAGCAACAGTCTTTTCGAAGCGCGGATCGCCGCGGAGCGGGTCCCAAAATGGGAGCAGCTTTGGGGGTGGCGAGTGGGGTCAGGCGCGCAAAAGTGCCGTTAGAATCGATTTTTATTTTATGAAAGGCGGTCCCACCAAATGGGACAGGAAACTTATGCTAATAGAAATCGATGAAAACGATTCGTTGGTGAGCTCCATTCCATTGCCGGCGTGTCCCGGTTGCAGAATGGTCAAGAATGAGTGGCCTGGCGAAGGATACACGCACGACGGCGAGACCTATTGCTGCCAGGGTTGTGCCGAAGGCACCGGCTGCATATGCGTCGCTGTCGAACCCCCGGGCTTCTCACGTCGGGGACAAAAGCTTACGCGGGCAGAGCCGCGTCCGGGCGAGCAGCGCTCCGGTGCACCGGCACCGCAGGGTGAACTGAGCGGAGAAAGAGATAGCCTGGGGACTGAAGAAGCCTTGGATCAAGGCGGCTAACTAAGAAAGTAGGAAGTAAAAATTAGAAATTAGAAAACGCAGGCAATGGCCCCCGCCGCCGGTTAATCGTTATTCGTCAGAAATGCGGCCGCCACGGCCGCCACTACAGGAGTTCCTGGATCAGACGCTTCGCCTGCTCGGGGGAAATTCCGAGATTGCGAAAAGCGAGTGGGCCTTCGCCCGTGTGCAACACCGGTTCCAGATCCTCCAAGCTTTGCAGGTCGGTCCGACGCCAGAACAATCCAATAGGAATTTCGTCGCCCCACTGAAAACCGCGCTCGATCGCTTGATGCAGATCGGTCGGGTTGTGGCCCTGTTCTTCGAGAATTTTCACTCGCGGATTAAACCATTGATAGGTGTTGTCCTTGTTGTAGGTCACGCACGGACTGAAGACATCGACCAGGGCAAAGCCTTTGTGCTGAATCGCGCCTTTGAACATTTGGACCATGTGTTTCTGCTTGCCGCTAAAAGCGCGGGCCACATAGGTCGCGCCGCCGACCATCGCCATCGGGATCGGATTGATCGGGTTCTCAACGCTTCCGTGCGGCGTACTCTTGGTTTTCATCCCCTTGACGCTCGTGGGCGAGCATTGGCCAGTGGTTAGGCCGTAAATTTGGTTGTCCATCACGATGTAGGTCAGGTCGACGTTTCGGCGCATCGTGTGGACGAAATGGTTGCCGCCAATTCCGTAACCGTCGCCGTCGCCGCCGGTGCAAATCACTTTCAGGTCATGGTTCCCGCATCTCACGCCGGTCGCGACCGCCAACGCGCGCCCGTGCAACGTATGCATTCCATAAGTGTTTACGTAGCCCGGCAAATTTGAGGAACAGCCGATGCCGCTGATGACACAGACTTGATGCGGCTGAAGGCCGAGCTCAAACAAAGCCGTTTGAAGCGCGGCGAGCACGGAGAAATCGCCGCAGCCCGGACACCAATCGGGATGGATCCGGCCGCGGTACGTCTCTTTGGTTAACTGGCCGGGTTCCTTCGCAGGGGTAGTGACGGCAGTCGGTGCCGGCGTCGTTGTGGGCTCAGTCGTTGCGCTCATGGTTCGTTAGGCATTAACTTCGTGAACGGGGACGGACAAGCGACTCTTGCCGCCTAACTGCTCTTTCACTGCTTCGACGATGTGATGCGGCATGAACGGCTCGCCATCGTACTTGCGAATGTGACCGTGCGCCGCGAAGCCGGTTTCGCTCCGGAGATAACGGGCGAACTGGCCGCTCTGATTATTCTCGACCAGGATCACGTTTTTGCTGCGCCCGAGAATGGCGCCGATCTCCGCGGCGTGCAGGGGTACAATCCATTTAATGGCGAGTTGATTGGCCACGATGCCTTCTTCACCCGCCAGTTTTTCCACCGCTTCCCGGATTACGCCCGCGGTCGAGCCCCAACCCACCAGCGTGACGTCGGCTTCCTCCTGACCAACGAGCTGCGGCGGCGCGATGTCCTTGATCGCGCCTTGCATTTTGCGGGCGCGTTTCTCCACCATCATCCGCCGCTTCTGCGGATTGGTGAATTCATCACTGATGAGCGTGCCATCCTCATCGTGCTCGTCGGTCGCGGCGGTAAAAATGCAACCAGGCACTCCCGGCACCGCGCGGGGAGAAATTCCACTCGGAGTGTTCTTGTAACGCAGATACGCCTTGTCGTTGTAGCCGCTGGCGGGATTCGCGGCGGCGATGGCGCCGCTGCCATTATCCGCACCGTTGCCGTTAGGCAGAATTAATTCGCCCCGGTCGATCTTAACTTGGAAGTTCAGATCATCGGGATCGATGCTCGTGGTTCCTTCGGAGATCAGCAGATCGGACAGGACCAAACCGGGACATTGGTATTTGTCGCAGAGGTTGAACAGCTCTGGAATCGTGTGAAATAAATCCAACTGACTTGTCGGCGCGACAACAATGCGCGCATAATCCCCCTGGCCAGCGCCCAGCACTTGCCAGAGATCGCCTTGTTCGGTCTTCGTTGGCACGCCTGTCGCCGGTCCGGCGCGCTGCACATCAACGCAAACAATCGGCGTTTCAATCATTCCCGCCATACCGACGGCCTCAGTCATCAGTGCAAACCCGCCTCCGCTGGTTGCGCACATGGCACGGCAACCGGTGTGGGCTGCGCCAATCACCATGTTCATCACGCCGATCTCGTCTTCGACTTGCCGAACCATGATGCCGAGCTCACGCGCGTGCGCCGCCATCCACATCAACACGCCGGTGGATGGGCTCATCGGATACGCCGCGTAAAACTTCACGCCTGCAGCCGCTCCACCCATGGCGATCGTTTGGTTGCCGGTAATTATTCCCAGCGGTTTGGCCCCTCGCGGCGCTTTCCAGGAAAAGGCTGTAAAATTTTGAGCCGCGTAATCGTACCCTGCACGAGCGATGGCCAGGTTTTCAGCTACAACCGCGTCGCCCTTCTTCATAAATTGCCGCGAAATGACCGTCTCAAGCGGTTCGGATTCTATCCCGAGTAATTGGAGCGTCGCACCGAGCGCGGCGGTATTGACCGCGAGCTTGTTGCCCTTGGTCAACTCCTTCATCGGCATGGGGCAAAGTTGGACACCGTCCGCCGCATTCCCGGGCGTGACCTTCTCTTTGTCGTAAATCGCGCATGCGCCGCTCTTCAAAAGATGCAGGTGCCGATCCATCGTGTCTTGATTGAGCGGAATGAATGCATCGATCTTGTCACCCATGGAACGGACGGGCCCATCGCTCGCGCGAATTGTCAGAAAGGTATGACCGCCACGGATAATCGACTGGTAAGCGTTGTAGGCGTTGAGATGCAGTCCGCGCCGCGCAAAGATAAGCGCGAGAATGTTCCCTGTGGAAGCGATTCCTTGGCCGTTCTCACCGCCAATGCCGACTGCGAAGTCAATTTTGTTCATTACGCCGGAACCCGTTTCTGCTGTTCGGCGCACAAATTTGCTGCGTCGGACGCTAATAAGCAAGCGCAGGGCAGTTGAGAGCGTAAAGCTCCGTGGGAGCCACGCTCCTTTACGGAGTTGAGTGTTGAAGGTTGAGAGAGGCGGCGGTTAAGCTAAGGTGCATGAAGAAGATAACTCCTTGTTTATGGTTCGATTCCGAAGCCGAGCAGGCAGCCAAATTCTACGTTGCCATCTTTAAGAATTCGAGGATCGGGAAGATGACGCGTTACGGCGAGGATGGGCCGCGGCCAAAAGGCAGCGTGATGACAGTGGAATTCACGCTCGACAGAGTCGAGTTCGTGGCGCTCAACGCCGGCCCGCAGTTCAAGTTCACCGAAGCAATCTCGTTCTCGGTCAACTGCGAGGACCAGGATGAAATCGATTATTTCTGGGAGAAACTTT
Source organism: Verrucomicrobiota bacterium (assembly GCA_003220155.1). GTDB lineage: Bacteria > Verrucomicrobiota > Verrucomicrobiia > Chthoniobacterales > UBA10450 > AV69. The sequence continues at coordinate 5,084 of QHRO01000199.1, forward strand.
CCGCCGACGGTGGATCGACCGGGCAGTGCGGCTGGCTCAAAGACAAATTCGGTCTCTCGTGGCAGGTCAACCCGGTCTTTCTCGACGATATGCTGGGCGATCCCGATGCCGGGAAGGCGAATCGCGTCATGAAAGCGATGACGCAAATGGACAAGATTGACATCGCCACCTTAGAAAAGGCCGCGAGAGGATGAAGGATGGAGAAGCTCGGGGTCAAATCTTCAGGGCGTGTTGTTCGTTAGCTGGAAGCTTTGGAGTAACCGACAATTGTGGAGAAAGAGGACGTGCTATCGGTCGACACCGACGCGGATTGTAGAGAGTTGGCGCGAGCGAGGCCACGATTTGCTCGAAGGCTCGAACCACGGATTACACGGATAGCACGGATAAGGCTCAGGCATGAAGATCAGGCGTGTCGTGTTCGCCAGCTTCTCGCGGGCGCAATACGCGTTTCCATTCCAATCGGGCGTTCTTAAAATTAAGCAGCAGGGCCAGATCCAACCCTGTGATATTTAGATACCCGAGCATTTGAGCTACGTGCGCGTCGGTGAACAGGCCGCCACTTTGGGATCGACGATCACAGCATCATCAACAATCAGATCAGGAATGAGGTTGCCAATTAATTCGCTGCGATAGAAAACAGGAAATGCTCTTTGGATCGAAAGACTGTGGCCACGCCGCTTCAATTCGATGATCATTGCGCGTTCGTAGAGTTTTTCATCCAGGCCCGGTCTTAACTCGTTGAGCACATCCATTCCGGCCCCGATGATTTTACCACTCAACTCCTCGTGAATCATCATTTCATCCGTTTTATCCGCGCCTGCCCGCCGTAGCATCGGCGAAGGCAGGTGATCGTGGTTCAATTGTCTTTCGGCGCTAACGAGGCGACCCGCCTTCGCCAAGGCTCCGGCGCGGTTAGCAGACGATGGATCATTTTGGGGCAAGCGACGTCACGATTTTTTCGAAGCGCGGATCGCCGCGGAGCGGGTCCCAGAAGGGCAGCAGTTTTAGGGCGCCGTAGCTCAGCAGGAGCGATGCGTCGGGAGCACGCAGTCCCGTTTCCAGTTGCCGCAATGCAAGCTCCTTGTCGCCCGCCCACGCCGAGGTGATGGCAAAATATTGAATGACGCGACTGCCGGTGTTGACGTCTTTTTCCATCGGCGTAAGCGCAATCGCCCGGTGGCCTTCTTCCAAAGCCAGCTCTTTGCGTCCCAGGCCAGCGTCGATCATGGCGAGGACGCAAAGCGCCGGTCCGTAATCCGGCTGCGCTTGCACTCTTTTTTCCTGCTGCGCGCGAGCTGCTTCAAAAGCAATGCGTGCTCGTGCCTCGTCTTTGGTCATGCGCGCCAGTAACCCTTCGCCAAAGCTGCGGCTCAAATAGATCGTGCTTTCGCCCCAAGAGGGATTGTCGCCCAGCGCGACGAGCGCGCGTTCGGCCGCAGCCGCGTCGCGTTCAGCCAGCGCGCAAGCGAACCAGGTATCCGCGGCGGGAGCAATGGCGCTCGGTCCTTGCCCGAGGATTGAGTCAATCGTCTGGTGGAGCGGCTGAGCGTCCGCTTTCCAGCAGAGATAATATAGGCCGCGCGCGGTGCGCGTTTCGACATTGTCGGGCACGATGCTGAGCGCCCGATCCAGCGCAGCAATCGACTCGCTATAACGCCCCAAGTATAGATAACTGAGCGCGATCTGTTGCAGAGTAAAAAAGTTACGCGGG
>QHRO01000353.1:0-1479 GCA_003220155.1 Verrucomicrobiota bacterium
CTCAGCTTTTCAACGGAGCCATACGGCTTCTAGCCGCGTTTAAGAAACCTAAAGCCACTGGGAGTCGCTTCTACTTTTGTTCCCCAATGCTGTCCCTCTTCTGAATGAGGCAGAACATAGAGGTCACGACAAAGAGGAAGAAAAAAGGCCGAACGCCGGCGCAGCGCGCCATCCTATTTCAGGGTGATTTCGCGCATAGTTTTGGTGCCAAGGATTTCGCGGATGTCGAGGCGTTTCACCGCGGTGGCGCGGCGTTGGTCTTCGGAACCCATCACTTTTTCAATGATCGGATCCATTTTGTCGCGCAAACCGTCAAGTGCCGCCATGTTTGGGTACTCGACCATGATAATGATGTTGCAGTCCTGCGGGGTCATCGCGTCGCCCTGGAGAATTTTGTAATCGAGAATGATCTTTTGCTTCTTCTCCTCTTCGTAAACCGGCTTAACCGTCCCGCTGATCTGCTTTAAGTAATCATCGTCCAGTCCTGCTTTGGTTCTGATCATCGTGAGGGTCCACACTGGACCTTGAATGTAAGGCGCGTTGCTGCCATGCGTGGTCGTGGTGGCGCCAGGCGTCGTTGTCGGACTGGTTTGCGCTGAGCAAAGCCGGGTGAGGCTTAGAGACAACGCTAGAATCAACAAGGTTTTCGTTTTCATGAGAAAATTAGGTTGAGCAGCCCCGTCGAGAGAGGCGAGAAGAATCGCACTTGTGCAGAGGTAGGGACATCGCGCTACGATGTCCGCGGATCCCGCATCTGCGGGACGCCGTCCCTACCAAAATATGCATCGCGTCGCGGACGAATCGGCTCGATCAGTAAGTCTATGAAGTCGAAATTTTTTCTCTTAATCGCTGTCGGTGTGTTTGGTTTCGCTTTTGCGGTGAGTGAACGCGCCCAGGAGCCCGACGCCAACGTCGGCCCGGTCGCTCAAAGTCCCGCCCCTGCCAGCCCTGCAAATTCCCCATCGGAACCGACCGCTGGAGAGCCCGGCGCAAACGCGCCAGAATTTAGGAATCTATCGGACCTTAAATGGGACAAGATTGTGCCTGATCTGGGAGCAGATTCTCCCGAGATTTGCGTTTTGCATGTCGATCCAAAGACGCAGGCGACGAGCTTGGTGGTTCGCACCCCGAAAGCGATCCACGTGCGCAAGCATTGGCACACCGCCAATGAGACACACACCATGATTAAGGGGACGGCCACGCTGGCCTGCGACGGCAAGAAGTTCGAGCTGGCCCAGGGTGGGTTTAACTTCATGCCGGCAAAAATGGTTCACGAAGCGTGGTTGCCGGCTGGCTCCCTCACCTTCATTAATGTGGACGGTGCTTGGGACATAAACTGGGTCGAAGGCCCACCGACCAAGGCCGATCTCTCACGGACGTATTAAATAAAGAATTGCGGATCGCGGATTGCGGACGGCGGATTGGGCACATAGAGAAAGGTATGTCGCTCGATTTTGCCGCTGTGCGCGCCGCGCATGA
>QHRO01000353.1:1510-2404 GCA_003220155.1 Verrucomicrobiota bacterium
CAGAAAGTTGGCGCGTTTAAGGCGCGTGGAGCCACGAACGCGGTTTTCTTGCTCGATGAAACCGCGGCGCGCCGTGGCGTGGCTACTCATTCCTCGGGTAATCATGCGGCCGCGCTCGCCCGGGCGGCGACGCTGCGCGGGATTGCCGCTCATATTGTCATGCCCTCCAATTCGTCGAAGGCAAAGGTGCGGGCGGTCGAGCACTATGGCGGCCGCCTCGTATTTTGTGAGCCGACGCAAGCGGCGCGCGAGGCAACATGTGCGCGTGTCATGGCCGAAACCGGTGCAACGTTGATTCATCCGTCCGAGGACGAGCGCGTCATCGCTGGACAAGGCACAGCGGCAGTAGAGTCGCTCGAAGATATTTCCAATCTCGATTTGCTTCTCTGCCCGGTAGGCGGGGGCGGGCTGCTCGGTGGCGCCGCCCTGGCGGCCAAGAGCATGCGGCCGAAGCTTGCAGTGATCGCCACGGAACCGGCCAACGCGGATGACGCAGCGCAGTCGTTTCGGACTGGTCGCCTGGTGCGGGTGGAAAAACCAGACACGATAGCCGATGGACTACGCACCAACATCGGCCCGACCAACTTTGCCTTAATCCAGCAATACGTCGACGATGTCGTGACCGTGAGCGAAAATGCCATCGTCGCGGCAATGCGGACGATTTGGGAGACGATGAAGATCATTGTCGAGCCATCAGCGGCCGTCCCGTACGCCGCGATTCTCGAGCACAAGATCGCCCTCGGCGGTCGGCGCGTCGGCATTATCCTAACTGGCGGGAACGTCGATCTCGACGCTTTGCCCTGGATTAGAGAAAACTGATCTCGCCATAACTGGCACAAACGTCAGAAGGCGGAATTCTCACGAAATCGATGTCCCGGAAAAAAAGTCGCCGGC
>QHRO01000353.1:2459-2965 GCA_003220155.1 Verrucomicrobiota bacterium
ATTCCGGGGCGGTTTTTTTTGCGGCGGCAGCAGAACGCGGCGCTTGCGATGATGGCGCGAAAAAACCCGAGGCGCGCGCAATTCTGGGGAGCACGGGCTGCCAGCCCGCAGTTGCCGGCAGCTTGCCGGCAACAACTTTTCGCGCACACCACACGTGTTGAAGCATTGTCTCGGCAAGCCGCCGAGACTTACGGGCTAGCAGCCCGTGCTCCCCAAAACCAAGTCTTGTCGCAAGCCATGCATCTGACACGGCTTGCCGGTACAAAAGCAATCTGAGGCCGACACACGAGCCACCTTTTTGGCTGGCGTATATTCACAATGGCAGTAAAGGCTGATACGTTATGCGAATCGCAATTCGATTACCGTTAATCCTTGCTCCTACGATTTCGATAGTTCTATCAATCATCGCGGCTGGCCAAGTTCCCAAATCGACGATGAAAGCCATGGTCGTTCATGAATACGGCGGGCCCGAAGTTTTGAAGTATGAAGATCTCCCCCGGCCTGAG
>QHRO01000354.1 GCA_003220155.1 Verrucomicrobiota bacterium
TGAAGTGACCGTGTTCGTCGCTGGATGCCATAACTCAGAATGATCCCCGCGAGTCCAAAACATGACTTTTCCGGTTGGCAAGACGTGCGCATGAATTGCCTCGTACGGCCAGGTCAGCACTGGTGACCACTCGCCCACGGTCGCGGTGTCTTGGCCGTCAACAAGAGAAAGTGTCAAGAGCAAACCGAGAAGTGGTGCAGATATTTGCTTAACGTGAAAAGCAAATAATCTGCACCGCGGACTACCGAGCGGGCAAGCGGTCATAGTATCTCTGACATCTTTTAGTTAAAAGCGAAGATCCGAGTCAAGCAGATTAAATGGGTGCGAATCGAGAATTACTAGTAGGAGTAGCACATGGCGGAGTAAACGAGTACGTGTGGCTACTGTTTACTTGGCTTGTTTATAGAAACCAGTATTAGTTCTTAATTATACAAAAAATGTGGTTCCGCACTTGTTTGTTACTAGTGCTTGTACTTCGAAGTATAACGAGCGACTATGAGTTTTATGTATACCGCTTTGGTCATGGCGTCAGTCGCACGATGCTCTAGAAGAGCCACTATCAGCAGCGGCTGTTCGACATCACGACAGTTATTTATGCCTATACGGACGCTCTTCCAGACAACGGGATCGGTGAGGAGGCTGCTCGCATTAGTTTACACGGGGCCGATTACATCGTGCTACTTTCGGCCATTCGGCGCGCACGATAAGGATCATCAGCCCGTCACGCGCGACTTTTATCAAGAACGGCAATTGTACTCGGAAGGATTGAAATGCGTGTGTCAATTGGCAGGAGGGACCGACGACCCCTTGCCGAGTGCCGTTTTCATGAGCCGAACGGTTAGTAACTGGTGTGTGACGCGGTGCGAAAATTGTGGTACGAAGGAACTATGCGTCGTTCAATCTCCACAGAAGTTTGGCAGCAGATCAAAGCAGGATACGCGGCCGGCATTGGCCTGAGGGAGATCGCGGACAAAATGGCTATGCTGTCGTAGCGAAGAAGATGAAAGCGTTGGTGTGAAGTTGCTTGTCGCGTTACGTGCTGCGGCACCGGTGCAACACAACACTGCTGTCAATCGGGCCAAAGCTGTATCGGCGGCGTTTGTGTGTGATCGGCGGAGCGCGTAAGAAAAGCAGCCGGTCCTCTCTTTCGAGGCTTCCGAGAGGTAGAGGCGATTAACCTCAATCGCCATGGCGCTGCGGTGAAGCGCCGCTATCGGCGGCAACGTCTCAGAAATTCAGTGTGAGATGCGGCTGCAGTTACACCAACGCAAACGCTTACACGCCGACCAGCTTCAGGCCGTGCCTGATTTTGAGGGCGTGCGCGTCTGTGCGTGCGCGATGCGTGAAGTTTGTCCGCTCGTTTAGCCGTTATGCACGACTTGAGTGGGCGTTCATGAGATTATGGTCACGAATAGGTTATCGCTTGCTCTCACACATTTTACCGAACACTGTGCCGTTATTGCTTGCCGTCATATGGGCATCACGGGAGATTCGCATGAAAAAGCGCTTAGTAGCAGCAGCGATATTTGCTGCTCACAGTGCAGCACTAAACGCGACGCCAATTGAGATTACTCTAGGGTCGGCACGCATCACGCCGTTCTTTGCTACTCCATTCAATGATGTAAACGGCGTCTCGCTTAATGGTCAGTCCCTTTCACTCAATTTCGTTTTCACCGACAACTTTATCCGCTTGCTTCCGTCACCTGGTTTTCCGCAGACCGCTGTGAACTTCGACATTTCGGTCGCGCTCCATACTAACGCCAATGGTCTTGCCGGCTTTGCTTCCGGTACTGGCTTTATCTTCGATCAGACAGGACAACCGCTGCAAGCACCAGTAGTTCTCGGAAGTGCTGCCAGTGATGACGGCGCAATTTTCCTGGGCTTGTTCCCGCTGTTGGACGAAGCCCCCACTAATACGCGTTTCTATGGCTTCAATATGGATATAACGCTTCCCAACAATCCAGGCTTTGAAGTCACGGACGAGGACTTGCGATTGTTTGGCGGCCAGATTCAAGTGGCGGACCAGGTGATACAGGGGCAGTTCGGTATTGGACTACAAGTTGCTGACACGGGTAGTACAGCAATTGAGCTTGTATTTGCTCTTTTAGTGCTGAGTGCAACGAGCAAACTCCGCGTGCTGAGCCGTCATTAACATCGGCACAGCCGCCCACAGATAAAAGTACTCGAGGCGAACTGGAGCATTACTAGCGTAGTTCCGGCAGTCAGCGGGGCACGCGTTAATTTAATTGACGCTTATTTCGATGCCCTCACGCCGCGCGCTTATTTCTCGCGCAAGAACCTATCCATTGGTGGGCGGACCCTTCTAAGGGACAACCAGTGGATGCGGATTCTGCGCAATACGCTTGCCACGGCGCAATCATCTCTCAGTATTGGGAGGTCAGAACAGCACAAGAAATTGGCGTATGCCGAAGGCGAACCTTGACGGGGGCGCCCTCAGTCGTAACGGATATTGCGGTAAAAGTATCGAGCACATGGCATACCTTCTAATTTGTAGGGATCTCGGACAAAGGGCAGCGGAGATTCAAGCACGACTTTTGGCTCTATTGGACGCGCGTAGTGGCGCTGCTAGTCGGGCGGGACGCCATTGGCTTTCCGATCCCGATTCGCCATTTGGGTCGCGGCCAAATTATGCGACCCTTTTCCAGCCATGTCGCTCCGTGGCGGGCAGACTCGGCGCCCTTTTCGCTGCACTGCTTTTGGCTATTTCTGGCGCTGTGCAAGCGGCAAACATTAACGCTCGTAGCCCTTCCTTTGCCGACGTAAGCGAGGCGGTAGCTTCTGCCGCGAAAGGTGACACCGTAATTGTTCCGGCTGGAACCGTGAGTTGGACTAAAACTCTTGTTATCAATAAGCCTATTACGTTAATAGGACAGACCACGGTAAACTACACTAACGAAACGGCTAATGATCAAACAATTATTTTGGATGACGTGTCGCGTTCAGTTAGTCCTGCCGCTCCTATTATACATGCTATAGTTACAAGCGGAAATATGGCCGTAGAGCCTACGGCACCGCTACTCCAAATAAAAGGGTTCACTTTCAGGGTTAGCCTCAATACTACAACAGGTGCTCCGAACGGCGCCATCATGTTGGCTGGCACCTGTCCAGCAGTCCGGATTAGCAATTGTCATTTTGACCGCCTCTACCAGTCGTCAATTTATACCTTCGGGTGGATCTATGGTGTGATGGATAACTGTTTGCACACTTTTACTCAACGCGTTTTACTCGGCACAATGGGAATGCCAACTTATAATGGCTATCAATACGGCGACGGTTCGTGGGCGGAAGCCGCTCATTGGGGCAGCTACAAATTTTTCTTTGTAGAAAACAATGTAGTCCACAATGTGGTCAAAGC
>QHRO01000178.1 GCA_003220155.1 Verrucomicrobiota bacterium
GACGTAAACCGGGATCGATCGTTTGTGGATCGGCCTCGGCTTGCAACTGCTCTTCATTGATCCCGACAAGTTCTTTGCGCTTGCGGGCATTCTCGCGGAAAACGTTGTAAGCGATTCGATAAAGCCAGGTGGAAAATTTCGCTTCGCCTCGAAAACTCCGGATATTTTTGTAAGCGCGAATGAAGGTTTCCTGGGCGAGATCATCAGCCAGCTCCACGTCGGCGCGCACCAGCTGGCGCAAAAGGCCGCGCACGGGCGATTGATGGCGGCGAACCAGCTCGCCAAAAGCGTGCTGGTCACCATCAACAATAACTCGCGCGAGCAGGTCGGCATCAGTCAGCTCCACATCACTGTTTCAACGCTTTCTCGTCACGATAGGCAAGCCGCCATGCGAGTAGATAACCGACTCCAATCAGTCCCGGAATGAGACCGAGTGCCCAGACACCGTTGTCCCACCCCGCGCTGATGCCGAAGAACATGATTACCCCTACTCCCACTGCAACGAGCACGATGCCGCGACGCAAATCGTACCAGGGGCGCAAGGAAGCCGCTGCCGTTACCGCAGTCGGAGTCGAGAGCAGCCCGGGCGGAATCGGTTGACCCTTTTCCACCATCATCCGCACGGTGCGATGCAATGAGCGTGCCTTGGCCCAACTGCTAAACATGATTACGGCCACGATTGCCACCGGGAATCCGAAGACCGCCAGAATGGCGATGGCAGCGACCGGCATCACATCCTTCGGGATATCGCCTGAATCTGCCTCGTGCTTGTCATCACCGTCCACTGTGATCGCAAACCCTTTGTGTTTGAACTTGCGATCCGTCCGTTCCTTGATCTTGTCCGCAAATTGATTGGCCGCGGAAGGCGTCGCCGAAAGCGCGGGAGAAACCGAAACAGCGGGAGTAGCCGTTGCCGCGAGCGTGGGCGACGGAGCCGGCGTTTCTGGCATAGCGGCAGGTGTTTGTGCGTAGATGGCCAGCGCCAGGGCAAAAGTAGCGGCGCTGCCAAGAACAAATGCTTTCATAGTTTTCATTTGCATATGAGATGCAGAGAAAAGCCAGTTCGGATTCAAAAAAATGAGGGCGGCCGGCATGCGGTTCCGCAGAGCGTCGGCCCTACCAATGAAATCTTCGCGAAGGCACATTTGGTAGGGGAGACTCCGTCGAACCGCGGAGCCAACCACTTGGAAGGGAGCGGGTGACGAGGCTCGAACTCGCGACGTCCTCCTTGGCAAGGAGGTGCTCTACCACTGAGCTACACCCGCGTAAAGTGGGCTCAAATAATCGCTTGCAGTCGCTCCAGCGCAACATTTTTTGATGTGGCACGGCGTCCTCAAAAGTCTTCCCTGGAGGGATGCGCGTCGTCGCGTCCCCATTTTTGGGACATGACGAAGCATGTCCCTCCACAGTTGGAACGAATGCGGGCGACGATGATCAAGTGTTTTCCCAAAAGGTCTCGTCCTGTCAGCTCGTTGGTTAGGGCGACATTTCTCGTAGCAACAGCGTTCCAACAGTCCAATACTCCATAACTCCATTGTCCCGATGCTGCGCCCGTCTCTCGAAGAGTTCCGACAGCTCGCTCACCGCGGAAATTTGATTCCCGTTGCCGCCGAAATCGTCAGCGACGTCGAAACTCCCGTCGGGGCATTCCAAAAAATCGGACGCGACGGATTTTCGCTCCTTTTCGAATCGGCCGAGCGCAACGAGGAATCGGGGCGCTTCTCCTTTATCGGTATCAATCCGCTATTAATCGTTAGCCACCGTGGCGGTGATATAACTGTTCGCGAAAAATCAGGTCCCGCCACTACACGCAGCACCTCCGATCCCCTCGGGGAACTGCAAAAGATCCTCGGCGAATTCCGTTTTGTTCCGCGCGACGATATCTCTCATTTTCAAGGCGGTGCGGTCGGTTTTGTCGGCTACGACGTGATCCGATTTTTCGAGCCGAAAGCAACGATCCATTCACAGGACGATCTCCGATTGCCGGAAATGATGTTCGTGATTGCCGGGACACTCATTGTTTTCGATCACCGCTTCCGCACAATGCGCGTAATCACGCTGGCCGACATCCGGGAAGAGAGTGCCGATGACGCGTACTGTGCCGCACGGGAACAGATCGACATCGTTCTGCAAAAACTGGCCGCGCCCTCGCGATTGCAACCGATCGCTGCGCCGACTGCTGGCGACAGGCCTGCCGCGACCGTTTGCGAGAGCAACACCAGCGACTTCGAGAAAATGGTTCTCCGCGCGAAAGAATACATCGCAGAGGGCGACATTTTCCAAGTCGTGCTGTCACAACGGTTCGAGTCGGAATTTTTGGCCGATCCGCTCGATCTTTATCGTTGTTTACGCTTTGGGAACCCCTCGCCCTACATGTTTTTGCTGAACTTCGGCGATGAGTTTTGCGCACTCGGTAGTTCGCCTGAGTTGCACGTGCGGGTGCGCCGTCGTACCGCCGAACTTAGGCCGATTGCGGGGACCCGTCCACGCGGCGCCAATAGCCGCTCCGACGAAGCAAACGCGCGCGATTTGCTGGCCGATCCGAAAGAGCGCGCCGAACACGTGATGCTGATCGATCTCGCACGGAACGATCTGGGCCGGATCGCGCAAATCGGGAGCGTCCGTGTGACCGAGCAAATGACAATCGAGCGTTACAGCCACGTCATGCACATCGTGTCGCATGTTGAGGCGCGGTTGCGCGATGGTTTGAACGCCTTCGACGCGTTTCGTTCCACTTTTCCCGCCGGCACCGTTTCGGGTGCGCCCAAAATTCGCGCGATGCAAATCATCGCCGAGCTCGAGAAAACGCGGCGCGGATTTTATGCGGGCGCAGTCGGCTGGTTTAGTTTCGATGGGAATTGCGACAGTTGCATCGCGCTGCGTTCGGTGGTTTTGAAAAATGGGAAAGCGTTCGTGCAAGCCGGTGCCGGGATCGTGGCCGATTCCGAGCCGTCGCGCGAACGTGAAGAAACCGAGCGCAAGGCGATGGCGGTCCTCGCGGCGATCGCTCGGGCAAAAAACCTGTAGCGGCAGGCGTGTCGCCTGCGAGAATTCGAATGCAGCCGACACGCTTGCCACCACAGAATGCTGCTCCTGATCGATAATTACGATTCGTTCACCTACAATCTCGCGCAGATTTTCGGTGAGCTCGGCGCCGAAGTTTTGGTGAAACGCAACGATGAGATCGGTCCAACTGACATTCGAAAGTTGGTTCCGGAACGCATTTGCATTTCGCCCGGCCCGGGTCGGCCGCGCGCCGCTGGAATCAGTTGCCATGTCATTCGTGAATTCGGACCGCACATTCCGTTACTCGGCGTTTGCCTCGGTCACCAATGCATCGGCGAAGTTTTCGGCGGCGAAATTGTGCGTGCCCCGAAGTTGATGCACGGGAAAACATCTGCGATTTCGCACCATGGTGCAGGCGTTTTTGAAAACGTTGCACAACCGTTCGAAGCCACCCGTTATCATTCCCTCGTGGTAAAACGCGATAGTTTGCCGGATTCACTCGTCATCACCGCGGACTCCGATGACGGTGAAATTATGGGACTGCAACATCGCGAATTTCCGATTCACGGGGTGCAATTTCATCCGGAATCGATTTTGACCGGTGAGGGAAAAAAATTGCTCGCGAACTTTCTTAACCTGCCACCCCGGGCCGGAACATAGACCTTTGGTCTGTGCGCCCAGCGGAGTTCCATTCCGCTGCGGTTGTCAGCGGACAAAATGTCCGCTGGGCGCACAGGCGTGGACGCCTGTGTTCCTCTACCGTAGCAGAATTGCTCGCCAATTTTCTTCATCTGTCATCCCGAGCGCAAGCGAGGGACCTCACCTAACTGCATTGATCACACAAGCCAGTTCGGGTGATCAAACGCATTTGGGGAGGTCCCTCGCCGTCTGCGCGGCACGGGATGACGGAGCGTTGGCGTTCGATAACGCGTTACCCAACGCCATCAATTAATCAGTTCGTGGATCGCGCGCACTTCGTTCGCCATTTGCTCGAACTCGTCGAGCGTGAGCGCCTGTGCCCCGTCGGAAAGCGCTTCTTCCGGCTTGCAATGCACTTCGATCATTAAACCATCGGCGCCGACCGCAACTCCGGCACGCGCCAGCGGCGTGACCATGTAGTTTTTGCCGGTACCGTGCGAGGCATCAATGATTATGGGCAAGTGCGAAATACGTCGCACCGCCGGCACGGCGGCGAGATCGAGAGTGTTGCGGGTGTGTTGGGCGAAGGTGCGGACACCGCGTTCGCAAAGAACGACCTGGTAATTGCCTTCCGACATAATGTACTCGGCCGCAAGCAACCATTCCTCCAGCGTGGCGGCCATCCCACGCTTGAGCAGGACCGGCAGCTTCGAACGTCCGACCCGCCGAAGCAGCGTATAGTTTTGCATGTTGCGTGCACCAATCTGAATCATGTCGGCATATTTTTCGACGAGATCGACTCCTGGCTCGTCGAGCGCTTCGCTAACGATTCTTAGATCAAATTTCTCGCGAACATCGACCAGTATCTTTAATCCTTCCTCGCCCAAACCGGCAAAGGCATAGGGTGAGGTGCGCGGTTTGAAGGCGCCGCCACGGAAGAATTTCGCACCGCTTTTTTTTACAATCTCGGCGACGGCAAAGGCCTGCTGGGGTGTTTCAATCGCGCACGGCCCGGCGATCATGGCGAGCGAGCCGTTTCCGATTTTCGCGCCGCCGATATCGACAATCGTTCGGTCCTGTTTCAGATCGAGGGTGATCAGTTTGTAAGGTTTGCTAACGCGAATGGCCTCGGCCACGCCGGGCAGATTTTCGAAATGCTGCAAGCTGATCGCCCCCTTGTTGCCGGTGATGCCAATAGCGGTGCGGGTGGCACCGGGCATGGTATGCGCGCGCAAACCGAGTGACTCAATTACGCGGACGACGCCGGCGATCTCGGCTGCGGTGGCATTGGCATTCATCACGACGAGCATAAGCGAGCTTCCTTTTTCCTATGCAATGGCGCTCGCTGCAAGCCAGTCTCGCGCTGTCTCCACATCCGTCTCCGTCAATTCGTGACCGCTTTCCTGGATTCGCACCTCAACTTCGGCCTTTCGGTCGCGTAACAATTCGGCTAGGGCGCTGACCTGCTGTGGCGTCGCAATTGGATCGAAACGCCCACCGCAGATCAAAACAGTAGAATCTTCTAACGAGGTATCCGCCGGATGTGAAAGGGGCACCATTGGTCGAAACAGGATCGCGCCGCGAAATTCCAATAAGCCCAGCAGCATCATCGCCGAGGCAATGTTCGCGCCATTGGAATACCCGATCGCGACCAGCGTGTTCTGGTCCAAACCATGTTTCATCGCTGCAGCGGAGACAAAATTCGCGAGTTCGTGCGCACGCGCGACGACATCCTTTTCATCGAAAACGCCCTCAGCCAGCCGCCGAAAAAATCGCGGGGCACCATTTTCCAAAACTTTTCCCCGTGGACTGAGCAAGGACGCGTCGGGATCGATGCTGCGACCGAGCGGGAGGAGGTCATTTTCGTTCCCGCCGGTGCCGTGCAACAACAGCAGCGTTCGATCGCCAGTACCGGGAATAAATCGATAAATGAAATCGGTCATGATGCGGCCGAGTGGTGAAGATGAATTGTGGGAAGCACATGCTCGATCTCGTCGCGACTTGGCTCATAAATAGGCGGAAGTTTTAAGCTTTCGCCCAATTCGTCAGCCGGTTCATCGATAAGGAATCCGGGCTCGTCAGTGGCGATCTCAAACAAAATGCCATTGGGTTCCCTAAAATAGATCGAGTGAAAATACTGGCGGTCGATTACGGGCGTAACGTTGAGACCTCGCGCGACCAGCTGCTCGCGCACCCGCAACTGTTCTTCATCATCGGCCGCGCGAAACGCAATGTGATGCACCGTGCCAACTGCAATCTGTCCGAAGCCGGCGTCAGACGACACCAGATCAATTTCCGCGGACGCGTTTGATCCCCTGCCGCGGAAACGCCATCGATTATTTTCTTCCGCAACAAACTCGAATCCGAGAATCGCGGTGAGCAAATCTTCAGTTTCCTCGGGCTTCCTGACTTCAAGCGTCGGCGCGGCGAACCCGCCGATCCGGTCATCCCGAGCAACGTCGCCTGCCACGCCGTAGCCTTGTGCGGAGGCCGGGAGGGATCCCGCAGCGGACCCTTTAAGGTAATTTCCTCGGGATCCCTCGACTCCGCTCGGGATGACGTGTGTTGCGATCAACTCGAGCCGCATACCGTCGGGATCGAGAAAGCGCAGAGTGTTACTGCCGAACCGTCCGCCAATTTCCTCGGCGATCACATGATTTGCACGCAATCGCTCTTTCCAAAACGCAATCGCATTGGGCGGAACAGCGAAGCTAACCGTGGTCACCTGCCCGCTCCCGCGGGAGCCTTGTCGCGCTCCCGGCCAGGGGAAAAAGGTAATGATCGTTCCGGGGCTCCCGATGTTATCGCCAAAATAAAAATGATAGCTCCCCGGATCGTCGAAATTCACGGTCCGTTTGACCAGACGCAAGCCGAGCGTCTCGGTGTAAAAGTCGAGATTGCGCTGCGGATCTCCCGCGATCGCAGTGATGTGATGGATGCCGGCGCTGCGCATGGGAAATTGGAAGGCGAAAGGGTAGCGTGGCCGGCAAATTTAGCGATGAATTTTTAAACTTGTCGCGGGCGCGAAAAGCGCTTTAAATTTTCTATATGAAGACTGTTTCCCTCGCGCTGTTGGCAGCAGTCACGGCAACGTCTCTCGCACTGGGCGCATCGAAAGAAGAGAAAACAAAGTTAACAAAATGGAAAATTACCGGTCAGCTCGAGGAAGCCTGTTCTTGTAACGCCGCCTGCCCGTGCTGGTTTGATTCCAAACCGACCCGGGCGACGTGTGGCGGCAATCAAGTTCTTTTCATTCAAAAGGGCAATTACGGAAACGTGAAACTCGATGGACTGGCCGTTGCCAATTACGCACAGAGCCCGGAAAACCAGACGATGATGGATTCGTTCGGGAAATGGAATTTTTCCACGAATTACATCGACGAAAAAGCCAGTCCCGAGCAACGTAAGGCGTTGGAAGCAATTGCGGCGGCCGTGCTGCCTTCGAATAACGGCTCGAAGAATTTCAAAACTGTTTACGTTCCAATCACGCGTAAAATCGAAGGCAAAGATCACATCATCACGATCGGAAACGTCGCCACGTTTACCGGCCATTTGGTCGAAGGTGGTCTCGGCGGTTCGTCGAAGATTACCAATCCGCCGGGCGCCGATCCCCTTCACCATCAGTACGCGCAGGGCAAAACAACAAAGATGACCTACAATGATTCTGATCAAAATTGGGATTGGACAGATACGAATTACATGCTCGGAACCTTCACGCTCGATAGCGATCAGTACGCGAAGTTTGCCGCCGGGTTAGCGCAGAAAATGGCCAAGAAGGAAAAGACGGAAAGCGCGGAGAAGAAATAATTTTTTGGTGTTGGGTTGATGTTCGTTTGGCGAAAGCGAGCCGGCATAGTCTGGCTCGCAGCCAACGAAGCGACGTTGCGTGAAGTTGCGGGCCGGCGGCTCGCGATCATTTCGAGACCGGGTCGCAAAAACGCAATCGCAGAAATTGCCGGCAGCAACCGGCCCGATTTGGAAAGCATTCGCTCGCGTTTTGGCGGCATAATAGAAAAATTGCCGCGCGATTGGTTGACGAGATTTTCGAGAGCACAGACGACCAAACCAATCAGAATCGGAAAACGGCTCGTGGTTACAAGGAGCGGCGGTTTCCAGACCCCGAAAGCTTTCGGGGCTTGGAAGCCGCCGCTCCTTGTTATTCCTGCGGGCGCTGCGTTTGGAACGGGTGAGCACACGACAACGGCGTTGTCGTTGCGTTTGTTAGAGCGATGCACTCGGTTCTGGGGAGCGCAGGCTGGCAGCCCAGGCTCTCCAGAACCAGAGAAAACGCTGCTCGATCTCGGCACGGGTTCGGGAATTCTTGCATTGGTGGCGGCACGCTTCGGTGCAAGACACGTGATTGCGATCGATCACGATCCGGTGGCAATCGCGACCGCAAAGGAAAACGCGCGGCGAAACAAGATCGCTAACATCGATTTTCACGTCGCCGACGTGCGGCGGTGGAAATTTTCGCCGAGAACTGAAATCATCACCGCGAATCTGTTCAGCGAATTGTTGATTGAGATTCTACCAAAACTA
>QHRO01000179.1 GCA_003220155.1 Verrucomicrobiota bacterium
ATCTTTTGCATGATTTTTCACCCCAACGCCCAATTCGTCTGTTGGACCTAAGTTCTATGAAGAAGCACGGCTGGTAGCTTATCCACCGTCGCATCGTTGATCGGCGCGAAGATCCTTAGGAGCGGCCGCGTTCGTTTTTCATCATCGCTGTCCGAGATGTTGCAGGACGTTGCGCATGGGCGCGCTAGAGATTTGGATCATCCCGTCAAATGGCAGATCCAGTTCCAGAATTAGGAAGATCGCGCCCGAAACCGAAAACACTGCCAGCATGAGCGCGACAATAACGGTAGGGTTCGGCGGCGCGAACAGACCCAGACTAACGAAAATGATGGCCAGCCAGGAGATCACGACGATCAACATGGGCATGGAGACCGAACTCTCTTCCTGCTCGTAAAGTAGCCAGCGCGTCTGACCAAGATCGGCGGCAAGTTGCACAGCCTGGGACTTGTATGAGCGTTGCGTATCGTTTTGCGACGACAGTCCCTGGATTGCGTTCGGCAGCGCCTCTGCCCAGGATGCACTGGGGTCTAGGTGCGCATGTCGGGACTTCTCATCCGGCCAGATGCGGACGAGCGCATTCTCAACCGCACGGCGGAGCAGGTCACGGGTCTCTTTCGTGTCAGGCCCATAATTGACCAGCAAGCGGTCCAGGTAATCAATCTTGGCGGCCATCTGCGTCACCTCATACCGCTTAGCGTCGTAGGCACTTTTGGTCGAGGCGACGAGCAGGCCGAGGACGAGAGCGGCCATCGTTGCGACCGACGCCATTGCAACCCTCACTGAGTCCTTCGCCTCCGAACTCAAGTGGTGCGGTGGAAGAACGGCGCGCAGGCGCATGCCCAGGAGCGTGCCTCCAAAGAGACTGCCAAACACGATCGGGGCGATGACAAAAGCATTCACTCCAGGTTCTCTTTAGGTTGAGTCGGATTTTGAGGGACGGTTTGGCGACCTTATGTGACCGCAGGTTGAACGAATTCGCAAGGTCGAGATATTGGACCTTGGTCTTATGTGGCCGCACTGCCGCCTTTCTCCTGCGTCCTTCTATAGGACCAAGGTCCAATAGGTCTCCCGAAAGCCGAGGCTTACTATCCGTGATTGCAGAGTGTTCATAGGAATGTCCCGGTGACACTTCTGAAGGGCCTCAATGAAAACAAACTGGAATACGAATCGTAACGCGCTTTGTCTGATTCTTGTCACACTCACGCTGACGATGCTGTTGGGATCGTGCGCGTCATACGGACCATACCATGCCAACACCGCCGCCGAGCCATCCAACTCAATAAGAGGACCCGCAGATGGACGCTACAAAATGGCGTTCATCGAGTTTGGAGATCAGGGCTCATCCCTGGATAATTCGCAACGAAAAGTGGCGCTTGAAGCCATTCATAAAGCAAAGCGTCCACTGCTCTTCGTTTACATTCACGGCTGGCAAAACAACGCCACTTCAAGCGATGTCTGTCGTTTCGAGCATTTTCTCGACACAGTCTCCAGTTTTCCCGAATTCACCGGACGAAAAATCACCGTTATCGGCGTTTACATCGCGTGGCGGGGCAAAGACCTGACTTTGCCGGGATTAAACTTTCTCACGTTCTGGAGCCGCAAGTCCGCCGGCGGAGGGATCGCGGCAGCGAACAGTTGTCTGGCCTCGATTGAAGAGCTCGCGGTCGCCGCCCATGAACCCGGCAAAGACTATCATCACACCGTGCTGCTCGGGCATTCTTTTGGCGCTTTGGTGCTCGGGAACACGATTTCTCACTCGATCCTCGGCGCCAATGGCGAGGGCGGGCGTAGTTCCAGCGCCTGGGACATGGCCGTGGCGTTTAACTCCGCCGATAGTTCCATCACTACCCGACAGCTGATGTCGGAGTTCGACTATCTATATAGGTACGACCCACAGAAGCGTGCCTACGTCAGCCGGGGCAATGTGGGCGAAGAAACTGCGACCGTAAGCGAAAACCGCCCGGCCATGGTCTTTTTGCAATCTGAGAACGATTCGGCGACTGGACAAATCTTTCCCATCGGGACCGGACTCATCAACGCAACCAACCTTCACTTCCATTGGCAAAAGGTGCCGGTACCCGGGCATCCCGGCGAAAAAGTCTCGGAAAACGAATTTTATACCCATACGCCCGGCAATAACAAATACCTCGTCAATTATCACGTCGTCCCACTTGGAGAGAGCAGCCCGCCGCAGGGTCTCCGGGCGACTGAGAACAGGGCCTTCGAAGCCAATATCAAGCAAAACCATCCCGATTTTTCATTTTACACGAGCGAGCACAACGATGGTCATGAAGGCAGCTTCTGTCGCAATGGGGAATATAGTCCCGGTGAGGTACGTCCACCGACGGGAAAAGAACTCTGGCGGCGGTGGAAATTTGAATACACCGGTAACGCTCGCATCCCCTGTTGGGTCGTGCGCGTGCCCAAAGACATTATCTGGGGCCACGGAGGATTGTGGAGCGACAACTCGATCGCGATGTTGGGCGCGCTCTTTCGTATGGAATTCCCGCTGGGCCCGGGGGGGATAGTGGCTCCTCCCAAGCCGAGGACCGCTCCCAAGGCCCCCGATCTGCAGCAGCTAAACCTGGACAAACGCCCCTGAATAGAATTCGAATTCCTCCGCTGAATGAGAGCGGAAAGTGACAGCGGAAAAAGTGCTGGCGCGATCCATTCTGTGATAGCAAGGCCTGTCTGGGCGCAAGTCGAATGGGTTGTCTCGTCTGCCCGGTCAACATCGCTTTAGAGCTGGTGCGCGATGAGAGGGGAGGCTGGCGATGCGTGCTTTCTTCTTTGGGAACAGATCAATCGCCTGGCGAATCTCTAAAATTGGATACCGGCGGTGATTTGAGGTCCGTAGGTCGAAACCTTATAGAGATAGCCGCCGCTATCGTAATCGTCATAAAGATAGCGGAAGCCAAGTTCGGAATAGATGCTCCGGGTCACCTGGCAGCCAAGCGCAGCGTAGGCTTGCACGGTAACGATGGAGCCGACGTCAAAACCGCCGACATCCACCTTGCCGGTCACATAAAAAGCCTTATTCAGCTTATAGCGACCGCCAACGCCGATATAGGGATCAGCCCAATATTCGGTGAGACCGTGAGCCCCGTTGAGCTGTCTCCTCAGGATACTGGCGATTCTTTGCTGCGCGGTGATCGGGTTTTGCCGCGCGTCTCGGATGAATCTGAGTAGTCTTAACTTCACGTCCTCCCCGAGAGGTGGAAATGGGATTGGAGGCCTATTGGGGTCGAGCGCACCATGTATTAAGCGCTCGAGAAGCCCGCGAAGGTCTTGGTTCGCGGCAGCTACGAGCTGGGCTGCGGCTTGGTTGATCTTGCTGTCAGCGCTA
>QHRO01000180.1 GCA_003220155.1 Verrucomicrobiota bacterium
AACGCGCAAACAGAGGACTAAAGGCGCCATCTTTATTGGCCTCGCGGTAGCCACGGCCTGGTGCCAGGCGCGTGGCTACAAATGTTCTCGTCCGCTCGTTCGCCGTGAGTTGCAGCTCCGGCTTGCTCGTCATCTCAACCTTGGCGTTCACCTTTTGCAGGCCGGCGGAAAGAGCTTCCACCTGTTTCTGCAATTGCGCGATGGCCGCAGCCTGTTGCTCCACCTTGTGATGTTCTTTCAGGAACTCATTAACCAACATCGCGTTGACGGCTTCGTAGCGAACGGTCATAACTTTCCCCTCCTCGTCGCGCACCACCAGGTCGGGATTAACTTTCTCGACTTCTTCCGCGATTAATCCGAACTGCGGAACGTGATCGGGATCGAGCTCTTCCTTATAGCGAAAACTGACTGGCTTCAGTGCCAGGATAGCTTCGCTGGTTTTGTCCATCGGTTTGATGTCATCCTTGTAGCGGGCGGATGACTGGACCGTCCCGAGCTGACCGCTGGCGTTGATGTATACCGCTGTGCTGTTGCTTACGGTTTTACCAGAGATGCCGCCAATGAACGTCTTCGTTTGGGTAGTCGTACCAATCCGGGTGATGTTCGCATCGGCACTATTGCCGACAACACTGGCGCCGATGTAGATGTTGTTGCTTCCACCGCCCAGGTTTAGCCCTGCCTGGTAGCCCACAGCGACGTTGTTGCCGCCGGTCGTATTCTGTTCCAGCGCCTTAAACCCAATCGCCGTATTATTCTGTCCGTTGTTGTGGTAGAGGGCGTTAACGCCTGTGGCAGTGTTCTGGTTACCGGTCGCGTTTTGTCGTAGCGCACTTACCCCAACACCGGTATTGTAGCCGCCTGCTCGATTACTATAGAGCGCCTGCCAACCATCGGCCACGTTTCCTCCGCCGCTGGTAAGGGTATAAAGTGACTGAAAGCCTGTTGCAGTGTTATAGCTGCCCGTGCCGTTGTTGTACGCGCCGCCGTACATCGCCTCCGCCCCGGCAGCCGTGTTTTGCACGCCGTTAGTGTTGTTGTTTAGTGCGCCATAACCAACTGCTGCGTTCGACACTCCGGTAGTGTTGTGGGACAGGGCGGATGAACCGAAGGCAGCGAGACTAGTTCCGGTCGTATTATAACGCAAAGCACTGTAACCAGTGGCGGTATTGTTGTTGCCAGTCGTATTCGTGTACAACGCTCGGCCGCCAGTGGCAGTGTTGAAGTCCCCGGTATTCTCATGGAGCGCGGTAGTACCAATTGCGGTATTAAAGTTGGCAGACACATTGCGAAACAGCGCTTCCTCACCCACAGCCACGTTATTGCTACCGGTCTGGTTATAATAAAAGGCGTTTGCGCCAGTAGCGGTGTTATTGAAACCAGAAGTGTTGTTGGTCATCGCCGCTGTGCCAGTGGCGGTATTAAGCGTGCCGTCTGTGTTGGCAAACAGCGCGTTATATCCAACAGCGGTGTTATAGCCTGAATTGTTGTTGTTCAGCGCTCGATATCCAATCGCGGTATTTCCACCGCCGGAAATATTGTTGTAAAGCGTTCCCCACCCGAGAGCCGTATTATAGTCGGCGCCTTCATTTGTCAGAAGGCTATAGGCACCGACAGCCGTGTTAAATGAACCAATGCCGTCGTCGGTTAACGCGGCGTAACCGATGCCGGTATTGTCATGCCCGGTCGTAGTCGAGTCCAAGGCTGCAGCGCCATCGGCCGTGTTTTGTTTACCGATGTCGGCTGCTTTCGCTACAGCAGGTAATGCCAGGCAAACTAGCGCGATGACTAGCGAGCTGAATGAATAGCACGGGCGTGCCGCGCTACTGTTCCGTGAAGAGCTATTATACGAAAAAGATGAAGTTCGCATGGTGATTTAATGGGTTTGACCGTTAACGCGCAGAACCATCGGAAATGGCGCCAGGTTTTTTTGTAGCGCGG
Organism: Verrucomicrobiota bacterium; assembly: GCA_003220155.1. GTDB lineage: Bacteria > Verrucomicrobiota > Verrucomicrobiia > Chthoniobacterales > UBA10450 > AV69. The sequence continues at coordinate 1,939 of QHRO01000180.1, forward strand.
CTGGGTTTTAGCCGCTAACCCACAGCCGAAAGTCAAAAAGCGCCACGTTTTTCAAAGATGGTGCAAAATGCAGCTCGCAATTACAAACAAGCCTATACCTAGTCCATCTGGTTAGGAAATCCTTTGAACGCGTCCACCACCACGCCGTATCCGCTGGAACTGGCGTTTTTGGTGTGAGTGGGCCGGACGTCGATCATGTGAAAGCCGTTAGCGAGCCCGGAATAGCCGATCTTGTACTGCCACTGCTGAGTCGGAGCGTACAAATCGAGGTTTGACGATACGAGCATGCCATCAATGTAAATATTGACTTTGCCATAGCTCGGCCCCCGCGCCGTCACAAAAAGGATAGATGTGGCAGAGAACTGAAAATTCACGTCTGCGCCCAGACTACCATTGACGCGGTAGGAGCTACCACTTGCCGCCGCCTGCGTCTTACCAACCCACTTGTTGTATTGCACGCCCAGTGCGCTCTCTTGCACTACGTTGGTGGAGCTTCCCACCTGGAAGCCGTCCAATGCTACGAGGAAGTCGGATGCACTGGCGTTTTTCGTGCCAGTAACCTTAATGACAATGTTGTGCGCGGCACTCGCCAGGCCGCTGAAGAGAAACTGCTGGTTCCATAGGGCACTGGATTTATAGAGGTCGAACGTGCCCTTGTTCACGCCATCGATCGTGACCAGCGCCTTACCCATCTCAGGGCCTTTGCGCGTGATCCACTCGATGGAAGTAGCATTAAATTTGTAAGTCACAGTGTCGTTGGTGTGGTTACTCGAACGGAAGAATCCGCCGCTTGCATTGGGGGATCCGAAGTCGAACCAGTTGTCATATAGGATAGACGGATCTGTATCCTGGAAGGTTTGCGGCACGACCTCCACTGCGCCGACGTCGATCCCGGCGAGCTGCGGCCGTTTAATGCCGCGCTGGTCGGCGGCAGGCGCGCCGGTATCTGTGCCATTATCGATCGCGCGGCTACCCGGCTGCGGCAGGTGGGTGAGTGTGGGCCCGCCATTGTTGGCGAGCGGCCCAAGGAAAAGGTCGGTGACGTTATCGCCCGCGCTAAACCCGCACGAGCCGTCGTCTGATAAACTGTGGTCGCCGCCAACTCCGCCAAAGTTATAACAATTGGTGCCATTTGAGCCCTTATTGAGGAGCGTGTTTTTCAAAGTGAGAGCGACGCTGCCATTGACGAAAGCGCCGCCATTGTAGATACCGCCCCCGGTTGGGGCCGAATTGCCGTTCAAAGTGACGTTGGTCAGAGTAATTGGGCCGCTCCCCCAGGCGGTGTTAATCCCACCTCCGGTGGTGGAGGAGTTGCCGCTCAAAGTGACGTTTTCGAGCGTAGCCGTGGCACTATTATACAATCCGCCGCCCTCACCGCCGGCCTCAGGATCCGTGGAGTTATGATCCAAGGTGACGCGACTGAGGGTGGCGGTACCTGCATTATCTATTGCACCGCCAGTATGCGCACTCGAATTCCCGCTGAAGGTGCTGTCATTCACATTCAGGATGGCATTTGTTGAGACATAGATCGCCCCTCCGTGAACTGCGATGTTTTTGCTGAAGGTACTGTTGTTAATCGTCACGGTCGGCCCGTCGAACACCTGAATGGCGCCGCCGTAACCGCCACCGGAGGTGTCGTTTGATTGATTATCGTGAAAATTGCTTCCGGTGATTGTTGTAATTGCGCCTGATGACCGTGGCTTGACCGCGCCCCCGCCGCCGGTGTTGAACCCAAATTCGCACCCGGTGATGTTCAACGGTCCCCAGCAAAGGATTGCGCTGCCGCTCCAGCTGGCAGAGGTCGCGTTGCTGAGGAACTTCGCGTTGTTGGCGTTTAATGTGCCGGTGCTTGCCACTGCACCGCCATCCCCGCTGGCCGAATATGCATGGCTCAGGGTAATGTTCTTCAACGTCAGCGTCGCGCCTGCGTTTACGTTGAAGATGCGTGTCCCATTCGTCCCAGTGTTGCCGCCGCTAATTTCCACCGTGCTTCCGCCGTTAACCGTAACGTTGGTTGTGATTATGGGCAGAGGCCCTTTAACTGGATCGAGCGTGATTTTGCCCGCGACGCTAAAAGTGATCGTGCCACCGGGGCTTGTTCCGGTCTGGCAGGCGGTGATTTTCTGGCGGAGCTGAGAAGCAAGGCCGGTGTCGCCCAGATTACTAACGGTTTGATTGGCGGCCTCCGCGGCGGATGTAAACGCCAGCAGCAGCAGCGTTGAAATGGGCAGGAGGGCGATCGTTAGTCGTGTTTTCATATAATTCGGGATTCATCGGTTAACGCGCAAAACCGTGGCAGGACACGCCAGATTTCTTCTGGCCAAAATCGCCCGGCGCGTTGGCAGGAATTTGGGGTGCACAAGCTGCCAGCCTGACGTTAGCGGAACCCTACCGCGAATGGTGTTGTGGTCCGTTTACGTGCAGGTCGCGGTAACCCGAACTGCGGGATGTGCTCAGGATCTAACTCTTCCTTGCGGCAAAAGGTAGCGTCGGCGCGCGGAACTCGTAGGAGGTGGCGGACCTCGACGAATTTCCCGACTACTTTTTACGCTTCGCTCCCACCATCCGCTTCAAAGCTGTAGCCGGATGAGGTTGCCCGTGCCGATCTCTGTGATGAAGAGGGCGCCGTTCCGCTCGTCCAAGGCCATGCTGGTCGGTGTAATAAGGCAGGGCGAGATAATGCTGGGTGTAGCCATCGGTGAGCTAAAGCGCAACAATTGGCCAGGTTGCGATAGTCCCGCGCCACCGAATTCCAATACGAGAAATTGAGGTGTGGTGTTGCCGCGAGCACTTAGCGACAAAACGTCAATCGCAGCAGTCAAGCCCGTGATAAAGGGCTGGTTGTTGCCCGTAGTAGCGTCAACCAGTTGCACTCTGGCTGCGCCCGGACCGAACGGAAAACCAGTAAGGTAAGTTACCAGCAGGTCTTTGCCGAAAAAGTGAATGCTGTCTGGCACTGGATCCACGGTAGGCGGACCCACCTGCGTTGTGTTTGGCACATTTGCGAATTTGACCAAGGTGGAACTGGCCCCGCTGTGCGCATTTACTTCAGCAATCAGATTGAAGCTCGCGTCCACTACATCGAGCGAGTTACCGTGGATGACGAGCCCGAATGGATTAGAGCTTACCACGTTAGCTGGGAAATCGGGTCGTGGCGCGGCAACGTAGTCAGGAAAGTTCGTTACCAGCCGGATAGTCACCGGGCCACCAGGTCCAGCGCGAAAGGTAATTGTCTGTCCCGTCGCGAGAGCAGCTCGGTCAGCTGCGTTCAAAGTAAAGCCGCTCGTTACTTTTTCTATTTCGGCGCTGAAAT
>QHRO01000031.1 GCA_003220155.1 Verrucomicrobiota bacterium
CGGTCGTGAAGGAAGAGATGCTGCTCGCATTCGTTATGCGCGGACCGACTACATCGTGCCATTTTCCGCCATTCGGCCCACACGATAACGATCCGTCAAAAGCTGGTGAAACGGTCGGCATTGAAGTCAGAACATCCACTCATGTCAACATTTGTTTTTCGATGTTGTCCTTGAGAGAGAAACGTGATTCGCTTTAGGGGAAAAACGAAGTCTAGGTTCGAATCCTAGCGAGGCAGCCAGTCATAATCAGGAAGCTTGTCGAGGAATTTGTCCGAAGTAGGATGGGGCTGGCGCGGTGCGGAGAAATGCCACGCGTTACAATTTATGACAGACGAACTTAATCAATTAAGAAGAGAGGTGGCGCGGCTTCGGCGCGATCTCGATCATGTTTTGCGCGTGATCGGCCAGGAGGAGAAACTGCCACAGCAGCCGCGCCCGCCGTTTTTACTTCTGGATGCCGAGGTGATCTCGATCCGGCATAGCAGCGACAAAATGCCAATCCTGCTCAAAGCCGAAGAAGGCTACGCCTGCATCTACTTGAACGACAACGAAGGGCGCGCCCGCGGGCTTTTTCAGGTGGACGATGAGGGGAGCGCGCGTTTCGAGATTTGGAACAAGGACCAGGAGGTGGTGGTGTCGATCGGCGAGACGAAAGATGGTGCCGGCGAAATTTTTGTCGCATCCGCTGATGGAAAACCCCGAGCCGGACTGAAGGCGCATGAGCTGGGCGGAATCGTAAGCGCGCAAAATTCCGCGGGGCAAACGAATGTGCTGATGTTAGGGAAAGATCAGGGTGGCACATTTGTGGTGGCAGATGCACAGGGGCGACCGGTCGCGGAAATCGCAACAGTTGACGGCGAGGGAATCGTTTCGATCAAGGGGAAAGCGGGCTACCAGATGGCATATATGGGTTGTGACGAGAATCGCGGTGTAATCGCGGTTCTCGGCAAAGAAGGAGAACAGGCGGCAGCGTTAACCAGCAACGAAAAAGGCGGGACGCTGGTGTTCTTCGACCCTAAAGGAGAACCCAGGGCAAGTCTGCCGAAGTAACAGTTTGCTGCGGTTGAGAAGAGGTTCCGGGCGGGGCGATGCTGTGTCAGTGCCGCGCCGCCATGGTCGAAAACATTGAAATGATGGGCCAGGCCGCGCAAAGAACGCCGATCAGACCGAAGAGAATGCTCTCAGGAAGAAAATCACGGCTCGTCTGTGGGTCAAAAACGCCGGCGGATAATTGACGCAAAGTTCGCAGCTCGGACAAAACTTCACTATTCCGCGCTGTGGGCAACTTGCTTTTGCTCTGCGGTTTGACCACCGGCCCGGACTCCTGGTTAGTAATTGGGACAAGGCCGTGCTCGCCTAAATCCGTGACGCCGCTTGCGGACGAAAAGTTGCGCTGAAAGGTCGTGGGATTTGCCGGTTTTTTGACGTGGTGACTCAGGATTCCAGGGATCAGGCCGGGGGATTCCTGGCGCGACTGGAAGGAGCAATCATTTAACCAATCGGGATGCGATGGCGCAACAGGAGCAGCTGGTGGGGTTTTCATCTCTACCTTTTACAGCCAATCTCATGCCGGAATGGCCTGAGTTTCGGTTTCCGACGACGATTTTGTGCAGTTGAAACGCCGGAAGCCGCGGTCGATGGCCGCGGCTCCCCAGAGACAACACGAAAAGCCAAGCCGCGGCCGGCGACCGCGGCTACAACTCGCTATCGACGATCCCTTTAGCCTCGAGGTCCGAGCGGGACTGGCACGACTTCTCGATCCACCTTCGCAAAGCTAAATCACAACCTAGTTCCATCTTAACTTTAATTTGTGATTTGTTGATTGCTTCCCCGTTTGCCCCGAAAAAATTCCTGAAGTAATTCACTGCATTCCTCGGCGAGCACACCGCTGTTGATATCGCAGCGATGATTTAGTTGCGGCATTTGTAGAAGGTTGATCAGGCCACCAGCGGCGCCGCCGCGTAAATCTTCGCATCCAAAAACCACTCGCCGCAATCGCGCATGGACGGCTGCTCCCGCGCACATTGGACATGGCTCTTTTGTCACAAACATGTCGCAGTCATTCAAGCGCCAATCGCCCACCGTTGCTGCCGCTTGCGTGATCGCCAGAATCTCGGCATGCGCAGTCGGGTCCTTCAGCATTTCCACTTGATTATATCCGCGGCCAATGATGCGTCCGTTCTTCGCGATCACCGCGCCGATTGGCACTTCGTCGCTGGCCGCGGCTTTGGTCGCGAGACGCAAGGCTTCGCGCATCAGCGCCTGGTCGTCGCGAAAGAGCAGATCCATCTCCGCGAAGATACGTCCGCCCACGCAAAAGTCAGCGAATCAGAGGTACAATGAAAAAGCTATTGATATTGTTCGGTTTGGTCGCGTTGGCTGGGACCGCCGCGCAAGCGGACGAGCAGGACACGGTGAAGCGTTCCGCTGAAATCCTGCGCGAGTTTCGTTCCATGCCCGAACATCAGGTTCCGCGCGCGGTTCTGCGCAATGCACGCGGTCTTGCCATTATGCGTGTGGTCAAAGTGGGATTTGTTTTTAGCGGCAAAGGCGGCGACGGCGTGGTCATCGCCCGCACCGGCAACGGATGGTCAGGACCATCATTCATTGGAACAGGCGGCGCGGGTTGGGGTTTGCAAATCGGCGGGCAGGTCACCGATTTCGTCTTCGTTCTAAATAATAGAGACGCTATCCGAGCCTTTTCGCGTGGTGGGAACGTGACGCTCGGTGGCGACGTTAGCGCCGCCGCTGGGCCGGTGGGCCGGGATGTGCAGGCAAACGTCACGCCGAAAGCTGCCGTCTATACTTATAGCCTAAGCAAAGGATTGTTTGCCGGGGTCTCTTTGGAAGGCGCGGTAATCGCGACAGAGAAGGGAAAGAACGAGCATTATTATGGACGTTCGGTCACTGCGAGCCAGATTCTTAACGGCAAAGCAGCCGCCCCGCCCGGCAGCGCCGCTTTACGCAACGCCGCCGGGCGGTAGACGCCTTTTTCTTTACAAGTGGCGCCGGATTTTGCAGGCTGGAATGGTGCGCCTTAGCTTGCTCGTCCTCGCTTTTCTTGCCCTGGCGACGCCGAGCTACGCCCAGGAGCAGGAGCGCAAACTGGTTGACCGGCTCTTGAGCCCAAACACGAAGCTGGCAAATCCCGACCAAAACAAAAAGTTCACAGGCGGATTGGAGGCCCCCACGCGATCTGCCGCGACCAAGTCCTTTTACGTTTCGGAAAGAAACCTCAGCAGAACTTTCGTGGCCGATAGGAGCGCCAAGACGACTTCATTTCGCACTCGTAACTATTCGACACAATCCGCAACCGTGCCGACTTTGCCGCCAGTGCGGAGTTATCAGACCAAAAGAACTCGCGAAGCTCCCCCAAGCGCTTACTCAACGAAAAAATATGCCACGCGGGATTTTGCCGGCAACCGGCCATTTCTCGGACAAGGAAAAAGCCAGAAAGCGATCGACGAAGTCCGCCAGTTGCTGAACAAAAACAAGTAGGTTGTTTCCGCGCGCCTGCTGTTTTTAGTGCGCATGAATATGCGGGATCAGCTTACACAACTCACCCGCGGCGCCGCGCAAATCATCACCGAAGCGGAACTGGCGGGGAAGTTGCGCGCGAATCGCCCTCTGCGGATAAAGCTCGGAGTTGATCCAACGAGCGCGGATATCCATCTTGGGCACACCGTTGTTCTGCGCAAGCTACGCGATTTCCAGGAACTCGGACATCAAGCGATCCTGATCATCGGCGATTTCACCGCGTTGATTGGGGATCCGAGCGGCCGTTCAGTCACACGCCCGACAATTACGCGCGAAGAAGTTGAACGGAATGCGAAAACCTATCGAGAACAGGCATTCAAGATTCTTGACCAGAGCAAGACTGAAATTGTTTATAACGGCTCCTGGCTCGGGAAATTATCCTTCGAAGATGTAATCCGACTTAACAGCAATGTGACTTTGCAGCAGTTGCTGCAACGCGAAGATTTTCGCGCGCGAATGAAAAGTGAGCAGCCGATTCATGCGCACGAAATTCAATACCCGATCATGCAAGCCTATGATTCGGTGATGGTGAAGGCGGACGTGGAACTGGGCGGCACTGATCAACTATTCAATATTTTACTCGGGCGCGATCTGCAGAAACAAAACGGGCAAGATGAGCAAAAGCCTCGGCAACTACGTCGCGTTGAATGATTCGCCGTTGGAGATGTTCGGCAAGTTGATGAGCATTTCCGATGAATTAATGGTGCGATATTATTTGCTGCTGCTCTCGCGCGAGCTTCCGAAGAATAAGCACCCGCTCCAAGCAAAGAAGGAGCTCGCTGCGGAGATTGTTGCTACCTATCACTCACGCGCTGCGGCTAACAAGGCGGAAGAGGCATGGACAAGGCGTTTCAGCGAAAAACGCTTGTCCGAAACAGAGCTCCCGATTTTGGCATCTCAATCTAACGAAACAGTCACAATCGTTGTTAAAGGTTTCGCAGTGCACGGAATTACGAAATCGCGCGCTGAAGCCAGTCGCTTGATCAAACAAGGCAGCATTCAGCTCGATGGCGCCAAACTGCGCAACCCGACCGAGCAAATCACGTTGTCGGCTAATCAGATTTTGCGCCTCGACAAAACGCACGCGGTGCGCGTGCGATAAATTACTGCCAAGCGGAAAAGAAGCGGACCCGCCAACAGGCCAGCACTTCTCACACAGCTTCCGGACTTCGCGAAGCGTCTTGGAGTGCGCCAGCCCTCTGGCGCTTTGGAAACCGACTCGACGGAATCACGCGTTTTCACCATCCTCGCGCCATGTCTAAACACGGCATTCCGTGGCCACATGCACCTATCCATCAACTCTCGGAGAAGGGTACCTACTTTGTGAGCGCAGGCACCTATCTAAAAGCACATCATTTTCGCGGCTCTGATCGGTTGCGCGTGCTGCATCGCGGGCTGCTAACAGTCGCACAAGAGTATGGGTGGCTATTCGAAGCCTGGGCAGTGTTTTCGAATCACTATCACTTTGTCGCTCGCTCGCCGCCCGATCCTTCCAACCTTTCCGACATGTTAAGCGTCTTGCACATCAAGACCGCCGAATGGGTTAACAAACTTGATTGCACCCCGGGGCGGCGAGTCTGGTTCAATTACCGCGAAACGCGACTCACTTACCAAAAATCCTATCTGGCGCGGCTAAATTACATTCACCAAAACGCCGTGAAGCACGGGCTGGTCGCCGTGGCGAATCAATATCCTTGGTGCTCCGCGCGATGGTTCGAACGCGCTTCCTCGCCAGCGATGGCGAAGTCAATCTATCGGTTCAGGATCGATCGGCTGCAGATGCCGGATGACTTCGAGCCAGCGTCCGACTGGTAATTGGCGCGAGTGAGAAAGCGGCAGACGACTGCCGCACTCCAAAAGCTTGCGCATCTTGGGACCCGCCAGCTGAAAAAATACAGGAAAAAGGGCGCGGCGTCCCGACCGCGCCCTTTCCGCCTGCCCTACGCAGTTGCCGTTTCCAGCATGGGCAAGATACTTGCCGGCTCGGAATACGGCGCTGCGATTCCCTCAAAGTGTGCTCGCACGCAGCGCAGCTCGCGGTTCACAAATGCATCCACGAAATGCAGTCGGCGATCCAGCCACGCGAAAAATTTGTTCTTAATCTCGTAATTCACCGCCAGCGTAATCTCGGTGCAATTCGGACGCACCTCGGTAAAATCGACAATTCCCATCAGGTCGAGATTGCCGCCGACAGACTCGAAAGCTACTTCATCCGGCGAATCGCTTTCAACTGCGAGTAAAACGGTGTGGCCTTCAAAGCCGAGCGGACCGCGGAACGAAAAATCGACCGTCTTGGATGATGTAATAGTCGCCCTGGTCACCATCACGAACTGGCGCCGGTAGGAATGTATATTGGCCAGCCGGCTCTTGCAGTCCGGCAACGACTGGCCCATGTGAAGCGTTTTTTGCAGCAGCATAGTGAGGTTGGTTGTGCTGGGTTTCCCAGCAATGCAGGTGCCATCATTTTTTACGAGGGAAGAGCCGGCCGGTACCTCAGAAGAGTGTCAGGATGTTAACGTTTGTGTTAACTTTCTGAACACATCTGGGCGCTCGGTTTTGGCAAAGATTTCCGCCCAATTCGGCTCCGTTCTTTCATCGATCACGACCAGATTTATGCCCGCTAACAGACGCCGAAGTTCCGTTTCGTTTGTGCTTTGCGCCAGGTCCGTTGGTCCATTCGCTGACTTCAAAATCACACCCGCGCAAACGAGTCCGCGCCGTTGCACACTTTCAAGCGTGAGCAGGATATGATTCAAACATCCGAGCCGGTTCTCCGCGACAATCGCCACCGGCAGATCGAGCTGTTTTGCGAAATCACCGACAAAAAGATCCGCGGTCATCGGCACAAGCCAGCCACCAACGCCTTCCACAATCACAGTATCGAATCGCTCCGACAGATTTCGAAAACAGTTCTGAATTTTTCCCAAATCGATTTCGACTTGCTCGATTTGGGCTGCGACTGACGGTGCGACCGGTGATTGCAGCCAGACTGGATTCAATTCCTCAATCGAAATTCCCTCCGCGCTGGCGGCAAGCAATCGACGCGCATCCTCGCGATCGCCACAGCAGATTGGTTTCATTCCGGCGGCACGAATCCCGTGCGCGCGCAACCAGTACAACAGCTCAATGGCGACGAAGGTTTTGCCGACGCCGGTACCAGTTCCCGTTAGGAACAGACTCACGCCGCGGCTTTTGCGCGCTCGGCAAGAATGGTCTCAGCCATGGAAAGGAAAATCCTGGCGCCATCCGCGCTGCCGAGGCGGGCATCACAAGCGCGGTCAGGATGCGGCATCAAACCGAAAACATTTCCCTCACGATTACAAATGCCGGCAATGTTTTCAATCGACCCGTTCGGATTCGACTCCGGACTGGTCGCGCCAGTCCCATCGCAATAACGCATCACCACCTGTCCGTTGGCATTCAGTTCGCGCAAGGTGTTCCCGTCGGCAAAATAACAGCCTTCGCCGTGGGCAATCGGCATGCGCAGGATCGTTCCCTGCGGACAACGATGCGTAAAAGCGGAGTCAGGCACTTCGATCCGCAGCCGCACCATGTCGCAAACGAACCGCAATCCGCGGTTGCGCACGAGCGCCCCCGGCAACAATCCCGCTTCGCATAACACTTGAAATCCGTTGCAGGTGCCGAGGACGAGCCGGCCTTCTTTCGCCGCGCGCACGACCTCGTTCATGATCGGCGAAAAACGAGCGATGGCGCCGCAACGCAAATAATCGCCGTAGGCAAAACCGCCCGGTAAGACGATGGCATCAAAGCCCGCCAGTGAAGTCGCTTTGTGCCAAACATATTCCGCGCTCAAGCCGTCGAGCCCATTGATGGCACGAAGGCAATCCTGATCGCAATTAGATCCGGGAAACTGAATAATCGCGAATTTCATCTAAGCGTGAGCGAGGCGCGTGGCTCGTTGTTCTTCGTGATAATCATTTACCACCAGACAGGCGTGAATCACTCCCGGAATCCAGCCGAGCAAGGTCAGCAGCAGGCTAAGGAAAAAACTGGCAATCCGCCCCGTCAGCAACACCGCCAGCGGCGGGAAAATCACACAGAAAAAATAACGCACTGCTTTCATTCTTTCACCAACTGATAGTCTTCGATGACCGGATTCGAAAGCAAATCGCGACAAAGCTTGTGCAAACGGGCCTCGACGTCGGCGCCATCGCGCTCGAGGTCAATCTCCAGGTATTTGCCAATCCGGACATTTTTCACCTCGCGCATCCCGAGATGCTGCATTGCTTCCCGCACGGCCGCGCCCTGCGGATCGAGCACGGCGACTTTCGGCATCACTACCACTTTGGCTTTCATCTTTTCAATCTACGAGCACAAGGCCGACGCGACAATGGTCTTCTCAGGCAAGAAATTTCTTTCAAAGCTCATATTGCCGCGCTAGTTGTCGCCGCCAATGGAAGCACCGCCCGTCATGCAAACGCCATCGCCCGCTCCGCGCGGGATGGGTTGTTTCGCCAAAGGCTGCCTGACTCTTATTATCGTTGGCCTTGTTCTCGTGGTCGTTTTTGTGGGTGGCAGCGTCTTCGTGCTGAACCGCGCCATCCACGTTTTCACGTCGACCGAGCCAGTCCAGATCCAGGTACGGCAGTCAACGCCGGCGGAACTACAAGTGGCGAAAGCGAAATTGGACACGCTTCGCAGCGCGGCGAGGAACCATCAGGAAACCACCATTGAGTTCAACGCCAATGAGATCAACGCTCTGATTGCAAATGAACCAGAGTTCCGCGGGGCAGCCGGCCACGCGCGGGTAGCCGTTGCCAACTCCATTGCTTCGCTCGATGTGAGCGCGCCGCTCGATTCGATGCATTGGAAACGACTTAACGGCCGCTGGTTCAACGGAAATATTCAGTTCGGTTTCAGCTATGTGGACGAAAATTTTAACTTCGACATCCGGTCAGCCGAAGCTAGTGGCCATCACTTTCCAAGGGCGATCCTGACCAGCGACTTTATGCAATCGTTCAATCGCAGTTTTAACGACAGCTTCCACAAGGAATCGGCCAAGCGCCCCGACGCCAACAATCTTTGGCGGCACATAAAAATGGCGTCATTGCAAAATGATAAGCTGGTCGTGACCACACGAGCGATGTAGGGGATTCGTGGCACAGCCATCTTGGCTGTGGGGCCAGTGGGCATCTTGCCCGTTGATCTCCGTCAACCTTGAACCGGGCAAGATGCCCGGTTGCCCCACAGGCTGGAAGCCTGTGCCACGCTACTTCTCGCGAACGACTTCGCGCGAATTTTTATCGTGACGTAATCCAAGGAATACCGGCTGGCGCAACTTTCGATCACGCGTCCACTCGGCAAACTTGACCTGGCAAACAAACTTCGGGTTTACCCAGCTGTATTTCCGCATTTCGCCAGGCGTGATTCCCTGCACCCATTCGCCGTTTTGTTTCGAGGGCAGATCAGCAAAAGGACAAGTGCTTCGTTCTTCCGCACGCATTTGTTTGTGCAGAGTGCTGAGCAATTTGGAATCGAAACCGGTGCCGACCTTGCCGGCAAAAAACAATCGCGCCTTATCGTAATAACCAACCAACAACGCGCCGAAATGCTTGCGCGCGCCTGCCGGCGGAGTGTAGCCACCGATGACGAATTCCTGCTCGTTCACGCATTTCAATTTGATCCAAACCCCGCTACGGCGGCCGGGTTCGTAAACGGAATCGCGTTGCTTACCGATGAGACCTTCCAGACCGCGCCGCTTAATTTCCGGCAGCAACGTTTCTGCTTCAGTCCCGAGCGCTCCCGAGAAGCGAACGATGTCGCCCGAAGGCGGGACCAACCGCGTCAGCAATTCTTTCCGCAGAGTAAGCGGCAGACCTATCAAACTGCGGCCATTCAGCTGCAAGAGATCGAATACGTAAAATGCGAGCGGCGCGTCCTTGCCATCAAGCTCTGACCGCTGCAAAAGTTGAAACGACGAACGACCTTCTTCATCCATCGCGACGACCTCGCCATCGACCACGCATTCATCGGCCTCAAAATCCGCAGTCGCGCGCGCGACCTCAGGGAAGCGATCATTCAGCTTCTTTTCGTTGCGCGAAATCAATTGCGCCGCTCGCCGGTTTTTAATCGCGAGCGCACGAATGCCATCAAATTTCAATTCGTAAACCCAATTGCCCGTTGTTGGCGGGTGGTCCACCAGCTTCGGCTTCATTGGCTCGACGAAATGCGGTCGTGCTTTCGGCAAATTCAGTAGGGAGACGTCCCCTAGCTGTCCCTCGAATCTTTTCTCAGATCGTTTGCCGCGCGTGCGGCCTTCGCGCCTTATTTTACTTTCGTCTTTTTTTTTAAGCGATGCCTTTCTCGCCACTTTTGCAATACGCGCTTTGAACGAATCTTTCTCATCGACGCGATGGGATTGCCATTCCGCATCTCGCGCTGCGGCGATCTGTTTCATTGTCCGACCTGTTTTGACCGATTGATCGTCGCGCTTCTTTGAAATCGGTTTGACGCCGCCGGCGGTCTTCATCAAAAGCCATTGGTTCTTACCCTGGTCCGAGCGGATGCGAATAAGTGCCCATTCGCTCTTCGCTTTTTCGCCGTGTAAAGCGACGTGCAGTTTACCTTTACGCACTGCCTCCACCGGATCGCCCGGCGGCGTTAGTTCATAGGTGCCGCGGTCCCAAACCATCACTGTGCCGCCGCCATATTGGCCTTCGGGAATGATGCCCTCGAAATCGGCGTAATCGATCGGATGATCTTCCACTTCAACCGCGAGATGTCTTTCTGCCTGTGCCCACGGTAATCCTTTGGGCACCGCCCATGATTTTAAAACGCCGTCCATTTCCAGCCGGAAATCGTAATGCAACCGGGTAGCATCATGCTTTTGAATGACGAATCGATTGGCGCGTGCTTTTTGCCGGCGCGCTTTGCCCGCACCAGCGGGTTCCGCCGTCTTTTTGAAATCGCGCTTCCGTTCGTACTCGCCGAGCCCCATCACAGATCAATTTAACCGGAGATGACGCGGATGAAACGGATTTTGATCCGCACTCGGCGCAGAGGGAATTTAGGCAGCGGCTTCCGATGCTGGCGCGACAGCGGCATCGTGTGCCAGTGCTTCGCCGACGAGGTAGCGTGTAAAGCGGCGAATCACAATGTTCTCGCCCAATTCCGCGATCTTGGCGCTGACCAATTCCCTGATCGTCTGATCAGGATTCTTGATGAACCCCTGCTCCAGCAAACAAACCGTGCTGTAAAATTTCTCCAATTTCCCGTCGACAATTTTGTTCATTACTGTTTCCGGTTTGCCCTTCACCTGCGCCTTGTAAATTTCGCGTTCAGCTTCAATCAACGCGCCGGGCACATCGTCACGACTGACGTAGAGCGGATGCGCCGCCGCGATGTGCAAGGTGATATCCTTCACGAAAGCACGGAAATTTTCGTTCTTAGCCACGAAATCGGTCTCGCAATTTACTTCTACCAGCACCCCCACTTTCCCCTGCAAATGAATGTAGGACGCAACAATTCCTTCCCTGGTTACCCGCGACGCTTTCTTGCTCGCACTCGCGATGCCTTTCGTACGCAAAATGACTTCCGCCTTGGCCAGGTCGCCGTTCGCTTCGGTCAAAGCGCGCTTGCAATCCATCATCCCCGCGTTGGTTCGGTCACGAAGTTCCTTAACGATTTTTGGATCGATTTGCATGGTTGCCAGACTAAATAGTTGAATTGTTAGATTGTTAAATTGTCAGACTAGTCGCGATTCACAATTCACGAATCACGATTCACGTGCGTCCGCCTTCTAGGCGGACACACCCGCCATCTCTGCCTGAGCCGCGACAGGAGAGTCGCTGCTGGCTGAGACAATCGCATCGACCAATTTTTGCAAGATCACGCGAATGGCACGGATGGCATCGTCATTGCCTGCGATGGGATAATCGATGATTTCCGGATCAGCATTGGTATCGACGATCGCCACTGTCGGGATATTAAGCCGGCGCGCTTCATTGACCGCGTTCTGCTCCCGGGTGGTGTCAACGACGACGAGCGCATCGGGCAGTTGCGCCATTTCCAGAATGCCGTCGAGGTTCCGGCGCAGTTTGGCGCCTTCGCGATTGAGCGCCGCGATTTCCTGTTTTCCCATCTTTTTGAACGCGGGCGATTGTTCGATCTGTTCGATGAATTTCAAGCGCCCGATGCTTTTTCGAATGGTTGTCAGATTAGTCAACGTTCCGCCCAGCCAGCGCTGATTGACATAAAATTGTCCGCAGGCCAGGGCGGCTTCTTTCACCGCTTGCTGCGCTTGTTTCTTGCAGCCAACAAATAAGATTTTCCCGCCGCGCCGGGTCACTTCTTGCAGAAACTCGGTTGCGCGCTGCAATTGCTTTACCGTCTCATCAAGGTTGATGATGTAGATCTGGTTTTTCTGCTCGAAAATGTAGGGCCGCATTTTCGGGTTCCAGCGCTTGGTCTGGTGCCCAAAATGCACGCCGGCCTCCAAAAGTTCCGGCACAAGTTCACTCGTATCTGCCATAGGGAAATCAACGCGCCCGCCGACGGGCGAGCGGACGTGGAAGATGCCGTAAGGCTGCCTCGAAGGCAAATAGAATGTTCGCGTTTTGCCGCTGTCTTCCATCAACGCTAACGTCAGGATCGACCCGTTTTCCGTCCTGACGTTCGATTTCAGTCTCAAGATCGATCGAAATGGTGGTTTAGCCTGTTTAAGCTCGTCGCTGTTATATGCGTTGTCAGTTTTGACTTCCTGATTGGATACGCCTTGGGAAAAGCGTACTCGCTCTGGTTAAGGAATCCGGCCACGCCTGCTGAATCGCGGGTTTCATTGTCGGGCAGTCGAGCTCAGAGCGCGCGAGATTTGGCGAAACAATGCGGCGCGATCATTCTGGGGAGGGCTGGCAGCTTGCCAAACACAACATCGTCGGCAAGCTGCCGACGATTGCAGGCTGGCAGCCCGCGCTCCCCAGCCAAAACTGTTTCGGCGAGACGCCGAAACCAACACGCGAGACGCGTGCGCTACCCGGAATCGCCGCGATCGACCTGCTCGATTTTGCGGGCCAGCAACCAGCAAAGATCGGACAAGCGGTTGAGATAGCGGAGAATTTCGATGTTGAAATTCTTGTCGTCGTTTACTAATGCGGCGACGCGACGCTCAGCGCGGCGGCAAGTGGTGCGCGCGTTATCCAGCGCAGCTGAAGCGACCGAAGCACCGGGGATAACCCAGTCTTTTGGATAAAGTGATTTGTCCTTCTCCAGCTCGTCGATGACACCGGTTACGCGATCGACCATGGAGCTCGTAGTGATTTCGAATCCGTCTTTGCGATAACGCTCCAGGTCTCCTGGAGAAGTCGCGAGCTCACCCATCATGGTGATTAATTCCTTTTGCGCGCGAAGGATTTCTTCTTTAATGAATGCGCCGTCGGTCGCCGCTCGTGCCAACCCGAGCGCGCTATTCAATTCATCAACGCAACCATAGGCATCGACCCGATGATCCGTTTTTGGCACCCGTCGCCCATACATCAGCGACGTTTCGCCTTTGTCGCCGGTCTTAGTCGCGATGGACATCAGCGGAAGATGGAGAAATGGAGTGATGGGTCCCGCGAAGAAAACCCATTACTCCAGCACTCCTCTACTCCATTACTCCGTTGGATTACCCAATCGCCGGCTGCGGCTCAGATTCCTCCATCACCGGCGCACCCACCGGTTCGCCTTTTTCGATGAGACGAATCTCGCGATGCTTCGCAAACCCTGTCCCGGCCGGAATCAAGTGACCCATGATCACGTTTTCCTTGAAACCACGGAGACGATCGACCTTGCCGAGCGTTGCTGCTTCGGTCAGGACGCGCGTTGTATCCTGGAAGGATGCCGCCGAGATGAAGCTGTCGGTTTCGAGCGAAGCCTTGGTGATCCCGAGTAATACCGGCACTGCTTCTGCCGGTTTGCCGCCCTGTTCGACCACTCGTTTGTTCTCATCCTCGAATTCGAGCTTATCGACTTGATCACCCCAGAGCAAAGTGGTATCGCCCGGATCGGTAATTTTCACCTTGCGCAACATCTGACGCACAATGATCTCGATGTGTTTGTCGTTAATCTCCACACCTTGCAGTCGGTAAACTTCCTGCACTTCGTTCACCAGGTGCTCCTGTAAATCTTGCGGCCCGCACACTTCAAGAATTTCGTGCGGTACCACCGGCCCTTCAGTCATTTGCTGACCTTTCTTCACGAAATCGCCTTTGAAAACGATAATGTGTTTGGTTAGCGGGATCAGATGTTCTTCCTCTGCACCGGTCTCGACATCCTTCAAAATGAGACGGCGCTTTCCGCGGACGGTCCCGCCCATTTCGACAACGCCATCGATCTTCGCGATCTCAGCCGCATCCTTGGGACGGCGGGCTTCGAAAAGTTCCGCCACTCGCGGCAGACCGCCGGTGATATCTTTCGTCTTCGCTACTTTGCGCGGGGTTTTCGCGAGTAACGCGCCGGCACGAATCTTCTGGCCTTCCTCGACAATGACGTGCGCCCCCGCCGGAATCGAGTAACTGGCGAGCACTTCCTTCTTCTCGCCCACAATCACGATCTGCGGATGCAAGTCTTCCTTGTGTTCGATAATGACCGTGCCCATCAGGCCGGTCGCTTCATCGACGTCGCGTTTAATTGTGACGCCCGCAATCATGTCGCGAAATTCAATTTTGCCACCCTTATCAGTGAGAATCGGGACATTGTACGGATCCCATTGCACGAAGGTCTCGCCTTTTTTCACCTCGGCGCCGTCTGGTTTCGAAATGACCGAGCCGATCACTACATTGTAGCGTTCGAGTTCGCGTCCTTCGGCATTGTGCACACCGATGCTGCCGTTTTTGTTTAGCACAATCCAACTGCCGTCGAGCGCCTGCACCGTGCGCAGATCGTTGAACTGAAGATGGCCATCGTTTTTCGCCTTGATGATTGGTTGCTTGAAGGTTTGGCTTGCGGTTCCGCCGATGTGGAACGTCCGCATCGTTAACTGCGTGCCCGGCTCGCCAATCGATTGCGCCGCGATGATCCCGACCGCTTCACCCAGTTTCACAAATTGCCCGGTGGCCAGATTGCGCCCGTAGCACATTGCGCAAACCCCGCGCCCACACTCGCAAGTCAGGACTGAACGAATTTTCAATTCTTCCACCCCGGCGCGCTGCAAACTCCCCGCGATCTGTTCATCGATAAGCTGGTTCGCTTTCACCAGCTTCTTCTTTTTATCGACGGGATCGACAATGGTCTGGCAACTGACCCGCCCAATGATGCGCTGGGCCAGATCGACTACTTCTTCATCGCCCTCGTAAATGGAACGAACGGTGATCCCGTTCACTGTTCCGCAATCATCTTCATTGATGATCACGTCTTGCGCGGCATCGACCAGTTTGCGGGTTAGGTAACCGGAATCAGCCGTTTTTAGCGCGGTATCGGCGAGCCCTTTTCGCGCGCCATGGGTCGAAATGAAGTATTCGAGCACAGTTAAACCTTCGCGAAAATTGGAAGTGATCGGGCGCTCGATAATTTCGCCGCTCGGCTTTGCCATCAAACCACGCATCCCGGCAAGCTGACGCACCTGCTGGCGATTGCCGCGCGCCCCGGAATCAACCATCAGGTAAACCGGATTCAATTCCTTGCGCCCGTCGTTGTGTTCGAGGGTGCGGAACATGACGTTGGAAATTTCGTCACCGGCGTGCGTCCAGATGTCGATGATCTTATTGTAGCGCTCGCCATCGGTAATAATGCCTTTGCGATACTGCTGCTCGACCGTTTTGATTTGTTTGTACGCGTTATCGAGTTCGATCTGCTTTTCTTTCGGAATGATCATGTCCGAAATTCCAATCGAGACGCCAGCTTTGGTCGCCTCGCGGAAGCCAAGCTCCTTGAGTTTATCAAGCGTCTCAACCGTTCCTTCCTGACCCGCCACCTGGTAACAACGCCAGATTATGTCGCTCAATTGCTTCTTGCCCGCGGCCCGATTGAAAAAACCAATGTCCTTCGGCCAAATCTGATTGAAGAGGACGCGGCCAGCGGTGGTCTCGATTACCCGTACGGTCTTGTCGCCATAAATGGTATCGCGCCCGAAATCGGGATTTTTGAATCGAATGCGATCATGCGTTTTGACCGAGCCTTCCGCCATCGCGAACTCGACCTCGACTGCATCCGCGAACAATGGCAATCGCGCCTCGCCATCACCGCCCGCGGCACGTCGCGGATTTTGCGTGAGGTAATAACAGCCGAGGGTGATGTCCTGCGACGGGGTGGTGATGGGCTTGCCACTCGAAGGTGAGAAAATGTTATTCGGCGCCAGCATTAGCATCCGTGCTTCCATCTGCGCCTCGACCGACAATGGCACGTGCACGGCCATCTGGTCGCCGTCGAAGTCGGCATTATAAGCGGTGCAAACCAGCGGGTGAATGCGAATCGCTTCGCCTTCGATCAACTGCGGCTCAAACGCTTGGATCGAGAGTCGATGCAACGTCGGGGCGCGATTGAGCAGGACCGGGTGCCCGCGCGTAACTTCATCAAGAATGTCCCAAACTTCCGGCGTCTGGCGCTCAATCATTTTCTTGGCGCTGCGCACGGTGTGGACGTAGCCCAGATCTTTCAGCCGTCGGATGATGAACGGCTCAAACAAAACGAGCGCCATTTTCTTGGGCAACCCGCATTGATGCAGCTTCAACTCCGGCCCGATAACGATGACGGAGCGGCCCGAATAATCGACGCGTTTGCCGAGCAAGTTTTGACGGAACCGCCCGCCCTTACCCTTGAGCATGTCGGAAAGTGACTTGAGTGGGCGATTACCCGCGCCCGTAACTGCGCGGCCGTGGCGACCATTATCAAAAAGCGCGTCGACCGCTTCCTGGAGCATGCGCTTCTCGTTGCGAATGATGACGTCGGGGGTCTTGAGTTGCAGCAGATTCTTCAACCGATTGTTGCGGTTGATCACGCGCCGGTAGAGATCGTTCAGATCGCTGGTCGCAAACCGTCCGCCTTCGAGCGGAACCAGTGGACGCAGGTCTGGGGGAATCACGGGCAATACTTCCAGAACCATCCACTCCGGTCGCGCGTGCGAGGAGATGAAGCCTTGCACCAACTTCAAACGTTTCGCCAGTTTCTTGCGGATCTGTTTGCTCTTGGTGTTTCCCATCGCCTGCTCGAGCTCTTTGTTGAGCTTGTGCAGATCGATCTCGGCTAACAATTTTTTGACTGCTTCCGCGCCCATTCCAGCATTGAACCCTTCGCCGTATTGCTCCTGCGCTTCGCGAAATTCGACTTCGTTCAGGAGCTGCGTTTTTTGCAGCGGCGTCTGGCCCGGATCAACCACGATGTAATCTTCGTAATAGATGACGCGCTCGAGTTGGCGCGCGCTCATGTCGAGCATAAGACCGAGGCGCGAGGGCATGCATTTGTAAAACCAGATGTGCGAAACCGGCACGGCCAGCTCGATGTGCCCCATTCGCTCGCGCCGCACCCGCGCCAGGGTCACTTCCACGCCGCAGCGATCGCAAATGACGCCTTTGTGCTTGATCCGCTTGTATTTCCCGCAGGAACATTCCCAATCGCGCGTCGGCCCAAAGATTCGTTCGCAAAAAAGTCCGCCCTTCTCCGGCTTGAATGTCCGGTAATTGATCGTCTCCGGATTTTTAACTTCGCCCTTGCTCCACGAGCGCATGGTATCGCTCGAGGCCACGCCGATCGCGACCTGATCAAATCCAACCGCTCGCTCTTCGCCCACTAACTCCCGCCAGGAATGTTCGTTCATCTAATATTTTTCTCGTTAACTACTTCAAAAATCGTTAATGGCCCTCGTGGACCGCGCCTTTGTCATTCCGAGCGCCAGTCGAGGAATCTCTTACTATTTCCTCCGCCTCCAATGATCAGAGATGTCTCGATTTCGCTCGACATGACAAAAAGTTAGGCTGCGCCATCGAAAACACTGCTCGGAGCCTGGCCGCCAACTTTGACGTCGAGTCCGAGACTCTGCATTTCCTTGATCAGCACGTTAAAAGATTCCGGAGTGCCCGCCTCGAGCGAGTTATCACCTTTCACGATCGATTCGTAAATCCGGGTGCGCCCCTGCACGTCATCGGATTTCACAGTCAACAATTCCTGAAGGGTATAAGCGGCGCCGTATGCTTCCAGCGCCCACACTTCCATTTCGCCGAAACGCTGCCCGCCATACTGCGCCTTGCCGCCGAGCGGCTGTTGCGTAACCAGCGAGTAAGGGCCAACCGCGCGCGCGTGAATTTTATCGGCCACGAGGTGACCGAGCTTCATCATGTAAATGTAGCCGACCACCACTTCCTGATCGAAGGCGTCGCCGGTGCGCCCATCGAATAATCGGGCCTTGCCATTTTCGTGCACCCAACTGAAGCCCTCGACCTTCTTCGCGTCCTTCAAATAATCGCGGATCTTGGTTTCGGCGATTCCGTCGAAGACTGGCGTTGCCACCCTGAAGCCCAGCGCCTTCGCGGCTACGCCGAGATGAGTCTCGAGCACCTGACCCACATTCATACGGCTCGGCACACCCAGCGGGTTGAGCACGATTTCCACCGGTGTTCCATCCGATAAAAACGGCATGTCTTCTTCCGGCACAATCCGCGCGACCACGCCCTTGTTGCCATGGCGTCCCGCCATCTTGTCGCCAACGGAAAGCTTACGTTTACTCGCGATGTAAACTTTTACCTGCTTAATGATGCCGGGATCGATGTCGTCGCCGCTCTCCACCCGGTCCATCGCGCGTTCCCGCTCGAGCTCGAGCTCGGCAAACTTGTGCTCGTAGGAGGCAATGATCTCGCGGATCTTGTTCCGGATGGGCGAGGGATCGATCTCGATGTGATCGTAAACGTTCGCCAGCTTGCGCAGCAGCGTCTTGGTGATCTTTCGATTCGCCGGAATGATAATCTCGCCCGTCTGCGCGTTCACCACATCGAGCGGAATTTTTTCGCCCAGTAAAATATTGGAAAGCGAATCGGTTAACTGTTCCGTCAACCCTTCCTTCTTCTTGCGATGATCTTCCGTGATCGTCTTGAGCTGACGTTTCGTTTCCGTCGGCGTCAATTTTTCACGCGAAACTTCGCGACGTGAGGAAACCTTCACATCCATGACGATTCCGTAAGTCCCGGATGGAACAGTGAGCGACGTGTCCTTCACGTCGGCGGCTTTTTCGCCGAAGATGGCGCGCAGCAGTCGTTCTTCCGGGGCCAGTTCCGTTTCGGATTTCGGCGTGATTTTGCCGACCAGAATATCGCCCGGTTTCACTTCTGCGCCGACCCGCACCACTCCATCCGGTCCCAGATTGCGCAGCGCTTCTTCGCTGACATTTGGAATATCGCGCGTGATTTCTTCCGGCCCGAGCTTGGTGTCGCGCGCCCCGATCTCGAACTCATCGATGTGAATGGAAGTGTAGATGTCTTCCTTCACCACCTTCTCCGAGATCATGATGGCATCCTCAAAATTGTAGCCATTCCACGGCATGAACGCGACCAGGACGTTGCGTCCGAGCGCGAGTTCGCCGTGATCGGTGTTCGGTCCATCGGCAATGATCTGACCTCGCTTCACGTGCTGACCTTTTTTCACAATTGGCTTTTGGTTTACGCAGGTGCCGGCATTCGAGCGCATGAACTTGCGCAATTCGTAAACGTGGATGCCCGCCTCAATATCGGTTTTCAATTTCTTGCGCCCTTCCGGCATGCGACCGTCTTTTGTCACCACAATTTGATCGGCTGTGACCGAGGCAACTTTTCCGCTCTCGGTCGCGATCAGCACCGCGTGCGAGTCGCGCGCCACCTTGCTTTCCAGGCCGGTGCCGACGAGCGGCGCTTCGTTCACAATCAGCGGCACGCCCTGCCGCTGCATGTTCGAACCCATTAGCGCGCGGTTAGCGTCGTCATGTTCCAAAAATGGAATCAAACCTGCAGCCACCGAAACCAGCTGTTTCGGGGAAACATCCATGTAATGGACCTTCGAAGGTTCGACTTCGAGAAAGTCACCACGATAACGCACTGAAACTTTTTCTCCGGTGAAATGCCCGCGGCCATCGATCGGCGCGTTCGCCTGCGCCACCAGATAATTCTCTTCGCGATCGCCGGTAAGATATTCCACTTCGTCGGTAACGCGACCGTTGTGAACCTTGCGATAAGGCGTCTCGATAAACCCAAATTCGTTGATTCGAGCAAAGGTGGACATCGAGCTGATTAATCCAATGTTCGGCCCTTCCGGCGTCTCGATCGGGCAAATCCGTCCGTAATGCGAAGGATGGACATCGCGCACTTCGAAGCCGGCACGATCGCGTGAAAGACCGCCCGGTCCCAGCGCCGAAAGCCGGCGCTTATGCGTCAGCTCGGCTAGCGGATTGGTCTGATCCATGAATTGCGAAAGCTGTGAGCGACCGAAGAAATCGCGAATGACCGCGCTGAGCGCTTTGGGATTGATCAGCTTTTGCGGAGTCATTCCGTCGATGTTGATGTCGAACAAAGTCATCCGCTCTTTCACCAGGCGTTCCG
Organism: Verrucomicrobiota bacterium; assembly: GCA_003220155.1. GTDB lineage: Bacteria > Verrucomicrobiota > Verrucomicrobiia > Chthoniobacterales > UBA10450 > AV69. The sequence continues at coordinate 20,028 of QHRO01000031.1, forward strand.
TCCGCGCCAGACCAACACGGCACTGATTGGCCAGCAGCTCCCCTACCGTGCGAACGCGCCGGCTTCCCAGATGATCGATGTCATCGAGCGTGCCTTCACCGCGACGCAGATTGATCAGGTATTTGATCGCGGCGATAAAATCCCGGTCGGTCAAAATTCGCTCGTTCAGATCAACATCGATACCAAGCTTTTGGTTCAACTTATAACGGCCGACTCGTCCGAGATCGTATTTCTTCGGATCGAAAAACAGTCGTTTCAAAAGCGCGCGCGCGTTCGCCACCGTTGGCGGATCGCCGGGGCGCAAGCGGCGGTAAATATCCTTGAGCGCTTCTTCCTGATCATGCGCCGGATCTTTTTTCAAGGCTTTCACCACCGTGTCGTCCGTCGAAATGTCGATCACTTTCACTTCCTTGGTCCCGAGCGCCATGATCTGGCGGACAGTCGCGAGCGTGAGTGGTTCAAACGCACGCGCCACCGTGACCTCGCCGTCGCGGACTTCCGCGGTCAGCACCTTGGTCGCGAGCATCTCTTCATCCAGCTTCTCGCTCAATTTCAGTGTCTCGATGTTATAAAAAAGTTTGATGACGTCTTCGTCGGGCCCGTAACCGAGAGCACGCAAAAAAGTTGTGGCCAGAAATTTCCGGCGGCGTTTCCGGCGATCGAGATAGATGTAGAGCAGATCGGCAGTATCGAATTGCACTTCGATCCAAGAGCCGCGGTCAGGAATGATGCGAAAACTGTAAAGTACCTTGCCGTTGAGGTGTACCGACGACTCGAACGCGATCCCGGGCGAACGATGCAGCTGAGAAACTACCACCCGTTCCGCCCCATTGATCACAAACGTTCCCTGCGGCGTCATGAGCGGGATCTCGCCCATGTAGACTTTCTCTTCCTTCGTCCCCTTTTCTTCCTTGAGCTGGAAAGTGACGTGCAGCGGCGCGCTGTATGTCTGCCCTTCCCGCTGTGCCTCCAACGCGGCCAATTTTGGCTCGCCGATCTCGTAATGACTGAAATCGAGTGTGGCCTTTTCGTCGTAGCTCTGGATCGGAAAAACTTCCTTGAACACAGCCTGCAAGCCGTAGTTCTTGCGTTTGTTAGATGGCACGTCCTTTTGCAGGAAATCGACGTACGAGTTCAGCTGAACTTCGATGAGATTTGGCGGCTCAATGCCTTCTTTGATACTGCCGAAATGAATGCGCTCTGCCCGTTCTGACATAATTAGTTCTCTGCTAGCGGTGGCAACCGGGCTGCGTCAGGGGGAACGCGGCCCAGTCGTGCGGGGTTTCTATGTCTCCAGCCGATGGCGAAGACGACAAAAATGACACCGAATCGGCAGTGTGTCAAATTTGACCACCACCGTTTCGCTGCCTTTCTAAATTTTCTTGTCCGTCGTCCGCCGGGTTAAAAATAAATTTATTTACTCTTAACGAAAATCCTCTTTGCCACGAATCGCCGCGCCACGCAAGAAAAAATTTCAAACGCCCCAGGCTTCCTGTAGCGGCGGTCTAT
>QHRO01000032.1 GCA_003220155.1 Verrucomicrobiota bacterium
TGAGCAGCGCGATAAGCAGCAGGCCGACCAGTTGCGCAGTCGAGAGCGAGAGCGCGTAGCCGCCGAAACGAATCGGTTGGATGAAGTAATTCGATTCTGAAACCCACGGCACAAGTACACCCATGTAACGGGCAAATCCGACTGCGACCGCCGCGATCGTTCCCGTTTGAATCACGAGGAACAAGGTCCAGCCGTAGAGAAAACCCCAGAGCGGCGAGAATGCTTCTCGCAAGTAAACATATTGCCCGCCGGCCTTCGGCATCATTGCGGCCAGCTCGCCGTAGGAAAGCGCGGCCATTAACGTGAGTACCCCGGTCACAATCCAGACGACAAGCAACCACCCCGGCGCGCCCACTTGCCGCGCAATAATTGATGAGACAATGAAAATTCCCGAGCCGATCATCGACCCGGCGACCAGCATGGTCGAGTCGAGCAAGCCCAATCCCCGAACGAACTTCTGCTCGGTGGCTGCGGGTGTTGTCGCTGTGGTGCTATCCATCAAAGGCTTGTATCTTGTAGCTGGTCGCGTGCCTTCGCGCAATCCTTGGAATTAGTCTCGCGACACCTCGATGCCAAGCGCTTATTCGATGTCGAGCTCCCGTACCCGTTTTTGCATACGAACGTTTTCGACCGCATTCCGAATCTTATCGCCGAGACCGATTTTCTTCGGCACCGCGTCAATCAAAACAAACGGCGTCGAAACATCGGCGGTATTGATCTGGACGTTTTCGACACCGAAGGCCCGCTCCCAAAAAGGCTGGCGCGTTTCCAAGTCTTTCACCCGATAAAGCTCAAGCGTATCGGTCACTTTGTTGAAAACGCCTTCCGTCATTTTCAATCGCTCAGTGGTGAGTTCGTAAACTTTGTTTTTCGTCTGGAGGAAACGGGCGAGCGCGATGAAGATCGGCACGATGGCGGGAGAGAGAATGTACGGGCTAAAGTCTCTGGTGGATTCGTTGTGCCAGAGAATAGCGGATAAGAGGAGAAGAGCGCAAAGGCAAAGGCCGCAGAAAAGGAAGGCGCTCGCGTTTTTCACTTGCGAAGAAGTGCCGCGCCAGACCGTTTCTTCCGCCATGGTGCAATTTGTAGCCAAGCCCTGCGCGAGCACAAGCCGGTGATAACGCGCGCCTTTGTTCTAGCTGCGGGGATGGGAACCCGTTTGCGTCCGCTGACGGACGCGTTGCCGAAACCGCTCGTGCCAATTTTTCAAAAACCACTCATCACCTTCGCGCTCGATCACCTGATTGACGCGGGCGTGAAGTCGTTCGTCATCAATACCCACAGGCTTCCGGAATTATTTACCGCTTTTTTTGCGGGCAACACTTACGCCGAGCACCCGATCACGCTCGTGCACGAGCCGGACTTGCTTGAAACCGGCGGCGGAATCAAAAATGCCGAACCTCTTTTGGCTTCCGAACTCTTCTTAACTTACAGCGGAGACATTCTCACCGACGTCGACCTTCGGCCGTTGCTCGACGAACATTTTCGGCGGGGAAATGACGTTACGCTCGCCTTAAGAGAAACGGGTCTCGGCGCCGATATTGCTTTTGCCGATGGCAAAGTCGTAGATATCGCCAACCGACTTGGCATCGCTGGTCGCTACGATTTCGCTAACATCGCCGTGTGGAACCCCACGGTTTTTCGACGAATTCCGCCGGCACAGAAAATCTCTCTCATCCCAGTCGTGACCGAATGGATCAAAGAAAACGCCAGGATTGGCGGAGTCATTCTGAACGACGGGAAGTGGTTTAACGTCGGATCGGTCCGCCAATATCTAGACCTTCATCGCACACTTGCCGCAGAAAAATGGAAACCGCACTACCTTCGGACGCCAGAATGGCCTCTGGCAATGGCGAGAAATGCCCGCGTGCATCCAACTGCACAGGTGCTCGGCTGCTCTGTCGTTGGTGAAAACGCAATTGTCGAGGCGGGTGCCATCTTGCGGGATACGATCGTGTGGCCCGGTGCACAAATTGCTTCTCAAAGTGAATTGCAAGATTGTATTGTCCGCGCGCGGCAGAGGGCCGAGGGGATTCTGCAAAACGCCATCGTATGAAAACGGAATTGCTTCTTCGCCAAACGCGCCGGCGATTGCCCGGTTTCAGCGAGGGACAAATCGAGATCTCGCCGATTGAGAAGGGCGGTTCCGATCGCCGGTTTTACCGTGTTCGTTGCGTGCCGGAGCAATCGCTCATTTTGGTAAAATACAATCTCGAGCGCGCGGAAAACCGCCACTACGTGCGCATCGCCGAATTTTTGACAGAACACGGAATTGCCGCGCCGAAAGTATATTTTCATGACGCGGAAGAAGGTTTGATTTGGATCGAGGATCTAGGTGAGAACGATCTTTTTAGTTTTCGAGACGAGACCTGGTTGGTTCGGGGCGCGCTTTACCGATCAGCCTTGGATGAAATCGCCACGCTTCATGATTTGCCTGAAAGCGAATGGGCAGAGCTGCATGGCGAAATGCCGCCGGAGTTTAACGCCACGCTTTATCGGTGGGAGCAGAATTATTTTTTCGAAAATTGTCTCGGCCGAATCTTTGGGTTGAACGAAGGGAGACTACGCGAGCTCGCCTCGCTGCCCGCGTTACAAGAAATCGCCGACCGGCTAGCAGCGATCCCGCGCGTGCTGGTGCACCGTGATTTTCAATCGCAAAACATTATCGCGCGGGGCGGCCACGCCTTTTTTATCGATTTCCAAGGGATGCGTCCCGGCTTGGCTGAGTACGATCTGGCGTCACTGTTATTTGATCCCTACGTCCGGTTCTCACCGGCCGAGCGCGAGGAACTTTACTCCTACTATATCGAGCGCCGGGGGCTATCACCGACCAGGCAAATGCGCGAAACGCTTCGGCTGTGCGCAATGCAACGTTTGATGCAAGCGCTTGGGGCTTATGGTTTTCTAGGACTGGTAAAAGGCAGCCAGCATTTTCTGGCGCACGTCCCTGCCGCGCTCCACTCTCTGCGTAACCTAATCGCCGATATTGATTTACTCGAGCCATTGGGTGTGGCGCTTGCTTGTCTGCCAAAGAATGACCGGAGTAATTAGCGCAGAGGCCTCTTTTCCCCTCGCGAAACTGCGAGTCCGACGGCCCGGGATCGTCATGTCCAGGCCGGATGGTGTGGATCCTTTGCGGCGTTGGATCGCCTGGGGGGCGATGCTCACAGGCAGCGTCGTTCCGATGATGTTCGGTCATCCCACTGGCCACGGCCCGCCTTATTCAGTGCCGGCTACGCAAGCGCTCGTTCTTGCGGTTGCGGCCATCGTCGCAAGCAGATCGCGCCGGCTAAGTCCGCTCACCGGATTTCTTTTCACCGTTGCAATTTTGCGGCTGGGATGGTCTGTGATTGCGCCGATGCTCGGTGAATTGGGGCCAGTTCAAAGCTTCGTCGCTGAGATAAACTGGGGGCCAAAGATTTTCATGTCGCGTTTGTTGAACGTTGCCAGCGCGCTCCTGATGCTCACTACTTTCATCGGTCGCAATTTCAGCACGGACGATCTTTTTCTGCGTGTCGGCCAGCTTGATGCGCCGGCTCAGCCAGAGCCTATCCTGTGGTTCCGCAAGCCGATACCATGGACCCGGTTCGGCCCGCAGTTGCTCGTGATTTTTGGCCTGGGCTTGACCGCATTTTTGTTTGTCAGTCTCCGCCCGAATTTAGGGGAACTATCCCGCCTCCGGCAACTTCTGCCCTGGGCCTTGGCGACCGCGGCCCTAAACGCCGCCAACGAAGAATTTCAATTCCGGTGCGTTCCTCTGGCGCACCTTCGCAACGTGCTACCGGTTCGCGAAGCGCTTTGGTTGACGGCAATTTTCTTTGGGTCGGCGCATTACTTTGGCCAGCCTTCGGGGCCGATCGGCATCATTATGGCGACGATCGCGGGATGGATTTGGGCGAAAAGCATGGTGGAAACACGCGGTGCGGGCTGGGCCTTCGGCATCCACATGGTCCAGGACGTCGTGATCTTTTATTTCCTCGCGTTGTCGATGAAAAACTAACGCACAAACGGGTTGCCTTTGCGCTCCTCACCGATGGTCGTGGGCGGCCCGTGCCCGGGCAGGACTGTTACGTCATCGCCTAGCGGGAACAGTTTCGCTTTAATTCCCTGAAACAACTGTGGCCCGTCGCCGCCGGGCAAGTCCCAACGACCGACGCCGCCGGCAAAGAGAACATCGCCACCGATCAAAAGCTTTTCGGGACGCGAAAAGAAGCAAAGGCTACCGGGGCAATGACCTGGGACGTCGAGTACCTGAAATTTCACTCCCAGAAAATTGCGCCCGCTCGTTTCTTGGATAAAAAAATCGGGCGTAACTGGTTCGATTTCAAAGCCGAAGCCGAAGTTCCGGAAGAAATCCGGGTCCGAAATCATTGGCGCGGTATCAGGGTGACAACCGATCGGGCAGTTAAATTTTCGCTTAATCTTCGCAACGTCGCCGACGTGATCGATGTGCCCGTGGGTGAGGAGCAGTAGTTTCAAATCGACTCCGCTATTTTGCAGCCACGCGCAACTACCGTCGGGCGCGTCAAATAGAACCGCGCCCTCCGGAGCGTGAAAGAGGTAGCAGTTCGTCTCGAAAATTCCGCCACAAAATGTCTGGTATTTCATTGGTTTAGCCGCCGCGAACCAAAACGTTTTTTGAATGTTCTGCTTTGCCGATTGTCTTTTTAATCGCTGCAGCAGGCGTGGATTCAAGGGGAGTTCTTGCTTTCAGGGCGCCGATCTGCGAGTATGGAAAACTTCTTTTTTGGGGCATGAATTATCGTTTTCGTTCATTCGCCGCGATGGCGGCGATTTCACTGGCCGGCCTGGCTTCAACGCCAGCGCTTCCGGCAAAGACCGACCTCGACAATGTTTGCGTCTCGGTTGGCCGATTGCTGGAGGAAGGCCATTACACTCACAAGCAATTAAACGACGATCTGTCGGGCAAGATTTTGCGCAGCTATCTGGAGCTCCTGGATTTCAGTCACCTTTTTTTCACCCAGGAAGATGTCAATGCGATAACCGAAAAATATGGTGCTTCGCTCGATGACGACATTTTGCTCGGTAACCTCAAGCCGGCTTACGAGATCTACGATCTCTACCAAAAGCGGGTCGACGAACGGGTTGCCAAGGTAAAAGAATTTCTCAAGCAACAGGTCGATTTTAAAACCGACGGAACGATTGATTTCCGGCGGGAAAAGAGCCCGTGGCCGAAAAACGCTGCGGAAGCGGACGAGCTCTGGCGTGGCCGGATAACGAGCGAGCTTTTGCAGGAACATTTGAGCGAGCACCCGATTGAACCCGGGCCGCAGTTGGTGGCGCGCCGTTACGATCGGCTGGCGCGTAACGTTCACGAAAGCGATCGCGATGAGCAAGCCAAGTTTTTTCTAGATGCCGTTGCGCTCGCCTACGATCCGCACTCAGAATATTTGAGCGAATCCGATCTGAAAAACTTTAGTATCAACATGGGACTCTCGCTCGTTGGCATCGGAGCGATGCTGCGGACGGAAGATGGCTACGCCAAAATCGAGAGCCTAGTGCCGGGCGGCCCGGCGCAGGTCGATGGCCGCCTGAAGGTTGGCGATCGCATCACGGCGGTCGGGCAAGGAACGGGCGACCTCGTTGATGTCCGTGACATGCGTCTCGACAAAGTGGTGGAGATGATTCGAGGCAAGAAAGGATCACGAGTCCGGCTGCTCGTCATTCCAGCCGATGCGGCCGATCCCTCCAAGCGCAAGAACGTCGAGCTGGTCCGCGATGAAATTAAACTGAAAGACCAGGAAGCGCGGGCAGACATCATTATCAAAAAGGATGAGGAGGGCAGACCGGTGAAACTCGGCTGGATTACGCTGCCGTCATTTTATGCAGACATGGATCATCACGCCAAGAGTACGACGAAAGATGTGATGGCGTTGTTGAAGCGTCTGAAGAAGGAAAACATTGCCGGGCTGGTAGTGGATTTGCGACGGAACGGCGGCGGTTCGCTCGAGGAAGTGATCTCACTCACGGGGCTGTTTTTGAAATCGGGTCCCATCGTGCAAACCAAAGGCTCGAATGGCAACATTGTCGTTTCCAGCGATCCGGATCCCGGGATCGCCTACTCGGGACCACTGGTCGTCCTGACCAGCCGGCAAAGCGCGTCGGCCAGTGAGATTTTCGCGGCGGCCCTGCAAGATTATGGACGCGCGGTCGTCGTCGGCGATCAATGCACTTTTGGAAAAGGAACCGTGCAGACCATTCTCGACATCGGCAACTACACCTCGCTGCTCGGTAGCCGGTCGCACAAGGATGGCGCGCTGAAATTGACCATCCAGAAATTTTATCGCGTTGCCGGCGGCTCGACACAGCTCCACGGCGTGGCCTCGGACATTGTCTTGCCATCGCTGACGGATTTGCCGGAATTTGCCGAAGGGGCGCTGAAAAATTGTTTGCCGTATGACGAAGTGCCCAAGGCAAAATACACCAAATGGAACGAGCCGGTTTCGCTTTACATCGATGAGCTAAGACGCCGATCTTCCGAACGCGCGCAAAATGATCCCGAATTCCATTACGTGATGGAAGACCAGGAACGGCTGCGTCATCGACTGGATGATAATCGTATTTCGCTGAATGAGGATGTGCGGAAGAAAGAACTTTCCGAGGACAAGCTGCGCAAGGAAATGCGCTCCAAAGAGCGGCTGGCGCGTAACATCGAAGAGCCGCGCGTTTATCGGGTGACTCTTGATACGGTCGACAAGCCGAATCTTCAGCTCATCATGTATCCGGGCAAACTGGCGCAGGCGAGAAAGACCGGATCGGCCAAAGTTGCACCGGAAGCCGCGGGCGATGCCGATACCGAAAATGAAGTGTTGGGGGGCCAGGATGACGACACGAAAGAGCCCGCGATCGATCCGGAACGAGACGAAACGGTCAACATTTTATCCGACCTGATTCGGCTGGAGCGAGGACCCAAAACAGCCAGTACTAATCATTGAGTAGCGAGTAGTGAACGCAACGCTTTTCAAGCGGCGTGGCGATTAGTACAACAAAGATTCCAAGGGCAATCCTATTCTGCCGATTTCGAACTCGCGGCGGGCGAGACTAGCCGTGGCGGAGTGGAAGTTCCGACTTTTGCCAAGAGTGCTCCGGTTTGAAAAGCGGAGCAGCCGACAGAACCTGCTAAATGATCAGTGTGTTCCGGCTGCTCCGATTCGATGCGTCCCTTCAAAGGTAGAACGAAGTCTTCCGGCTGAATCGAAATCAGCGCCACCAGGGATCGAAATTACGGGGATCGTATTGGGGTTGAAATCTGGGATCCACTCGCCGGCCGAACCACGGCTGCATTCTTCGATTCGGTGGCAGGCCGTAGGGAGAGTATTCGTTTGTCCGCGGCGTTCTGCCGAAAACTGCGACCGGTGTTCCGACCTCGACAGCATGGAAGAATGCAATCGCCAATTGTTCGGGCATCCGCACGCAACCATGCGATGCCGGATAACCGGGGAGATACCCCGCGTGCATTCCATCAGCTTCATGGAAGCGCATGAAGTAACGCATGGGCGCGGGCATGAATTTGCCACCGCGCGGCACTTTCATGTCGACATCGGCGTCGGCGACAATGGTGTTGCCATTCGCGTCTACGATCTTCCCATAGATGCTTGAGTAATGATTTACCTCTTTTTCAATGACTTTGAACGAGCCGGTTTGGGTAAGATGACCATACCGCCCGCTGGAGATTGGCGATTCGAGAACTAGACCGCGTCCGCGAATCAGAAAAGCGGCCTGTTGTTGAAGATCGATCTCAACGCGAGACGGACTTCCATCCTGTGCCCTCACTGATGCGAGCGATAGCAGCAAGATCGAAAATCCTCCCAGAACCCTCACATTTACTTCAACCCGCGTGAGCGAGAAAAGTCGCACCGGCGATCGCCGAAAGATGGGAGGTAATTAGACCGCAATCGGCGCCTTGATCGAAGGGTGCGGGTTGTAGTCGAGGAGGGTAAAATCCTCGAAGCGAAAGTCCTCGATTCGGGTGATTGCCGGATTCAATTGGATGCGTGGCAAAGGCCGGCATTCGCGCGAAAGCTGCTCGCGCGCCTGCTCCAAGTGATTCTGGTAGAGGTGGAGATCGCCAAAGGTGTGGACGAAGTCACCGGGCGCGAGATCGCAAACCTGCGCCATCATCATCGTCAGTAACGAGTAGCTCGCAATGTTGAACGGAACGCCGAGAAATAAGTCGGCGCTGCGCTGATAAAGCTGACAGCTGAGTTCGCTGTCGTTGACGTAGAATTGGAAAAGCACGTGACACGGTGGCAGAGCCATTTCGTCGATCTCGGCCGGATTCCACGCACTCACAATCAAGCGGCGGCTAGATGGGTTTTCTCTGATTTCGGAGATTATTTTGTCGATCTGATCGACGCGGATTCCGTTTGCTCCGCGCCAATCGCGCCACTGTGCGCCGTAAACCCGTCCGAGGTTTCCGCTTTCATCTGCCCATTTGTCCCAGATGGTGACGCCGTGCTCGTTCAGATAGCGAACGTTGGTCTCACCTCGCAAAAACCAAAGCAGCTCGTAGATGATCGACTTGAGATGGAGCTTCTTGGTCGTCAGGAGAGGAAAACGTTCGCGCAGATCGAATCGCGCTTGCCCGCCGAAGATCGACAACGTGCCGGTTCCAGTCCGATCACTGCGCGCTACCCCCTCCTCCAAGACGAGACGAAGAAGATCGTGATATTGCCGCACCTGCAAACGGTAGTGAAGGTTGGCGTCGGCTTCCAGCCGATGTTTCGATAATTCGTCGGCCGCGCGCCAATGCCCCGGCTACGTAGTCTTGCGTAGCTCTTCTTCCAACTCGGTCTTGCGTTCGTTCAATGTTTGCAAGCGCAGCTTCCAGCGATGGAGCTGAATGCTGAGTTGATTGATGTAACCGGTTATTTCGGTGCGCTGCGATTCGTTCTCTTTCAACTTGCGCTGCAGATCGGTGAGCTCCTGCGGTGCCGAGGCGGCGCTCGCCGATACCATTGGAACAAGCGTCGGTTTACCGCAACGCTGGCAGTTCAGAGTCATTCCAGCGGCCGCCGCGTTGACCACGAGCGAGCTGGCGCAGTGCTGGCACTTGAAGAGGAGGTCCCCTGCTTCGTTTCTTGTCTGCGAACGAACAGGGTTCATCGTTTAGTAACTGAGCAGAGCGTATACCAAGCGAGGTGACGAGCTGACGCATCGATCGGCTCCTGCGCGGAAATTTCGCGTCAATTTGGCGCGTTCTACCGAATCAGCACTATTGCAATTCCAGTGATAATTTCTTATGGGAAAAGAAGTTACGCTTCGCCCGGAGTTCCTGGAACAGTCGCTGCTAAAGGGTCTTGGAGGACTGCACACAAATGGCTAAAGTTTTAGGTATCGATTTGGGCACCACCAACTCCTGCATGGCGGTGATGGAAGGTGGCGACCCCGTAGTTTTGGAAAATAGCGAAGGCGCAAGGACGACGCCATCGATCGTCGCCTTCTCGAAAAATGGTGAGCGACTGGTGGGCCAGGCGGCGAAACGTCAGGCCGTAACCAATCCGGCGAACACAATTTTTTCGATCAAGCGGTTTATGGGCCGCAAGTATGACGAAGTGCACGAGGAAGAACACCGCGTGCCCTATAAAATAGTGAAAGCCGCCAATGGCGACGCCCACGTTCAAGTGGAGGTAAATGGCGAGCGCAAGACATTTTCGCCCCCGGAAATTTCCGCGATGATTCTGGCCAAGCTTAAGAGCGATGCGGAGGCGAAGCTGGGCGAGAAGATCACTCAGGCGGTGGTCACTGTTCCTGCTTACTTCAACGATTCCCAGCGCAATGCGACCAAAGACGCGGGTAAGATCGCTGGCTTGGAAGTATTGCGAATTATTAATGAGCCGACCGCAGCTTCACTTGCTTATGGCTTGGATAAAAAGAAGGATGAGAAGATTGCCGTCTATGATCTCGGTGGCGGCACCTTCGATATTTCGGTTTTGGAGATTGGCGACGGCGTTTTCGAAGTAAAAGCGACCAATGGCGATACCCATCTCGGTGGCGACGACTGGGATGCACGTATCATGGATTGGGTAGTTAACGAGTTTAAGAAAGATACCGGCATCGACTTAACGAAACAGCCGGACGCGATCCAACGCATCAAGGAGGAATCGGAGAAGGCGAAGATTGCGCTTTCCTCGACCCAGGAATACGAGATCAATCTGCCGTTCATCACGGCGGACGCGAGCGGACCGAAGCACATTCAGAAGAAGCTGACCCGCTCAAAACTGGAGCAACTTTGCGACGATTTGTTCCAGCGCACGGTCGGTCCGGTGAAAGCCTGCCTGAGGGACGCGAAGCTTTCGGAGAAGGAAATTAACGAACTCGTGCTGGTGGGTGGCATGACCCGTATGCCGAAAGTGATCGAGACAGCGCGCAGTTTAATTGGCAAGGAACCGCACAAGGGCGTGAATCCGGACGAGGTAGTCGCGGTTGGCGCAGCTATTCAAGGCGGCGTCCTTAAAGGAGACGTCAAGGACGTTCTCCTACTCGACGTTACTCCGCTTACCCTGGCGATTGAAACCGCCGGTGGCGTGGCTACGCCGATGATTCCGCGTAATACCACGATTCCGACTCGTAAATCGCAGATTTTTTCGACCTACAGCGACAATCAACCTGGAGTGGAGATCAAGGTGCTGCAAGGGGAGCGCCCACTTTCCCGCGATAACAAGAACCTGGGGACATTCCATCTCGACGGGATTCCGCCCGCCCCGCGCGGCGTTCCGCAGATCGAAGTGACCTTCGACATCGATGCCAATGGCATCCTGCATGTTTCCGCCAAAGATTTAGGCACTGGCAAGGAACAAAAGATTTCCATTACCGGAAGCTCTGGTCTTTCCAAGGATGAAGTCGAGAAGATGCAGAAAGAAGCCGAGCTGCACGCCGAGGAGGACAAGAAGGCGAAGGAAGCGATCGAGATCAAAAACAACGCCGATAACCTCGCTTATCAATGCGAGAAGCAGTTAAAGGATCTCGGTGACAAGATTTCCGGCGACAAGAAGAAGCAAGTGGAAGACGCCATCGCCGCGGTGCGCGAAGCGATCAACAAGAACGATACCGAAGCGATGAAACGGACCTACGATGACCTGCAAAATAAATTCCAGGAAGTCAGCGCCGAACTTTACAAACAAGCGTCAGCTGGAGCGGGCCCGCAGGCCGGACCTCAACCAGGGCCTGAAACGCACGCCCGTCCAGGCGCCGAACAAGGCGCCGGCGCTCGCGGAGGCGACGGCGACGTTGTCGATGCAGAGTTTGAAGTAGTTGACGAAGACAAGAAGAAATAACGACGAATTTGTCGGTAGCAGCTCGATAACTCCCGAGCTGTTCCCGGCAGCAACAGCAACCCTAATTAAACAAAGGAGTGAAGAAAAAGACTATGGCATCAGTTAACGTCAGACCACTTGGAGATCGGGTGCTAGTGCAGCCGATTGAAGAGAGTGAAGTAAAAAAGGGCGGTATCATTATTCCAGATACCGCGAAGGAAAAACCGCAGGAAGGCAAAGTCGTCGCTCTTGGCACCGGTAAAATTGACGACAACGGCAAGAAAGTCGATTTCACCGTTAAATCCGGCGACAAGGTGCTGATTTCGAAATACGGCGGCACTGAAATCAAGATCGACGGCGATACTTACCTGATCATGCGCGAGGACGATATCCTCGGCATCATCGGTTGATTGTCGATTTAAACACCAACTATCAACCAACAACATAAAATATGGCAGCTAAACAATTACAATTTGATGAAAGCGCGCGGCACGCATTGCTGCGCGGGATCGAGAAACTGGCGAAGGCCGTCAAGGCCACGCTCGGACCGAGCGGTCGCAATGTGATTCTCGATAAGAAATTCGGCAGCCCGACGATCACGAAGGACGGCGTCACGGTCGCGAAAGAGATCGAGCTGGAAGATCCCTATGAGAATATGGGCGCTCAGCTCGTGCGCGAAGTGGCTTCGAAAACTTCGGACATCGCCGGCGACGGTACAACTACCGCGACCGTCCTGGCAGAGTCTATCTACAAGGAAGGTCTGCGAAATGTGACGGCGGGGGCGAACCCTACTTCGCTACAGCGCGGGATCATGAAAGGGGTCGATGCGATCGTCGAGGAGCTGAAGAAAATCTCCAAGAAAGTCAGTGATCGCACTGAGATTGCACAGGTCGCAACTGTCTCAGCTAACTGGGACAAGACGATCGGCGAGATCATTGCCGACGCGATGGATAAAGTGGGCAAGGACGGAACTATTACCGTCGAAGAAGCCAAGTCGATAGAGACTACTTTGGATGTAGTCGAAGGTATGCAGTTCGACAAAGGTTATCTATCGCCCTACTTCGTCACTAATGCAGAGGCGATGGAAGCGGCCCTGGAAAATCCTTATATCCTTATTCACGAGAAGAAAATCTCGAGCTTGAAGGACATGCTTCCGTTACTTGAAAAAGTAGCGAAGGCTGGTCGTCCGCTCCTGATTATCGCAGAAGATGTGGAAGGCGAAGCGCTCGCCACTCTGGTCGTGAACAAGCTGCGTGGGACCTTGCAGGTTTGCGCGGTTAAAGCTCCGGGCTTCGGCGATCGTCGTAAGGCGATGCTGGAAGATATTGCGGTGCTGACAGGCGGTCGTTGCATCACGGAAGATCTCGGGATCAAGCTCGAGAACGTGAAGCTCGACGACCTCGGCAAGGCCAAGCGCGTTACCATCGACAAGGAAAACACCACCATTGTCGAAGGCGAAGGCAAGCAGAACGATATCCAGGGTCGAGTGAATCAGATTCGCCGTCAGATCGAAGAGACAACGAGCGATTATGATCGCGAGAAACTCCAGGAGCGTCTGGCGAAACTCGCGGGCGGTGTGGCCGTGATCAACGTTGGCGCTGCCACTGAGACCGAGATGAAGGAGAAGAAAGCTCGCGTGGAAGATGCCTTGCATGCTACGCGCGCGGCCGTTGAGGAAGGCATTGTGCCGGGCGGCGGCGTTGCGTTCATTCGCGCGCAGAAGGCGCTCGATAATATCAAGGGCCTTGAAGGCGACGAGAAGGTGGGCGTGCAAATCGTGCGCCGGGCCATCGAAGAGCCGACCCGCCAGCTCGCCGATAACGCGGGCCAGGAAGGCGCGCTCATCGTTCAAGAAGTCAAGGCGCGCAAGGGCAACGAAGGCTACGACGTCGCCACCGGCGAATACGCCGACCTGGTAAAGGCGGGCATCGTCGATCCAACGAAGGTCACGCGCAGTGCCTTGCAAAACGCGGCCTCGATCTCGGGCCTGCTGCTCACTACTGAAGCCATCGTCACCGAGCTTCCGGAGAAGGAAAAAACTCCTCCAATGCCCGGCGGCGGAATGGGTGGCATGGGCGGCATGGATTACTAAAAGCTCTATAGCGGCGGCCCATGACCGCCGGACAAATTCAGCAGCCGGGTCAGAAATGGCCCGGCTGCTTCGTTTCTGCGGATTGGGGACCAATCTTTAGGCAAATCCCATCTTTGGCGGCGTCATTCGCGAGTGATCATGAATGGGCAACGCGATCTGATGGGCTTAGTCTCGGTCGTCGTAGTTGCAACAGCGTTGTTTGGAAGCAGCTCCCCGCCAACGACGGTTGACGAAGTGATCGAGCGTCACACTAAAGCAATGGGTGGTCGCGCCGCGATCGAAGCGATCCAATCGATCGAGATCGACCTTCACATCGCCGACCCGAAGTTTGAAGTAGACGGCACTTACTTCGCGGCCCGGCCCGGCAAGATGAGGATAGATGTCAACGCTGGTGGCGAACGTGTCTTCACGGAAGCGTTTGACGGTCAAAAGGGGTGGCAATCGGAAAGCAAAGGCGCTGCGCAGAAGGTGGCGACAGAGAAAGCGACCGCAGCGCTGCGGCACGGAATTGAGTTATCTGGAAAATTGTTTGGCTTGCACGAATTGAAAAGACGCGGCCATCGGATCGAGCTGGCCGGGCGAGAAAACATTGATGGCATTCAGTATTACGTCTTGCGGTTAACTCTAAGTGATGGCTACCTAATGACACTCTTTGTCGATCCAAAAAACTGGTTAATCACGCGTCGCCGCGATGTTGGGCCGTTGCACGTGGATGTCGATCCAACACCGACGACAATCGAGCAGCGCAGCTCCGATTTTCGGACTATAGGCGGAGTGCAATTTGCATTCGCATCGAGCGAAACCGATCTCCAAAGCGGCAAAGTGCTCGAAACCACTGCGGTCCGAAGTGTGAAGATTAATCCTGCACTAGCTCCAACCATTTTCGAAAGGCTCTAGGAAAGAATTCGTCCGCTCAACACGCTAAACAGACACTAAAGCTAGCCCGTTCGCCTCTTCAGCGGATGACAATTCTCTTTGTTCCCGACGCGACCCTCCTTTGATTCTCGCTCGCTTGCGAGGCGACTTCCTCATCGATTAAATTCAGAAATGTTACCGAGCTATGACGATTTGTTGATCAAGCGCTTTGAGCAGCCCGATGAAGTGCGCACATTCGAAAAAGGAAAATTCGAAACGGTGAAGATCGGATCGATGACAATCGGGGGGGCCAGTTATGAGCCGGGATGGAAATGGTCGGAGCATGTGGGAGCGGCGACCGGAGCGGCGCTTTGCGAAGTCGAACATGTCAGCATGGTCATATCCGGCTGCGCCGCTTGTCGAATGCAGGCTGGCCGCTACTACGAGATGCGGGCGGGAGATTTGTTTTACATCGGGCCCGGCCACGATAGCTGGGTGGTAGGCGACGAACCGTATGTCTCGCTGCATTTTCTAGGCGTGGAACATTACGCGCAGTCGCGCCGCTAAAATCCATCCGCCAAAACCGCCAAATGACGCTAAAATTGTAATATGCGGATTACTTTGGCCTCATCTCGCGTATTTGGCGGATGATGGTAAATTTTTCCTTTCGACTTTGGCTTCCCTGAGAGATACGTCTAAGACTCGCGCGTTGAGCGAGGAATTCACATGAGAGATTATGTTGCCGAGTTGATGGGCGAGGTGAAGGCGAAGAACCCGGCCGAACCGGAATTCCATCAAGCGGTCCAGGAAGTGGTCGACTCGCTTTCGGTTGTTCTCGAGCAGCATCCCGAATATCGGCACGAGAAAATCCTGCAACGCATCATCGAGCCGGAACGGGTGATCATGTTTCGCGTTCCGTGGCGAGACGATCAGGGCAATCTTCATGTCAATCGCGGGTTCCGGATTCAAATGAACAGCGCGATCGGCCCTTACAAGGGGGGGATGCGTTTTCATCCCACCGTTAACTTAAGTATCCTCAAGTTTCTTGCCTTCGAGCAGGTATTTAAGAATGCGCTGACTACTCTGCCGATGGGTGGCGCAAAGGGTGGCTCCGATTTCGATCCCAAGGGCAAGACTGACTTTGAAGTGATGCGCTTCTGTCAGGCGTTCATGTGCGAGCTATTTCGGCATATCGGGCCGGATACGGACGTCCCGGCGGGCGACATCGGCGTGGGCGCGCGCGAGATCGGATTCATGTTCGGGATGTACAAGCGGTTGAAGAACGAGTTCACGGGTGTGATGACGGGCAAGGGCCTGACCTGGGGCGGTTCTGTGATTCGTCCGGAGGCGACGGGCTATGGCGCGGTTTATTTCGCGGAAGAAATGCTCAAGACGCGCAAAGAAGACCTCAAAGGCAAGATCGCGTTGGTGTCGGGGAGCGGAAATGTCGCGCAGTACACGGTCGAGAAGTTAAACTCGTTAGGCGCCAAACCGGTCACGCTTTCCGATTCCACTGGGTTCATTTACGACGAAGATGGGATTACGCGGGAGAAACTCGCATTTGTAATGGAGCTAAAAAATGTCCGGCGCGGCCGCATATCGGAATACGCCGACAAGTTCAAGGGCACAGTATTCACGCCGGTCGATCCTACGCTCGATCACAACCCGCTTTGGAATACCAAAGCGCAATGCGCCTTTCCCAGCGCGACTCAGAATGAAATTAACGAGAAAGACGCGGACAACCTGCTCAAGAATGGTGTCTATGTCGTTTCGGAAGGAGCGAACATGCCGACGACGATCGAGGGGGTGCATCGGTTTCTCCAGGCCGGAATCCTCTATGGCCCCGGCAAAGCGGCCAACGCGGGCGGCGTTGCTACTTCCGGGTTGGAGATGGCGCAAAACAGCATGCGGATTTCATGGACACGGGAGGAAGTAGATGCGCGACTCTACAAGATCATGAAAAGCATCCACGCGGTTTGCGATCGCACCGCCGAGAAGTATGGGACGCCGGGCAATTATGTTAACGGCGCCAACATCGCGAGTTTCCTTAAGGTTGCCAATGCGATGATGGATCAGGGGTTGGTCTAGTTCGTGGTAGAAATAATCAGTCCCGGATCATCCTGCTAATTCTCGTTAATCTCCGGAATCTTCCTCGACTGGCTCGGCCCGGCGAACGGTTGGCGACTCCTCCGGTTGAGTCCGGCGATGGCGATGGCCGTTAGTCTGCTCACCTTTGTAAACCTCCTTCAGAACTTGAGCAATCATCGGCGCGGCCACAGTGCCACCGTGCGCTTTCACCCCCACGTCGCCCTCGTAAAGGGCAGCAAAGGCGTACTGCGGTTTTTCCGCGGGGACATAACCGGCAAACCACGCTGCCGTTCGCTCCTTATTTTTCGGCCCCCACTGGGCAGTGCCGGTTTTGCCAGCCACCGTTATGGTATCCAGGCTGGCGGCATGCGCCGTTCCGGCAGGAGCATTGACCGCGTCGACCATTCCCGTGCGAAGCTGCGCCATCGTTTCTGGGGAAAAATTGAGTGTTCTTTTCTCGCGCACATTATAAGCAGTAACGATTCCGCCGTCGATTGACTGCACCTGCTGGACCAGCCGCGTCTGATAAAAGATGCCACCGTTGGCGACGATCGCCATCGCCTGCGCCATCTGCAGTGGCGTAACCTGGGTATCGCCCTGACCAATGGAAAGATTGGCGACGTCGCCGTTCAATAACTTCCGGCCGTGCGTTGCTTTCATATATGAGTCGTTAGGAACACGGCCTTCTGCTTCCCCGCGAATCGGGATTCCGCATTTGGCGCCGAAACCAAGTCTTTGCGCCCAATCGATAATCGGGTCAGCGCCAGTCTTTATTCCGACTTGGTAGAACCATGTGTCGCACGATTCGGTGAGGGCTTGGACGAAATTGAGGAAACCACGATCGCTTTTCTTCCAATTGTGAAAGGTCAAGTTACCAATCTGGATCGATGGGACGCATTGATATTGCTCGCTGGCAGTAACCGCGCTGCTTTCCAATGCCGCGATGCCGACGGCAACCTTGAAGGTCGACCCTGGGGGATAGGATGAACGAAATGCGCGTGGTAACAGCGGAATCCCGGGATCATCCTGCAAGGCCTTAAACTTCTCCGGCGAGATCGACGGGACGAAAAGGTTTGGATTGTAATTTGGCCATGACGCTAACGCGAGGATGTCGCCGTTATTCGGATCCATGATTACGATCGCGCCGCGCTTTGCTTTAGCCTCAAGCGCTTTCTCAGCCAGTTCCTGCAAACGCAGATCTAGTGTGGTCACAACCGTGTGACCGGGAATAGGCGGCGCGACGATTTTTTCCGATGTTTTACGGCCATCTTTATCGAAGGTAATTTTATACTCGCCATGCTTCCCCGTG
>QHRO01000181.1 GCA_003220155.1 Verrucomicrobiota bacterium
CCGACGCCGCAGGCCAGCAACGCCAGCCAAACGGCTTCGGTTCCGCTACCTAAACCAACCGCATAGTCGCATTTGCAAAAGGCAGCGAATGCCTCCTCAAAATCTGCGACCGCAGGGCCGCCAGCGAAAATGCCGCTATCGATCACTTCGGCGATAGCGGTTTTGAAATGGCCCCGTAAAGGAGCGTGATGGGCTTTAAGATCTAAGAATGGGACTTTCATCGGTAGAGGGAAAACGATTCTTAAGCAGGCGGGCGGGGTTTCCGGCAACAGTTGCATTGGCGGGGACATCGTCGGTGACAACACTACCGGCGCCAACGATTGCGTTCTCGCCAACCGTGATTCCGCCAAGCAAAGTTACGCCCGAACCAATCGAGGCGCCGCGTTTGATACGAGTGACTTCGCACCTCCAATCATCTTCGGTCTTCAACTGGCCATTGCCGTTGGTTGCGCGCGGATAGCGATCGTTGATGAAGGTGACACCGTGCCCGATAAAGACGTTGTCTTCCAAGGTCACGCCTTCACAAATAAAAGTGTGACTCGAAATCTTGCAACGCGCGCCGATTCTGGCGTTTTTTTGGATCTCGACAAAAGATCCAATCTTGGTCTCGTCGCCAATCTCGCAGCCATAGAGGTTGACGAAACCAAAGATGCGCACGTCGCGCCCTAGCTTTACGTCTGGCGCGATTAGTTGGTTTGCCCCACGGGCGTCGCTCATACGGCCAGAGGTCCGACCTGAACGGCGCCGCGACTTTGCCTCGGGCGCGGCGGCACGACGCCATCATCGCGTTTGCGAAGGAAATTCAGCGGTGCGCCATTTGCTTTGAGCGAAGCAGTTGCCGCTTCCAGAATAGTGACCAGTTCCAAGCCGGCGCGGCCGCTGGTCGTCGGCTCCATTCCGCTTTCGATGCAATCGATAAAATGCTGGCACTCTACCTTCAACGGTTCCTCTTGCTGAATGTGGGGAATATAGCTGTCCCCGTAATGATAGGAGTAATGAAACTCGGCAAAGGTATCGTAATGCGGCGGGCGATCGACTCGCACGTCATAAATTCGAATTTTTTCCAATGGCTGTAGATCATCGTAAACGATCATCCGCCGCGTTCCGACGATGGTCATTTCCCGAACCTTCCGCGGCTCCAGCCAACTACTTTGGATGGTCGCGAATTTCTTGTTACGGAAGGAAAGCGAAAGATTTGTGACGTCTTCAACTCCCGAGGTCACGTGGGCGTTGCCCTGGCAATTCACTGTCAGTGGCAATTCACCCAGGATGTGCAGGATGATAGAAATATCATGTGGCGCCAGATCCCAAACGACGTTGATGTCCTTTTGAAATAATCCCAGGTTAAGGCGGCGCGCATTGATGTAGCGAATGTCGCCAATATCGCCGGCGTTAATGATGTCGCAGATTTTCCTGACGGAAGAAGAGTAGAGAAAAGTGTGGCCGCTCATCAGCACAACACCTTTTTCGTCGGCGATTTCGATCAACTCCTCACACTCTGCCGAAGATGCAGCGAGGGGCTTTTCCACCAGCGTATGTTTGCCGGCGAGCAAGCTCGCTTTGGCAAGATTGTAATGATAGGCGACCGGCGTGGCGATGGCGAGAGCATGGACTTCAGGATCGTTGATTAAGGTGGCGGCATCGGTGTGCGCGTCGATGTCGGAATACAACGTGCGCAAATGGCGCAATCGACTCTCATTGACGTCACAAATCGCCTTGAGACGGCAACTGGTAAGCGCCTTGAAATTACGGACGAGGTTCGGGCCCCAGTACCCGCACCCGATTACCCCAACATTAATGGGTGATGACATGTTTGGCCGTTTAAGTCTTTACCGGCGGGGTGGGTTGAGCACCAGAACGTGGCAATGGTTGCACAGAGTCGAAAAACTGGCCGACGATCGCGGGCAGAGTTCGCAGGATGATCTTTATATCCAATGAAAGAGAAATGTTACGCGAGTAAAAGATATCCATCTCGATCATTTGGCGGAACGTTGTCCGATTTTTACCGTTGACCTGCCACAACCCGGTGAGGCCGGGCAGGGCGTTTACGCGCGCCCGTTGTTCCGGCGCATAACGTTCAAATTCAAGAACGGTGCAAGGTCGCGGTCCGACCAAACTCATTTCTCCCTTCAGGACATTGAAAATTTGCGGTAATTCATCGAGACCAGTTGCTCTCAAAAACTTCCCGCCAAGGATGAGACGCGGATCTCCGGTTGCGTCCAATTTGATCATCGGACGATCGCTAACAA
This sequence comes from Verrucomicrobiota bacterium, assembly GCA_003220155.1. Classification (GTDB taxonomy): domain Bacteria; phylum Verrucomicrobiota; class Verrucomicrobiia; order Chthoniobacterales; family UBA10450; genus AV69. The sequence continues at coordinate 2,250 of QHRO01000181.1, forward strand.
TCAAATGCTCAAGGTAAGCCTCATGAATATGAGTCTCGGCATTCACCTTCATGGTGCGAAATTTTATGAGCATGAAACGGCGACCCTTGAATCCGATCCGCGGTTGCCGATAAAAAATTGGTCCAGGCGACGTGACCGCGACCCACAGTGCGACCAACGTCATGACCGGCAGCCACACCGGGAATAGGAGCGTGACCACGGCCAGATCGATGAATCTTTTCCAAATGGGCAAGGCGGCTGCGAGTTCCGCGGGCGAGCACGGATTCGAAGGAAACGCCGTTTCGGAATCGCCGCGATGAACCCGTGCCACTTCGGTGACGAGTTGATGGAGAAAACGCGTAACCTCAGGGGTCGCTTCTCCATTCCCATTCGCCGGCGCAACGCGATTGACACGCGGTTCACGATTCGATTTTTGAACTTTGTTTATTCTGCCTTCCATGATTTTTTTTGATTTCTCTTGCCCCAGGGATCCAAGAGAGATCGAGACACGCTGCCGCCCGTGGTTGCTGGCGTCATTTCTTGGCCAGAACCTTTCCCACACTAAAGGTCGCGGTCACTCTCCCACGCGGACACGCTATAATTTCCACGCTTACTAGAGCTACAACTTTAACGATTGCTCGTCAATAGTTTTCGGTCTTATTTTTTAGGCTTTTTAGGTTTGTCTAAAAAGAACAGTAGCAGTCATTACTACGGACGCATGTCGCAGCAATGGGACCTTGGTCCTATTCCCAGCTAACAAGCATACCACCTCGCTTTTATTAAACTACGCCTTAGCCAATTCGTTGCGCTGGTATCCCACCGCTACCTCCTCCCCCAAGGCAAATTCGCCAACAAAATCGTCCGATGCGCAGGATACTGTTTCCGCTGCGGCGCGCCAGACGAATAGCGCCCAACGCCTGCATAAATAAATTCGTCTCCGAAAGTCGTAACCGCCGCGCCAGCGGCATCGATAAAAAGCCCAGTACGTGCTCACGGATCACTCCAATATCCACAGCGGCGCCCATGCCACAATTGGCCAGGGACAAAACTTTTGCGCTTTTCCCCGTTGCTGGTCAACCATGCAAGTCGACGGATCCCAAAGCGCCGCGACCAAAAATATGAGCAGAAGCGCGATCGGAATTACCCTGACAAAAAGACGGTGTGCTAAAAATGGACGGGCCCGGCGGTCAATACAGAAGCCAGTATTTACGCTCTGAAGGTGACCGGTGAAATCATGCCTCTCGCGCTCAGGAAAACTACGGCGAATTGTAGGCAAATAGGTCCACCCATTCGCCCCGCCCATATTCAGAAAACAGCGCTGTTCTGAATTCCGGCCGCGCCAATTTCGCTACCGCAAACTTGCGGCAATTTCTTACGCTCGATCCTCGTATTTCATCTTACCGCTGACACATCGTCGCGACGTAGGAGCATACTATTGTGGAAAAAAAATTGAGCCGCGCTGCGGGATCGACACCCGCTCGCGCGGCTCAAGGCATGGCTACTAGATTCCGGCTGCGGAAATTCTTGTTTGAGGAGAACCAAGAATTCCCAGGCCGCACAGCGGATTCAAACCGCTGCGCGACGCTGGCGAATGATTACGGGGTTACTGGTTCCTGGTTGTACTTTGCCCGCTACGGGTGCTTTGCGTCTTGCCACCGCCCTTGGCGTCTTTAGTTGGCTTCAGATCACGCACATCAACTTGCGGTTTGTCTTTCTTCTCTTCGCTCATATTACCTTTCTTAGTTTGTTAGTTGTTTTTTTGGTTTTGGGGTGTGTCAGCCGCGCCGAAATATTTGCCGCCGCCTACAACCTTCTCGTCTGGGATCAGGTCGTCCAAACGGATCAGCTTATCTTTCGAACGCTTCTGCCGTTGAGCTCCACGCTCCCCAGAATCTGCGTCCTTCTTTTCCTTCGACGAACTCACGTACGCCCTATTACCACTATCTGTGCCATGAATTTTTGGCCCCTATTTCTTCCGCAATTTGCAGCTTTTAATCGACCATCTAATGACTTGTTCAACAGTTTCTTACAGTACCAAGGCCATTGGCTAAAATTCTTCTCCGACCATTTTGATGGGATTTGAAGATGGCCCAGAATTTAGGCCATCTGGTATCGTTTCGATC
>QHRO01000182.1 GCA_003220155.1 Verrucomicrobiota bacterium
ATTTAACTTTTTAACGCGCGCCAGCCATGCATTGGGATCAAAACATCATTTTCATCATCATCGCCGCGATCATTGGTATCTCGCGGCTGATTTCGCGCATCTCCGAGGAGTCGAAGAAACAATCGCAACGACGAGGTCAACCTCCGCAACGTCCGCCCCCACAGCCTCAAATGCCACAGCCCATTCAGCGAACGCGACCGAAAACCGATGAGGAGCGCGTCCGGGAATTCCTGGAAGCGCTGGGCCAGCCCGCGGGAGCCGCGCCACCGCCGAAAGTCCAGCCGCGCAGGCAAATTCCACCGCGGCCACTTGCACCGGTCCAGCCTCCGGCATCAGTGCGGCCTTTCGGCAAACCGGAATTCCGCACCTGGCGGGAGCAGGCAAAGGAAATCGTGGTGTTGCAACAGCCCACGAAAATTGCGCCGCCTGAGATCAAGCCCGTTGTTGTTCCACCGGTTCCGGCCGAAGCCAAGGAGCCGGGTGCGTGGATCGCGCAAGAGGAAGCGCAAACCGGGGCGGCGACGAAGCTGGCCATCGCACGAGCAGATGATCAGCCGAGCGTCCGCGCATCGGCCGACGCAATTTGGAAACGAACTTTGCGTTCCCCAGACGCGGTGCGAACGGCAATTGTTTTGCGGGAAATTTTTGGACCACCACGCGGTGTTCAATCGTCGAATTTTGTTTTCGAAACGATGTGACGAGTACTGAGCGGCGAGGTCATCTACTCGCGCTTGAGCTTACGCTTCTCTTTTGTAGCTTGATTTCTTCGCGCCGGCGTGGCGGAACTGGCAGACGCGCTGGACTCAAAATCCAGTGATCGCAAGATCGTGTGGGTTCGATCCCCTCCGCCGGCAGTCCGAGCGAAGAGGGGACTTCTGAATCGACTGCGCAACCGTGCGCGGCGCATCGTGAGCGGCTTACGATCCAATCGGCAACAGCTTGCAATGCGTTTTCTCCGCAGGGAGAATGGTTGGATCGGCGAATGAGCAACCAACGGTTCGAGAAACAGAGACAGTTTCTGCAGAACCGTCTTTCGCCGGAGGGTTACGCAGGGCTGCACCTGACCATCGGAGTTTTGGTCGTTCTGCTGGCCGGCTGGTGGTTTGGAGCTATTGCGGAGGATTTGTCGCCCGACAATCCGCTGGTGCTGTTCGATCAGCGCGTGGCGGTTTGGTTTCACCAGCACGCGACGACGACGCTTACCCATGTCGCGAAGGCGATCACGTTTTTCGGCTCAACGTTGGGATTAACAATCCTCTCAGTGGCTGTCGCACTCGTTTTGATCGTCTGTCGAGCCTGGTTCAATTTGTTTCTGTTCGCGGTCACGATGACCGGCGAGAGCTTGCTCAATGTTCTGCTCAAGCATCTTTTCCATCGTCACCGCCCCGTGCTGGAAAATCCGCTTGTCACATTGACGGGCTACGGATTTCCGAGTGGCCATACCATGGGCGTAACCGTGCTTTTCGGCTTGCTCGCGTTATTCCTCGCGAAAACCGTGAGCACTACCGGGGCAGCGTTCGCTTATTTCATCGCGGCGGGGCTCGTTATCCTGCTGATCGGTTTAACGCGAGTCTATCTTGGCGCACATTTTCTTAGCGACGTTCTCGGCGCTTTCGCAGCTAGTGTCGTCTGGCTAACTTTCTGCTGGACGGCATTCGAAACGTTGCGGCGGCGACAAAAGCACCGTTCGGAGAGAGGTAGATCGCCCGCGGAATTTACCGTGAGCGGTTGATAATGGCCAGATGCCGACCAAGGCGAGATACCGTCGGCTTATTTGTCCGCCGTTTCCGGTGCAGTGGAAGCGAGTTTCTGGAAACGCGGATCGTTCCGGAGCGGATCGAACATTGGATCGAGCCGGAGCAGCGCAGGAGTGAGCGGCAGAATTTGTCCGAAAAATTAATCGCTATTGTTTCGGCGCGAGCGAGGCGACGATTTTCTCGAAGCGCGGATCGCCGCGTAGTGGGTCCCAAATTGGCTGTAGCTCCAACAGCCCGTAGCTGAGATAAGTGGGCAAACGTTCGACAGCTTGAAGTCGCTCGATGGCCAAATCCTTCTCGCCTGTCCAGACGTAGATCTGCGCCAGATTCACAGCCAGCACGACGCCATCAATCGCGTCCTTGGAGGGTGGCATTAATTCGCAGGCATGACGACCCTCCTCCAGCGCCTCCTCTTTCCGCCCCAATCCCGCATCGATCATGCCGAGAAAACTGATTGCCGGAGCGAATCCCGGATCTCGGGCGACCACTGCAGCAATCTCGCCGCGCGCGACGTTAAAGGCGTTCCTCGCTTTATCCCGGTCTCCTTCGCAGATGGCAACGACACCTTCGAAATAAGCGTGCGGGTAGTTGATGCCGTTATTTACAGAACCGTTTTGCGGATAATGCTTCAGGCCACGACCATAGGCTTCCGGCGTGCGCTCGCAGATGGTGTAGTTAATATCGTCAGCTTCGGCGGCCTTTTGCGGGTCGGTGGTAGTTAACTCTGCCATCAAGCGCTGGTAGGGGCGAAGATCAGCTTTCCAATCCACGGGAACCAAGGCTTGCAAGCCACGTGTGAACCCATCGCCGGGAATGAGGCTAAGCACACGATCATAAATACGTGCCTGGTCTTGATAACGACGCTGCGGCTGATAAGTGAGCGCCAGCTGCTGCAAGGTATGTACGTTGCGCGGATCAAGTTGCATGGCGCGTTCGAGACTTCGGGTGGCTTCTTCCCATTGCCCGGCGCGGCGTTGAACGTAACCGCTTAGCTGGAAAACCTCTGCGCTGTTTGGCAGTTTTCGCTGAGCTACGGCCAGTTCATCAAGCGCGCGGCTGTAATCACGCGCCGATTCATAATAATAATTTGCCAGCGCGAGGTGAAGCTCCCCGGCATCAGGGTCAAAACGCGAGGCGGCCTCGATTGCAGCATACGACTGTTTGAACCGCTCGACCGTGTGATCGTACCCCGCGGTATACATGCGGGCGTGGAGTCGCGAAAGCAAACACCAGGCAACTGCGAACTGCCGGTCTCGTGCAACCGCTTCCTGCAAAAGCGCGATCGCGGCGACCAGCTTTTGCTGGGTGGTAGCCGGATCGGTCACATTGCCGACCAGTTCCCTGGCGCGAGTGTAGAGATCGTAGGCAACAAGATCGCTGGTGGGCCGTTTTTCAATGGCAGCCTTTTCGCTGGGCAAAAGTTTCGCCTGCAGCTGGTCGGCAATCGCTTTGGCAATTTCACTTTGGATCGCGAAAACATCAGCCAGATCGCGGTCATAGGTTTGCGCCCAGAGATGCGCGTCATTACGCGCGTCGATCAGTTGCGCGTTCACCCGCACGCGATTGGCCACGCGCTGCACGCTGCCTTCCACCAAATGGGCAACGCCAAGTTGCTGAGCAATCTCGCCCAGTTTGCGCGTTTCAGTTGCCCTGTATGGCGTGACTGAAGTCCGGCTGATTACTTTGAGGTCGGCGATTTTCGCTAGGTCAGTCAGGATTTCGTTTTGGATGCCGTCGGCAAAATAGGCGTTCTCCTTTTCGCTGCTGAGGTTTTCAAAAGGCAGCACGGCGATGCTTTTATCGACGATGCCCGACACCGAGCGCATCGGGCGACGCAAAAAGAAAAAGGTGCCGCCGACAATCGCTCCCAGCACGAGTAGCGCGACTGCAATCTCGGCCCAGCGATGAGCGCTGTGTTTCTTAACTGCTGCGAGTTTGCTTGGCAGTTGCGGATTACCCACCTCATCCGAGTAGAGGTTCGTAACGCTTACACGCACTCCGTGTTTTACGTCGAATGCACCGATATCGTGCAGAAACGGTCGCCAGCGCTCGTATTCTGCCAAGTCCTCAGCCACATGATGGGAGAGAAGGATGTGCCCGGCGTCTCCGCAATCCATCACCCGCTGCGCCATGTTGATGCCGGCACCAGCCACGTTGGTGCGTTCGTTCACGTCGACCACGCCACTGATGGGGCCACTGTGAATGCCCATCCGAACTTGCAGACGCGCATTGCCCTTGAGCGCGCGGCTGATCTCTACCGCACACTGCGCCGGCTCCTCGGGACTTTTATAAAAGACTAACGCCATGCCGTCGCCGGTGGGGATCTTTAAAAGGCGACCGGCCGCTTCGGCTTTCCGGAATTGTCCGGAAAAACGAACAACCTGGTTCAGTTCCTCAACCCGGGCGTGCTGCTCGTTAACCGAGAGCTTAGAGTAACCGACAATGTCGAGAAAGAGCACATGCGCGATCTCAAGTTCGATCTCTTTTTTAACCTCAGCGGGCATACCGATTCGCGCAGAAATGTTGCACAAGGATACTTTCAATAAGGCTGCCGACCGTCGAGAGCAAAGCTGACTCTGTCGAACACAGCGCCCCGTGAACTTCTTAGAACAAAATTTTCTTATACCTTTATATCGAAAGGGCCGCCTTCCTGTGCGGGGCCTCTACCACCCAGGGGTGGGCCGCACTCCCGTTAGAAAAGAAGGCTTCCCGCAGCGCGCTGCAGCCCTGCAACCCTGCTACCCCGTAGCCTTGCAGCATTGCAGCAGTGATCCAGTGCGTTCGTGCTACGATGAGTAGGAATTCGTTAAACACTGCTACTCTGCAACACTGTTCCGGCCTCACGAATCCCAAGGTGCAGGGCACAAGAAGTCACTAAATCACGACTGCAAAATTATCGCGAATCAAGATCGCAGGGCTGCGGCAGAGTCAGCAGAGATTCAGTGGTCAGAGGTAAGAAGTCACGAACCGACCTGCGCGAGAATCGTGCGTAGCTCGTGGAAGTCGACCGGTTTGGCAAGGTGGAAATCGAAGCCAGCTTCCTTGCTTCGCCTGATGTCTTCCTCTTTATCAAATCCAGTAAGGGCAACTCCTTTGACTGGTTGTTTTCGTTTGGCCTGAGCGATCACCTCGTAGCCGCTCCCGTCTGGCAGGCCAATGTCGCTCAAGACAACATCGAACTCCTTCGACTCGACCATCTCCAGCGCGCTCTGCGCGCCATTGGCCAATGAAATCTCGTG
>QHRO01000183.1 GCA_003220155.1 Verrucomicrobiota bacterium
CACATCCAGCCAGGGAAAGAGCGCCGGTTCCTGAAACATGACGAGCCGCTCGCGGCCAGGTCCAGCCACTGGCTTTCCGTCCGCCAGCACTGTGCCGCCGTCCGCTTTTTCCAGACCGGCAATAATGTTGAGCAAGGTCGTTTTGCCACAGCCGCTCGCGCCGACAAGACACACGAATTCGCCTTCGGCGACTTTCAGGCTCACCCGATCAAGCGCCAGAACGTTGCCTGAAGCGCTGCGAAAGCTTTTTGACACGCCTTCGACCGAGAGCTTCGAGGGCGGGATGATCTGGAGCTCCTCAGTCGCTGAGGAACGGTGGCGGCCAGCCCGGAGCATTACGGAGCTTCGATCAGCTTGGACGTATCTGTCGAGCCTTTTAGAAAACCTGCGTCTCTGCCATCTTGCACCGATTTAGCAACCAAATCGCGCGATACTTCGCTGGTGAACTGAATACGCTTCCACGCTTGCGCGACAGCGTCTGGCGAAAAGTCGGCCCGTGTTTCGGCCTTCAATTCTTCGATCAATAACTCTTGTGCTTCTGCTTCGTTCTGCTGAATCCATTTGGTTAATTCCACGTTCGCGTCTGCGATCTTCTTCGCCAATTCGTGCCGGTCACGCAGAAACTTCACACTAGAAACAAGCCACGTAGTAATCGTGTCCTTGTCTTCGAGAAAAACGCGCCCATTCGCGTCGCGCTCGAGACGAGTGACCCACGGCTCGACTGTCCAAACAGCATCAACTCCGCCACGTTGAAAGAGTCCCAGCTGATCCGGGTTTGCGGTTGGAATAACCGTCACATCGCCGCCGGTCAGCGTGACCTTGAAGTTCTGTGCTTTCAACCATGCCCGGCATGAAATGTCCTGTGTGTTGCCGAGCTGAGGTGTGGCGATTTTTTTACCGCGAAAATCCGCCGGCGTCTTGATAGGCGAATCGGCTTTCACTACCAAAGCGGCGCCGGCATTGGCTGCACCGGAGATTACGCGGACTTCTTCACCGTTCGATTTCAAGTACGCGTTGAGCGCAGGACCAGGGCCGACGTAGGTGACGTCAAGCGATTTTGCAAAGATCGCTTCCATCGCCGATGGCCCCGCATTGTACGTAAACCACTGAATTTCGACATTCGGTCCGAGGTATTTTTCAAACCACCCCTTGCCTTGCCGAGAGAGGGCATGTGCGATGACTCCCTGCGCGTGAGTGATGTTTGGAAAATGCCCGAACCGAATCACGGTTTTTTCCTCCGCACGGCTATTTGGCAAGAAAACCGCCAATGCTCCGACAACTGCGATCAGTGCTCTTGTTTTCATATTCTCATAGAATAACTGCCTACCGGGAACAAAAGCCGCTGCGGCCCTTCTCTCGTCAGTGCGAGTTCACTGAACGATGAAAGACGTACAGAATTACCGTGTTTTTGGCAATGGGACTTTAGTAAGTCGCCGCATTTCGGCATAAAATTTAGTTGATTGCGGACGTCGATTCCGTCGTTGTTGAAGGTGGATCTGTTGGCAGCGCCGGCGAATCGCCCATAACTCGCGCAGTTTACTCAAGAATGTCTCTTTCATATTTTTCGTTTGCTCCAATCCGGTTTGCTTCGATCTAGAACATTAGTTGAACACGCCCGATCACTTCATCGAATTGGTCTTCCCCAAATTCAGGATTCGCTTGGCGAAAATCCGACCAGGTATGAATGTAGTTGACCATCAGCTTCAGATCGTCTCCATGGATGTAGTAATTGAGGCCTCCCAGGATCGAATAGAGCCCGTCGTTTCCCTTTTGCCCGGGGTTTAAATACTGCCATTGAACCACAGCCTGCAGCTTCTTCGGGATCAGGAAATAAGCGCCCGTTACATAGAATCCGTCGGTCGTGAAGTTGGCGAACTCGGGAGGCACTCCGTTTACAGTGCGATCTTGTACGCGTTCCTGGAGGTATTCACCGATTAAATCAAAGGGACCCACCTCGAGCCAGGCGTCCACGCTCCAAGCGGTTCTTTGATCCGCGCTAGGTAGGACAAAGGGCGAGAGAGAACCATCGTCGTTTACCAGCAAGTTGCTCGACTGCGAGATATTCACCCCTTGTTCATCACGGCTGTTGAGCACGTCACCGCCCAGCTTAAGAAAGGACTTCTGACCAGCGATTTTACCTTTAAACGGCTGCAACTCCAGACGACCCACAAACATAAAGTTGTTGTTGTCGTTGACGGTGATGTTGCGACCGTTGCCGTTGAAAATGCCCGCGTAGTAGGTCAGCAGGTCCTTCTGCTCAGGCCAAATGCTGGTGAATGGTTTTCCCCAAAGTTCAGCACCGATTTGCCGATCTGGCGTGATTGCGCCAGTTGGCAACGTGCGTTCGATCGTGAGCAAGCTAGTATCAGGCGTCAGCTGCTCCAGGCCAAATGGCGCTTTATACTGACCGACCTTGACTTGTAGCGCTGGGATTTGATGCCAGTTGACCCAAATGTCTGTTGCGGAAAAGGCGGTCCTGTTGCCGGAAGTACCATCGCTCTGCCCAAAATCGCCTTCCATTTTAAAGTCGAATTGCTCCGCAAAGTCGCCAGTCAAATTGATCCGCGCCCGTCGCAGCCGAAACCGATCTTTTATCGCAGTCTGGCCAAACCGGCCTTCGAAGGCGGAGACGTCGCCATCTTCAAAATTCACCTGAACGAACCCGCCGAGTACAAGCTTTAACTCCGGTCCCCGCTGCTGGACGTAAATCGGCGTTTTCGCTTCTTCGACCACCGCCTTTTCCACATAGGTCTTTCCGTCATAACTGATTTTGGTTTTCATTTTCCCCTCAGAGACAGACGTAGTCTCTTTCTTCTTTAACTCGGCGACTTCCTTTTTGAGCTCGGCAACCGTGCGCTCGAGTTCCTCGATGCGCTTGGCGTCGGAGGGGCTTTCCGCAGCCAGCGGTTGGATCGTTGTTAACAGCAGTATCGAAACGACAACGCTGATCTGGCTAAAAAAATGCTTTCTAATCGACATCTTTTTCTCCTATTTAGCCGCGGTCTTCCCGCGGCCGTTTTGTGACTGGCTCCCTCGAGACCCTGAAACTTGCTTCAATGCCTCCACCTTGCTTTTGCCATGGACCAGCGAATCGCCCTTTTTGGCCAAGATGGACGCCAGTGGAATCGATCGATCACGGAAAGGCGGCGCGACTTTATCGCGACGATATTTGCGCAGCGTGATCTGTACGATATCTGCAAGAGTGAAGCGATCGAGGATTGCGCTGATTGCGTTTCGGACGTCAAACATCAACATTCGCAGACCGCAGTGCACTTCATCCGGGCAGGAGCAGCGCGCGTAGGACGTGGTGCTCACACACCGGATCGGCGCCAGCGGCCCGTCGATCAATCGAATGACGGCGCCGAATTTTATCCTGCTCATCGGCCGTGCAAGTGAGTAACCGCCAAACTTCCCGCGTCTGCTTTTCACATACCCGGCCGCCTTGAGCTGCATAAAAATCTGCTCGAGAAATTTGATTGGCAGTTTTTCTTTTGCCGCGAGCTCACTTACCTGCAGCATGGGCCAACCGAGTTCGGAAGCGATTCCGAGATCGATTAGCGCGCGAAGCGCATATTCGCCGCGTTTGGAAAGTTTCATGTCTTGCGCTACGAGCGCTTCGCTCGGAACTTCAACGCCATCTTCGGGCACGTTCAGGTTGCAATAACCGGATGCGGCGAATATTACTGAACCGTCGGTTACGCGTTCGAACATGAAATCCATCAGGGCGCTCATCGCCCTCCGGCGCGCGAAGCAGGGCGACCAAGAACGCGCTCAAAACAGACGCCACCGCAAAGAGAATCGGCATACTCCCGAAGCGCAGCACCATCTCATATTCGAACCAAGCCAAGCCGCTGCAGAATAAAGCCAAGCAAATCGATCCGACTATCGGTTTCATGTTTAGTCCTCCATTCATTCGTTCAATGTCTACTAACTAATATGATTTTGAAACTCTACTAATTCAATAGGAAATAGAATGCAAGCACTTTTTGGACCTCCCCGCAACTGGGGTCAGAACACCGCTCGATCCCAACTGATGTCGTCGCGGCACCGCCTTTCCGGCTCCGGCTTGCTTGGCAGCGCCAAGCCGGAATCAGAAACGACTGGCCGTTGCGAGGAGCGCTGGCGTGAATCTGCGGTGTGAGATTCTCTTAGGAGCTATAGCCGAACCGGCGATCAAGCTTCATCAATGCATCCGCAGCATACTCTAGATCCTCGGCCGAAAGATACTCCCGATAACCACCTACTTTTCCGCGACGCACTTTGAACGACTCCGGATCGCGTACGTCACCCGGATGCAGAATCTTGGAATCAAAAACGCCGGCTGCTTCCAATTTTTGCATGTTCTCAAAACGAGAAAACTCAAGTGCCTCCTGAAATATCGACATATCCGGCGTTGTTTCGCCGACCACGGCAAGCAGGTCTCGAAAATGTTCGGCTGGAGATGCCCGCAACGCCTCGTACCGGATGATCGTGAAATCCTTGCGTCCTGAGAATTCGTCAAGCCAGTCGTTCATTGCGCAAACAATGCCGCGGATTCCAAATCTCTTGTCGCGCAGGAGTTCACTGACAGATTTTTGCTTCAACGCTGCATCCGCGCTGGGATCGCGGCGCGTCATTTGTAAATAAAGCGAAACGAAACAGTCCCGGGGGTCCCGCACGAGCAGGATAATCTTGGCTTTTCGAAGTTCTCTTCTCGGAACGAGATATTTGCCGCGCAAGCGGTCCCAGCGATTGCCCTTTGTCCGATGCTCAAAACGATCGTGGGAGAATATTACCCGGGGAAATCCCGGATGATCGTATCGCCCGGGCTGCAGGGTGAACTCAAGACCATGCCGCTTGCATAAGTAAGCACAAAGAAATGTCCGGATCCATGTGCGTCCGCTTTTTGGCGCTGAAAGAATGAGGACCTCCCCACCTGAAAGCAACTTCGCGCGACTACTGAAGTTTCGGCGCGTCCACCGCAGAGAGCGCCGCAAGAATCGCGAGACCGGTATCGACCTCTCGGGAAGCCCCGAAAGTTCCCTGGGCTGAATTGCTTCACCCGAAGACATATCCGCCTGTTGCGTATCGGCCAAGGATCGAGCAGTCATTTCAATCGCCATTCCCGGAATTATACTTTAGAGCCGCGCCTCTGCGAAATCTCGCGTTCCTGTTGCATAAGACCCCAAAAAGAGGTATCTGTTCAAGCACAAAAAAGAGGGGGCGTACTGGCTTCGACTCATCGTTGGAAGCGCAGACGGCATGTCGAGGATGGTTCGTTGGCCTCGTTAAAAACCGGACCAAAAAACAAACGCAGACAACGAAGGTCTCGCTCTCGCGGCTTAATTGACCGTGACGTTTGCCGTGGGACGCCTGCTACGGCGGCAAACGTGGACAGCAGGCTGGCGAATCGGTGGAGCGACCACGCCGGTTCGTGAATCGATTTTGTGGAC
>QHRO01000184.1 GCA_003220155.1 Verrucomicrobiota bacterium
GGCGCGAGTTCCAAAAGTTCTTCAACGAGCTTGCCCTTCTCATCGAACAACTCTTCCGGGCGATAACTCTTGAGCCACTCTTCAAGGATTTTCAGGTGCCCACGCTTGGTATCCATGTCTGTAACCGGCACTTGATGGGCTCGCCAGGTCCCTTCGACCTGCTTGCCATCCACGACCTTTGGTCCAGTCCAACCCTTCGGAGTCCGCAAGACGATCATGGGCCAGACTGGAAGCGTTACGGATTCCTTGCTGCGCCCTTCATTCTGGATGGCTCGGATCTCTTCGATCACAGTGTCGAGGGTTGCCGCCATGAGCTGATGCATCCGCTCCGGTTCGTCTCCTTCCACGAAATAGGGTTTGTATCCGTAGCCATGGAAGAGCTGAGTTAGCTCCTCGTCGTCAAGGCGCCCAAGTACGGTCGGGTTTGCAATCTTATAGCCGTTCAGGTGAAGGATCGGCAGCACGGCTCCATCGCGCGCCGGATTGAGAAATTTGTTGGAATGCCAACTCGTAGCTAGCGGGCCAGTTTCGGCCTCGCCATCGCCAACCACACAGCAAGCCACCAGATCGGGATTGTCGAAGACCGCACCGTAAGCGTGCACCAAGGCATAACCCAATTCCCCGCCTTCATGAATCGAACCTGGTGTCTCAGGCGCGTTATGACTGGGGATGCCTCCCGGAAAAGAAAACTGCTTAAACAGTTTTCTCATACCTTCTTCGTTTTGTTGAATGCCTGAATAGAATTCCGTGTAGGTGCCTTCCAGATAGGTGTTCGCGACCATCCCGGGGCCGCCATGTCCCGGACCGCAAACGTAAATAACGTTGAGGTCGTACTTCTTAATCAGTCGGTTGAAGTGAACATAGATGAAGTTCAGTCCTGGGGTTGTACCCCAGTGACCGAGCAATCGGGGCTTCACGTGTTCAAGTTTCAGAGGTTCCCGCAGCAACGGATTTGCATACAGATAGATTTGTCCGACCGAGAGGTAATTGGCGGCGCGCCAATAGGCATTCATTTTACGCAGCTCTTCTGGAGAAAGCGGCTGGTTAGAAACAGAAGGTCTAACGATATCGGCAGATGCGGTGAGAGTAGTCATAAGCTAACCTTTTCTTTCTAATTGATTATTAACGAAGGGGATTCCGAAGCAGAGAGGGGAGTTCCTGAACCTGTCGCGCGTGCGCGAATTCGCCTCGCTAGGTCGCTCACGGCTTGAACGTCGCGCAAGGTGATCATCTGCTCGATGTCTCTGGAGAAGAACAGATCGAGCGTCCATCCCACCATTACCCGCAACTTCTTCGCAAGGCGTCGGAGCTTCATGAGATAGACGCTCCGCCACAAGCACCACGCGATGAAGCCGGAAAATTTCATTCCGAATACCATCGCCACTCCCGTGCGGCGTCCGATGGTCGCCAGTTGTCCTAGTGTTGTAAACGTGAAGGGCTTTAAAGGCCGGTCTAGAACCACAGCGGCAATGTTTTTCGCGGCAACGAGACCCTCACGTAACCCATGCTGTGCGGTTGGCGGATGAAACTTATCCGTGTTTGAAATCGGCACCGCCGCACAATCGCCCGCCGCCCACAAGCCGGGAACCCCGGTCGCCGCCAAGTATTCGCTTACTAACAGTCGGCCACGTTCCTTCTGGCAAGGTAACGGTGCAATGACTGGACTTGGCTTTACGCCTGCCGTCCAAATGAGCGTCGACGCAGAAATTTTGTTGCCGTCAGTTAACGTGATAACCGTGCCATCATAGCTCGCCACGCGCACGCCCTTGATCACGTCGACCTTGCGTTCACGCAACTTGTGTTCGGCGTAATCACCGAGTTCTTGGCCCAATTCCGGCAGGAGGAAGTCACCCGGATGAATAACAAGCACCCGAATGAGTTCTTCGTTCAAATCGGGGTAATATCGAACCGTCTCACGCACAAAGTCGTTGATTGCGCCGGTTGTTTCCGCGCCGGCGAAACCGCCCCCGGCTGTGACAAAGGTTAGTATCCGCCGGCGGGCTGCGACATCGGTCTGCAGAGTTGCCTCTTCTAATAAGGCAAGGATGCGATTGCGCAGCATCGCTGCGTCAAACATGCTTTTCATCGTCACGGCCCATTCACTTACCCCGGGAAGATCGAAGAAGTTTGTTTCCGAGCCGAGAGTGAGGAGTAGGTGATCGAACTCAAACTCAAGTGCGAGCTGGGCAACGCCGCCGACGCATCGAATCCGCCGCTCCGAAAGGTCAATCGCCTGAACTTCCGCTTCAACAAACTTCACGTGGCGCAGAATACGGCGGAGCGGATTGACAATATCGCCCGGATAAAGATCGCCGGCGGCGACCTCGTGCAGCATCGGCGTGAACAGAATGAAATTCTCACGGTTGATCAGAGTAACTTCAGCGTCTGCGCGGCGAGCCAGGTTTTTATCCAGGTACATTGCCGCGCTCAGCCCGGCGAATCCGCCTCCCGCGATGATCACCGCAGTCTTTTTCATCGCCACGTGGTGGCAAGCGCGGCCGGCGCGCCACTCATTGAGCCGAGCACCCCGGCCAATGCAGTGATGAAATTTGCGTCCATGATTTTAACTAAGTAAGAGTCGGTTCCGGAACTAGCGGTGGGGTGGATACGACAGCTCTGCTGCGGCGTTCCTTGAACCACATGATCACGACGTAGAACACGGGCGTAAGAAAGAGGCCGAAGCCGGTCACGCCGAGCATACCGAAAAAGACAGCGGTGCCGAGGGCCTGTCGCATTTCAGCACCGGCGCCACTGCTGAGAACTAGCGGGAGGACACCGAAAATGAAAGCGAATGATGTCATGAGGATCGGACGCAAGCGGAGGCGGCAGGCTTCGACCGCGGCGGTGAAGCGATCCTTGCCATCGCGATCCTGGATTTGTTTGGCGAACTCGACAATGAGGATGGCGTTCTTGCAGGCGAGCCCGACGAGAACAACAAAGCCGATTTGGGTAAAGATGTTGTTCTCCATCGAGCGGAGCCAGACACCATAGATTGAGCTGAACAGGCACATTGGGACAATGAGAATGATCGCGAGCGGAAGCGCCCAGCTCTCATAAAGCGCCGAGAGCAGAAGGAAGACGAAAAGGACGCAGAGCGGGAAAATGTAAATCGCGCTATTGCCGGCGAGCTTTTGTTGAAGTGCGATCTCGGTCCATTCGGTCGTGAAACTGGTCGGCAAAATTTCTTTCGCGAGACGTTCGATCGTGCTGAGCGCTTGCCCGGTGCTTGCGCCCGGTGCGGGTTGACCGCTGAGATCAGCCGCCGGGAACATATTATAGCGCGTGATCTTGTCGGCGCCGCTCACCTCCTGCACTGTCGCGACGGAACCGAGCGGAACAATTCCACCCGAATTATTGCGCGTCTTAAGCAAGCGAATGTCGTCCGGGCTCATGCGAAATTGCGAGTCGGCTTGCGCAGTGACGCGGTAGGTCCGCCCGAAAAGAGTTAGATCATTCACATAGGTCGAGCCAAGATAAGTCTGGAGGGTGGCGAAAATATTACTCAAGGGCACATTCATGCTCTTTGCTTTGACGCGATCGACGTCGAGCCAGAGCTGCGGTACATTCGCTCTAAATGTCGTTAGGTTGTTCGTTACGCCTGGCGTTTGATTCGCCTTCATCATTATGGCGAAGGCTTCCGTTTGCAGTTCCTCGAGGCCGGCATTGCCGCGATCCTGAATGAAGAGCTTATAGCCACCGGCGTTGCCAATGCCGGCCACAGGCGGTGGCGGAAAGACAACGACAAAGGCTTCGGGAATCTCGGCGCGGACGCGCGCATTCATCCTGGCCAGAATCGCGGGCAGTTTTTCGTCCCGCGAAGTTCGCTCCGAGAATTCCTTGAAAGGCAGGAACACGGCAGCGGTGTTCGGTAGGTTGCCGCCGAAGAGATTGAAACCGGCAAATTCGACCGTGTTCAGAATGCCCGGCGTTTCGCGTCCGATCTTCGTAATCTTGTCGACAACCGCTTGCGTCCGATCGAGCGATGCCGCGTCGGGCAATTGTGCGAAAACGATGGCATAGCCGCGATCCTGTGTTGGCAGAAAACCGCCTGGCACAATTTTGAATCCGAGACCGGTTAGGGCGAGTAAACCGCCGTAGATAAGGAGAACGATGACGGCGAGTCGAGTAAGTCGCGCGACGGTGTTGCCATAAGAGTTCGAGCTCCAGGCGAAAACTTTGTTGAAGCCTTTAAAGAACCAGCCGAGCAAGCCATCAATGATTCGCTGAAACGAATCCTTTTTCGCGCCGCGTGGTCGAAGGAGAAGTGTGGCGAGGGCGGGTGAAAGCGTCAGCGAATTGAGTGCGGAGATTGCGGTGGAAACCGCGATGGTGAGCGCAAATTGGCGGAAAAATGTGCCAGTGATTCCGGCAATGAACGCGGTCGGGATAAAGACTGAGCAAAGTACCAGCGCAATCGCCACTAACGCTCCACCGACTTCGGTCATGGCTTTGCGCGCCGCGTCGCGCGGGCTCAGGCCATCTTCAATGTGATGCTCGATTGCTTCGACCACTACGATTGCGTCATCAACCACGATGCCGATCGCGAGAACGATGCCGAAGAGCGAGATGTTGTTGATCGAAAATCCGAAGGCCTTCATCGCGGCGAAAGTGCCGATCAACGAAACTGGAATCGCGATCAGCGGTATGATTGCCGCCCGCCAGGTTTGGAGAAAAATGAGAACGACGAGAACGACAAGCGCGATCGCCTCGAAAAGTGTCTTCTGCACTTCGTGGATTGACTCGCGCACAGACACCGTCGGGTCGTAGATAATTGTGTAGTCGAGTCCGGCGGGGAAGCGTTGCTTCAGCTCCGCCATCTTTTTCCGCACCGCATCGGAAGTGGCGAGTGCGTTTGAACCCGGGAGCTGATAAATGGCAATCGCGGTCGCCGGTTTTCCGCCGAGCCCACTGTTGACCGTGTAATCGCGCGCGGCCAGTTCCACCCGCGCGATGTCGCGCACGCGCGTGACTTGTCCGTTCGCCCCGGTCTTAACGATGATATCGCCGAACTCCTTTTCGTCCGTGAGCCGGCCTTGCGTGCTGACGGTGTATTGAAATGCGGTCGCGCCTTGCGGTACTGGCGGCGCACCGATGATTCCCGCTGCGACTTGCACATTCTGCTCCTGGATTGCGGATACGACGTCCTGCGCGGTCAGATTGCGGGACGCGACCTTGTTTGGATCAAGCCAGAGGCGCATTGAATATTCGCGCGCGCCGAAGACATTGATATCGCCGACGCCATCAACGCGCGCGAGTTCGTCGCGAATTTGGAGTAGCGCGTAGTTGCTGGTGAAAAGCTGATCGAGTGACCCGTCTGGCGAGACCAAGTGCACGACCATGGTGATGTCGGGTGACTGCTTTTTCGTTGTCACGCCGATGCGCTGCACCTCTGGCGGGAGGACGGGGATGGCGATGGCGAC
>QHRO01000033.1:0-925 GCA_003220155.1 Verrucomicrobiota bacterium
CAAGTTGACCTTCTTCGATCTGCAAAAACGGCTCGGCCGGAAAATAGAGGGCGCAGATTTGTTTGCCGGCGCATCGGCCGATGTTCCGGTCGTGTTCATCGCCTTCGATCTTCTTTGGCTTGATGGCCGTTCGTTATTAAAAATCCCGCTGCGCGAGCGGCGCGAGCTTCTGCGTCAGTTGCGATTGCCTTCGCAATTTCAAGTAGCCGGAACTTTTCCGGCCCAGTCGGCTACAGAAATCGAACAGATTTTCGAGCAAGCGCGAAAACGTTCAAACGAAGGATTAATGGTCAAAGATCCGGAAAGTTTTTATACGCCCGGACGCCGCGGCTTGTTCTGGTTCAAATTAAAGAAAGAACTGGCCACACTGGACGTGGTGGTGGTTGCGGCCGAACTCGGTCATGGCAAACGCAACAGCGTCTTGAGCGATTAATCGGAAAAGCCTACAGTGGCCTGACCAACGTCGAGATCGTGGAATTGACCGAGCATTTCAAACAAAACACAATTGTCGATCGTGGCCGCTATCGCGAAGTGAAACCGGAGATCGTGCTCGAGGTCGCGTTCGATTCCATTCAACCGAGCACGCGTCATGCAAGCGGCCTGGCGCTGCGCTTTCCGCGGATCAAAGCGATCAGGCACGACAAAAATGTCGACGCCATCGATACGCTCGCGTACGCGCGCGGACTAGCGGCGCAACACACTGGGACTGTTTAAAGTTATTACGGCGTTGCCGACGGCGAAGGCGAAACGCTTGCTGCTGTTTCGGTTGATCCCTCACGCTCACCCGCGCGTTTATGCTTCTTCTTTTCTTGTTTGTTGCGGTGCTCAGATGCGGCAACGGCAACAGACGGTGAAGCTGATGGCGTTACGCTGGCAACTGGAGTGGCAGAACCTTCAGCGGCCGGCGCCTTTCCTTTTTCGAATT
>QHRO01000033.1:1117-28480 GCA_003220155.1 Verrucomicrobiota bacterium
CGGTCGGCTTGGGACCGAGTTTTGGTGGCTCGCGACGGAATGGCGTTGCAGCCGGCGTTATCGCAACCGTCGGTCGCGGGGTTTGAGTCAACTTCACTGGAGCGGTTTGTTTCGGGTGCGCCGGCCGAGTCGAACTCGGCGCTTCCACCGGTGAAGCGGCAACGGATGTGGGCGCAGACGTAGAGGTCGATCTTGGAGTTGGCGAGACGTTTATGCCCATGGCTGAAGACATGCCGCCGATTTGCGCGGCGGGCTGCGTTGGTTTGATAAAGGTTTTCGGCGGCGCGTTTGGCGGCGGCGTTGATTCGGATCTCATTTTGGCGCGGACTTTCTCAGCCGCTTGATAATCGGCAATTGTTTCCCAGCCATGATCGACAACCGTCTGCGTGACTGTTTCCTTGACGTTGCGCGGGCGCTCGACCGCCTGCGTTCGCGCGATCACGGGTGCCGACATTTCAACGACTTCTCCTCTCACAACCGGGCGCGGATTTTCCGTTTCGACATTCACTGTCACGTTGCGCTCGAGCCGGAGCCGTTCGATCGGCTGCTGAGTTCGCGTGCGGAGCTCGTCGTAACTGGGGCCGCCACTCACAACAGTGGTGTTGTTGTAAGTAATGTTGGTCACGTTAGTCGTCTGATCGACGATTGTGACATTGCGTTCGGCCGGAACCACAGTCTGCTCGGTGCGCTGCGCTCCGAATTCTCTTGTTGGTACGAAACAATACTGTTCAGGGCCGATGTCGTAGTAATTATCAGCCCAATTCTGAATTCCGGTGCGGCGATCGAAATGCGCTTCGGGAGGGAGCGGCGCCCAACCGACGTAATCGTTGCCTTTGCGCCACGAAACCCACGCCGGTGCCCATTCGTCGCCCGGGACCCAGACCCAGCCGATGTCACGCAAGCGCGCCCACCGCCCATAATGGTAAGTCGCCCAACCGAACGGCTCTTCCGAAACCCAAGTCCAGCCGACGTCGGTGTAAACCCAGTGGCCATCGGTGTACGGACGCCAGGTGCGCGATTGCGCCTGGCGCGGTTGCCAGACGTAACCGTAATCGGAGGTCTCACGCCAATCGCCATACCGGTCGAGCTGGTTGTAGAACGTGTCGTATGATGCAGTCGGCCGCTGCTCGTCCGTGCGAGTTGTCCGCGCGGTGGGCGGTGGGCGACTTTCGCGCTCGTTACTTTTCGCCATGGCGTTTTCTTTTTCCGCGAGCGCCTTTTCGCGCGCGTTGAGTTCGTTTTCGCGTTGCGCGAACTGCTCTTTCTCCTGCGCCTGATGCTCGGCGTCGAGCCGCTGTTGTACCTGACGATCGATCTCAGCCTGACGTTCCGCGTCAGTCTGCTGCTTCTGGCACGAAGAAAAGATCGACAACGCGATGACGAGCAGCAGAGCAAAAATCTTTTTCACGGTAAGGCTTTAGACTACAAATTCGCTGTGATATTCGAACAAAGACAGTCGGATTTTTTTGCGTTGAATCGCGCCTTCAGCCGCTGTGTCGTAGCCATCGTTCAAGATGAGATACTGACCCATATTGTTTTTTCGTTCTCCCTCACCGCCGCTCGCTCGTTGTTACCTCTGAGCGTATGTGGCTGCTGCGCGAAATTCCTAGTGCGCAAGCAACTCCACGATACGAGGAATCGCCCGACCGATACGACCGTCCATATCCACAGCTGGGTCGTAGCAAGTTACCGCCCCTGCGGCAATCGAAGCACTGCGCCCAATCAACTCTAAGGCATCACGAAGCTGGTTCAGCGACAAACC
This sequence comes from Verrucomicrobiota bacterium, assembly GCA_003220155.1. Taxonomy (GTDB): domain Bacteria; phylum Verrucomicrobiota; class Verrucomicrobiia; order Chthoniobacterales; family UBA10450; genus AV69. The sequence goes on from QHRO01000033.1 coordinate 2,880, forward strand.
ACCACCGCACGCCCATCCGTTCGCGCGTCCCTCAGAAGTATCAATTACATCCAAGTCTACGTGAACATATACTGTAGGCGTGCTCAGCTCCTTTAGCGCTTCCGGCAATCCTGCTAACGCAACAGTTGGAATTTGTTTGATTCCGCTCTGCTGCAGTAACTGAACCTCTGGTGGATCTTTCTCCCTTACTCCGACTTGGATCACTTGACTGTCGAGCACGGGCTGAAAGCTTTCGAACCGCTCCGCTAATCGTCGCCAACAACGGCCGGTGAGAATTGCGAGGCCCATTCCATCCAAAAACCCGGATCGCGAGGTTTCGGGCGTATTGAAATCTGCATGGGCATCGAACCAGATAATGGCGCTCTGAGATTGATTGAGCGCGGCAACCGCGCTTAGTGCAGCTGGACCACAATTGCCGCTTAAAATAATCGGACGAGCTTGTCGGCTAAGTGCGTCGCGGAGCAGCGGAACTGTGAGTCGCTGCAATTCAACTAAAGCGTTCGCCTCGCTATGCAAGCCCTCGGATAAGCGGACTGACGCAACATCAACTTCATTTCCTAGAGTTCGAAGATGTTCTACTAATCCGGACTCGATAAGGGCAATGGGTCCTTGCCCCATCCGCTCGCCGAATCGTCCGGAATCATATGGCAATTGTATTAGCGATATCGCCCCCATTGCGTAAATCCAGAGAAGATACTACGCCAATCATTTCCCGCCAGAACCAGCCCTCCTCCGCGGGTATCGCAATTGGCAGGTGTGATGATCCACAGGGACCATAATTTGGATTGAGCGTGGAGGGCAGCGGCGTAGGGTTTGGCGAAGAGGAGGATGGAATATTTATGAGCACTGCAATTGAAGAGCCGAAACAGAAAACCGGGACGAAGCTGAATCAGCTCGAGCAGCTGAAAAAATTTACCAAGATCGTCGCTGACACGGCCGATTTTGAATCGATGAAAGCGTTCAAGCCGGAGGACGCAACCACGAACCCGAGCCTCGTGCTGGCGGCGATACAAAAACAAAATTATGCGCACCTGCTCGGGGAGGTCTTGCGGGAGCGGAAGAACTCAGGACTGACGGGCGCGAAACAAATTGAAGACATCTGCGATCATCTGCTCGTCCAATTTGGGACCGATATTCTGAAAATCGTGCCTGGGCGGGTATCGACTGAAACGGATGCCCGACTTTCGTTCGATATCGAAGGCTCGATCGCGAAGGCGCGCCATTTAATTGAATTATATAAGGAGAAGGGGATCGGGCCGGAGCGGGTTCTAATAAAGATTGCATCGACCTGGGAAGGCTTTCTGGCAGCGGAGCAACTCCAGAAAGAAGGGATTCGTTGTAATATGACGTTGCTCTTTTCTTTGCCGCAGGCGGTGCGAGCAGCCGTAGTAAAGGTGCAATTGATCTCCCCGTTCGTCGGCCGGATCTACGATTGGTATAAGAAAACGAACAATCGCGATTACAAAGGCGCGGAAGATCCAGGGGTGCAGTCGGTCCAGGAAATTTACGCTTACTACAAGAAGTTTGGGTATCCCACTGAGGTAATGGGAGCCAGTTTCCGTAACACCAGCCAGATAATCGAGCTGGCTGGCTGCGATCTGCTCACGATTAGTCCGGAGTTGATGAAGGAACTATCGGAATCGACGGAGCCAGTGGAAAGAAAGTTGAGCCCGGAGAAGGCGAAGTCGGCCCAGGTAGAACGATTAGAATTCGACGAAAAGAAGTTCCGCTATCTGGTGAACGATAATGCCATGGCGACGGAGAAAACGGCGGAAGGGATTCGCAAGTTCGCGGCGGACGTGGTGAAGCTGGAGAAGCTGGTCGCGGAGAAAATAAAATAACCGCGGATCGACGCGGATTCACCGAAAGCGGTTCTGGAGGAACGGCCTGATGGCCTGCTGGCGTGTCATGCAGGCCTGCTCGCTCCACAGTGTTTCTTTTTTTCGCGCGATTCAATTCCCTATCCGTGATATCTGCGTAATCCGCGGTTCAAAATCTTGTGTTTAACGTTGTCCTGGTTGAGCCGGAGATTCCACCTAACACAGGAAACGTGGGGCGGTTGTGTCTGGCGACGCGATCGACCTTGCACCTGATTGGGCCGCTCGGGTTTTCACTCGATGATCGGCAATTGAAGCGAGCCGGCTTGGATTACTGGGATGAAGTGGATGTGCGGGAATGGTCGAGTCTGGATGAACTGCGACGCGCGAATGCGTCCGCGCGTTTCTTTTACTTAACGACAAAAGCGACGCAGCCCTATTTTAAGGTAAACTTTCGACCCAAGGATTTTCTCGTCTTCGGGCGCGAGACCAAAGGATTGCCAGAACGCGTGCTAGAGGAGAATCGGGAGAATTGTATCACCATCCCGATGCACGGAACGCGGAGCCTGAATCTGGCGACGGCGGTGGCGATTGTTTTGTTCGAAGCAATGCGGCAGCAGCGGGGTTGAATAAATAGAAGCGACGGAATGTCGAAGTAAGAGGAGGAAGGACTTTATGAAACGTATTATAACATTAGCGACGGTCTTATTGGTGGGCTTGGCATCGGTGCAGGCCGCGCAGACCGACGATCAGCAGAAAAAGAAGAAGAAAAAAGCGCAAACCACGACGCAGGCGACACCCGCGCCAAAGAAAGGCGGGACGCAGACAAGCAATCGGCGCGTCAGCACGCAGACGACTAAGCCGCATGTTAGCTCGCAAACGACCAGCTCGCAGACGAGTAAGAAGCATGTCGCCTCGCAGCCAAGCAGTAATCAGCAGGTAACCAACCGTTATTACAAGAACAAGAAGGCACAGTCGAACGTCGCGGCCAACACCAATTACAACCAGCAAAACATCCAGCGCACCAAAAAATCCAAGCAGACCAATGTTGTCACCAACAACAATGCGCAATGGAACAAAAAGGCGTGGAAACATTACCAACGCACCGGAAATGAATGGTCGTATAGTGCGGCGCAACGCTGGAATTGGCGGCAACGTCACGACCGCAATTGGTGGCGGCACAGCAATTACCGTCTCGTCCGTTACGGTGGCGGCTATTGGTATTGGAATAGCGGCTGGTGGTATCCCGCCTACGGGTATGATCCCTATTACAGCCACTATGTTTACGACGGCCCGATCTTCGGGTACGGCTACGCTGCGCCCGGCGATGTGACCGCGCAGGTGCAGCAATCCTTGGCACAGCAAGGGTACTATTATGGACCGATCGATGGCATCCTGGGTCCAGGGACGCGTAGCGCGATTCAGCGATACCAAATCGATCATGGTTTGGCGGTAACGGCGGCGATTGATGAGCAGACGCTATATACGTTGGGGTTGACGTAAGGAGCTCGCCACGGCGAGTCCGTCCGTTGGCGGACAGGGAGTAGCGGTGATTCTTGGAACCGCGCGGTGGATCGAATCTGCCGCGCGGTTTTGTTTTGGCGGCGTGGCACGGCGTGGCACTGCATAGCGTCTTCAGTGCTCATTCACGATTGGACAAGGAAAGTCCTAGGACGCCGAACGACAGACGGGCTCGCGGGAGCTCGCCCCTCCAAATGATCACCAAGCGGGCCTCCGGCGCGGAGCGAACAGCTTGCCCGCCACAGAGAACCTTTGCCTACACTGGAAGAATGGTCGAGCGGAATCGCCGGGAGCGGTGTTGAATAAATGACAGGACGATGTTGTCTTATTAGAAAGGTTAAAATGACAAAGATTCTCGTGGTCGGTCTGGCAATGATTCTGGCGGCGGCGGGAAGCGCGCGTGCCGACGGCACAAATAGTCAAAGTAGCACCTCGCCGGCGACGACCGGAAGTGCGGGTTCATCTGGAAGCGCGCGTTCTTCTGGGAGTGGCGCTGTGCAGCAGGGTGCGGTAGCGCCTGCGCGTTCATCTGGGAGCAGCGGTGTGCACCAGGGTGCGGTAGCGCCTTCCAGCCGAAGTGGGAGTGCCCCGGTAGTCCGCAATTATCCCACTAACGTTAATGTGCAAAACGGTGTGCAGGCCAATCTCCCCGCGAACTGGCGCGTGCAACGGCCGTTGGATCGCTCTGAGCTGTTAGCCCGCCAAGCGCTGTACCTAAATCGGAACCGGGTGAACACGGTTCAGGGAACCAGCCAAAGCCCGGCAAACACCAGCCAATTTCGCGGCGACGGACAAGTCTCAACCGATGTTCCCACTCAAGGCATTATTCAGAAACGGCATCACCGCGATGATCAAGACGCCTCGCGGAATGGCACCAACGTGACCAACGGAACTGGTGGGACACAAATGACGAGTGGGACACAGGGGACAAATAGCAAGCCCATCCCGGCTACGAACGCAGGACTGCGCGGTGGCAAACGGGTGCTCAATTTTAATAACGCCAACACCATGAATTTCACTGACGCCTGCCGGCGGCATCGGGATCATCACGATCGCGACTGGTGGCGGAATCATTGCCATACCATCGTTTTAATCGGCGGTGGCTTTTACGCGTGGGACTTGGGATATTGGTATCCCGCTTACGGCTACGATTCCTATTATTCGAACTACTCTTACGACGGCCCGATCTATGGTTACGATGGTTTGCCGCCGGACCAGATCATCGCCAACGTGCAATACGCGCTGCAACAGCTCGGCTATTTCTCTGAGGACGTTGATGGCGTCCTCGGGCCGATAACGCGAGATGCGATTGCAGATTATCAGTTGGACAATGGCTTGGCGGTCACCGGTGCGATCGATCGGCCGACGCTGGTTGCGCTTGGGTTTATCTATTAAGGGGCCAGACGCGGCGCAGCAGAGCGTCGCGATGGACGGTTAAAGGTAACGCACCGGGATCCCTCGCAGCCTTCGCATAAAGCTACGGCGTGGCAGGCGACTGCTGCTCGGGATGAGATTGAAATTATGTAAATCGGGTGGGGCGATACTCTGTCGAGCCACGGGTGACTCCCAGTTAGGGCTTCGCCCAATTGCCCTGGTTAAATTGACGGGATAAGGTGGGCGCGATGGAAAACGGAACGCCCCAATTGGTCGCGCGGGATTTGCGGCGCTCGTTTCGAATGGGACCGCGTCGCATTGAAGTATTACGCGGCATCTCGATGGAAGTGCGACGCAGCGAAGCGGTCTTTCTCGTTGGCGCCTCAGGAGCGGGCAAAACCACCTTACTATATACGTTGGCAGGACTGGAACGGCCGGAGGGAGGGACGGTCGATTTCGAAGGGCAGCGGCTTTACACGGGGAGCTCGCAAGCGCAGGCGCAGATTCGCAACACCCAAATGGGCTTCGTATTCCAGAGTTACTTTCTGCTGCCGGAACTGACAGCGTTGGAAAATGTGATGCTGCCCGGAATGATTGGAGGCAGCGTTCGAGAAAGTGCGGCGGAAGAAAGTTTGCGGTCAGTTGGTTTAGGCGAACGGCTGCAACATTTGCCGGCGGAACTTTCCGGCGGCGAGCAACAACGCGTGGCGATCGCGCGCGCTCTGGTGAATGATCCGGCGATTGTTTTTGCCGATGAACCGACGGGTAATCTCGATTCCAAGACGGGCGACGCGATCATGGATTTGCTGTTGTCATTGGCGGGGGAGCGAAAGAAGACCTTGTTGGTGGTGACGCACGATCCGCGGCTAGCCGCGCTGGGGGATCGGCAGCTGCACATGGTGGACGGAGTCTTGGAGTAGACGTTAACTTGTTAAAAGGGTTAAAATGTTAAAAAGGGAATGTTTTCCATTTTAACAATTTGACCTTCCCCCCTTGAATTGCGGCGGGAACATCGGAGATTTTTTTTGTGCTTACAAAAACTACAGCTGATCGGGATGGGACAACTTTAGTGGAAGAGCCGCGCAAAACCACGCGCACGGTTAAACCGGCGAACGAATCAGGTCCCGCGAAGGCGGCCAAGTCTTTGACGATTTTTCTCGATGGGGAATTCGTGCCCGAAGGAGACGCGAAAGTTTCGGTCTTCGATCATGGGCTGCTGTATGGCGACGGAATTTTCGAGGGAATTCGTTTTTACAACGGCGGCGTTTTCCGGTTGGAAGAACACCTGGAACGGCTGTGGGACTCGGCGCGCTCGATTTGCCTGGAGGTTCCGATGTCGCGCAGCGAAATGACGGAAGCGTTGCTGGAAACGATCCGCAAAAATGATCTGCGCGATGGCTACATTCGCCTGATCGTTACCCGCGGCGTAGGTAACCTGGGATTGAATCCGGCGCAATGTAAGCGGCCGAGCGTGATCATCATCGCGACGACGGTCACGCTTTATCCGGCCGAGATGTATCACAGAGGTCTCACGGTGGTGACTGTTGCGACACGGCGAACCGGGCCCGGCGCGCTTAATCCGGCGGTGAAATCGCTCAATTATTTGAACAACGTGATGGCGCGGATCGAAGCAAATCTGGCCGAAGCTGACGAGGCGTTGATGTTAAACGACCAGGGCTGCATCGCGGAATGCACCGCCGATAATATTTTCGTGATCAAGCGCGGCGAAATTTTCACGCCGCCAATAACGGCAGGCGCATTACGCGGAATCACGCGATCGGTCGTATTCGAAATCGCGGCGGAGCTTGGAATAAAAATTTCCGAGACCGATATCAGCCGACACGATGTTTTCATCGCCGACGAATGCCTTCTCAGCGGCACCGCCGCGGAAGTAATTCCGGTGATCAAGGCGGATGGGCGGGTGATCGGGACGGGAAAACCGGGGCCGATCAGCTTGCGGATGATCGCCCGTTTCCGAGAAATCACGCGGGAAGGCGGCACGCCGATTTATTCCTGACGATTCCCACGGCGATTCGGCGCGCGAGATGCTCAGCAAGTTATGGGGTTGAATGTTTAGACCGGGCGAAGGTCTAATTAAGTAAAATGTTGTGCGACGTTTGCAAATGTAATGATGCGGCGGTTTTCCTGACGCAGATTGTGGACGGGAAAATGCAGAAGGTGAATCTTTGCGAAGGCTGCTCGAAGGAAAAAGGGGTGCAGGATCCGACCGGTTTTGCGCTGGCGGATTTGCTGCTCGGCATCGGCGCGGCGGAAGAAATTGAAAAGGGCGGCTCGAGCACGCGCTGTCCGGTTTGCGGATTTACCCAGGCCGATTTTAAGAAAACGGGACGGCTTGGCTGCAGCAGTTGCTACGTCGCGTTTGCCGAAGGATTGAATTCGCTTTTGAAAGCGATGCACAAAGGCACCGCACACGTGGGCAAATTGCCGACCCGCGCGCAAAAGACTTTGGCGTTGAGCGATCGCATGAAAACGCTGACGGAAAATCTGCGCAAAGCGGTGCAGGAAGAAAATTACGAGAGATCAAACAGTTGGAGAGTCAACTGACGGAGTCGAAATGAAATTTCAAAATTTGATGGCGAGCACCGGTGAATGGTTGCGCGGGGAAGGGCCCCACCATCAGGTAGTGGTAAGCAGCCGGGTGCGGTTGGCGCGGAATTTGCGGAATCGCGCTTTTCCCGGGTGGGCGAAAAAGGCGGAGCGCACGATGATTCTGGAATTGATCAAGCCGCGGGTGGAAGAGTTGCCGGAAATGCAGGAGCCATTTTCCGAATTGCTTCAGGACCTGTCCGCGCTCGAAAAGCAAGTGCTGGTGGAACGCCATCTCATCAGTCGCGAACATGCGGCCAAAAGTGTTGGCAGCGCCATTATCATGAATCGCAAGCAAACCCTCAGCGTGATGGTTAACGAAGAGGACCATTTGCGGATGCAATCGATCCGGTCCGGGTTGCAGCTGCGGCAGGCATTCAAGCTGGTGGATAAAGTGGATAGTGCGCTCGAGGGCAAACTCGATTTCGCGTACGACGCGAAGCTCGGCTACCTGACCGCTTGCCCGACCAATGTTGGAACGGGCATGCGCGCTTCGGCGATGCTGCATTTGCCCGGGCTGGTGCTGAGCGAGCTCATCAATCAGGTCATTCAGGCAGTAAACAAGATCGGGTTGGCGGTGCGCGGATTGTATGGCGAAGGCACGGAAGCGATGGGAAATCTATTTCAGATTTCGAATCAAACCACGCTTGGCGAAAAAGAGGACGAGATCATCTCGCGCTTAAACAAGGTGATCGAGACCATCATCGAAAAGGAACAGGATGCGCGTCAGGTTTTAATCCAAAAGAAGCCAAACACCTTGTGGGATCAGATCGGTCGGGCCTACGGCTTGCTCACTTATGCCCATGCCATGACCTCGAAAGAAGCGCTTAACCTGCTTTCAGTGGTGAAGCTCGGGATTGATCTGGGCGCATTCCCGGAAGACAAGCGCCTGGCCATTGATCAACTCTTTATCGAAACGCAGCCCGCCCATTTGCAAAAGAGCACGCAGCAGAAGTTGAACGCGGAAGAGCGGGATCATTTCCGCGCGCAAATCATCCGCGAGCGTTTGAAATCCTTCCCCAAGCCTGATATTAGTAAAGTGGCGCGGGAGCCGGAACCCACGGGTAATTCCGAGCCGGAGAAAAATGAATAACTTCACGCCACGCGCCCAGCAGGTCCTTCAACTTGCGCGTAAAGAAGCGGATCGCTTCAACCATAACTACGTCGGGACCGAGCATCTTTTGCTCGGCTTGATCAAGCTTGGCCAGGGTGTGGCGGTGAACGTTTTGCAAAAGATGGGACTCGATCTCGAGACCGTGCGGATGGAAGTGGAGAAACAAGTCGGGTCCGGTCCGGAAACAAAAATGGTGGGCAACATTCCGTACACGCCACGAGTGAAAAAGGTTCTCGCACTCGCCGGCAAGGAAGCGAAGGCGCTAAATCATTCATACGTTGGGACAGAGCACATTTTGCTGGGATTGCTGCGCGAAGGTGAGGGCGTCGCGGCGCGGGTGTTGAAGAGCCTCGAGATCGATATCGAGCGCACACGCAACGAGATTTTGAAGGAACTCGATCCGAATTTCACGCCGCCGGAAGGGGAGGCAGATGAAGCCGCCGGCACCGCGAGTGGCGGAAAAAAAGATGTAAAAACGCCGGCCTTGCGTGCGTTCGGGCGCGATCTGACTGACCTGGCGAAGAAAAGCGAGCTCGACCCGGTGATCGGCCGGAAAAACGAAATCGAGCGCGTCATTCAAGTGCTTTGCCGGCGCACGAAAAATAATCCGGTATTGCTCGGTGAGGCTGGTGTGGGCAAAACCGCTATCGTGGAAGGACTGGCGCAGGAAATTGCGACCGGCAACGTGCCGGAGCTTTTGCGCGACAAAAAAGTCATCACGCTCGATCTGGCATTGATGGTGGCGGGGACGAAATATCGCGGCCAGTTCGAGGAACGAATCAAAGCGGTGATGGACGAAATTCGTCGCAGCAAAAACGTGATCCTGTTCATCGATGAGCTGCACACGATTGTCGGGGCCGGTTCGGCCGAGGGCGCGATGGACGCGAGTAACATCATCAAGCCGGCATTGAGCCGGGGCGAGTTGCAATGTGTGGGCGCAACCACCTTGAACGAGTATCGCAAGTACATCGAAAAAGACGCGGCCTTGGAGCGACGGTTCCAGACCGTGAAAGTGGATGCGCCGACGGTCGAGGAAGCGATCCAGATTTTGAAAGGATTGCGGCCAAAGTATGAAGCGCATCACAAAGCCAAGCTGACCGACGAAGCGCTTGAGACTGCGGTGAAACTTTCCGAGCGCTACATCACCGGACGATTTTTGCCGGACAAGGCGATTGATGTGATGGACGAGGCCGGCGCGCGCGCGCGCATTAATGCGATGACCCGGCCGCCCGACGTGAAGGAGATCGAAAAAGAAATCGAAGTCATTCGCGGGGAAAAAGAGGGCGCGATCAAGGCGCAGGATTTTGAGAAAGCGGCCGGGCTGCGAGATAAGGAGAAACAAACCAAGGAAAAACTCGACACGATTTTGGCGCGATGGCGGGAGGAGCGGGAAGAAAGGCAAGTGACGGTGACCGGAGACGACATGATGCACATCGTCTCGAAAGTCACGGGCGTTCCGTTGCAACGAATGGAACAGAAGGAAACCGAAAAACTTCTCAAGATGGAAGAGGAGTTGAGAGGCAAAGTGGTCGGGCAGGATGAAGCGGTGATCGCAATTTCCAAAGCGCTGCGTCGTTCGCGGGCTGATTTGAAAGATCCGCGCCGGCCGATCGGCTCATTTATTTTCCTTGGGCCGACTGGCGTCGGTAAGACTTTTCTCGCGCAAACCCTGGCCGAATTCATGTTCGGCGACCGCGATGCGCTGATTCAGATCGACATGTCGGAGTACATCGAAAAGTTTACCGCGTCGCGGTTGATCGGGTCGCCTCCTGGTTATGTCGGCTACGAAGAGGGCGGCCAGCTTTCGGAAGCGGTACGGCGCCGTCCGTATTCCGTGGTCCTGTTCGATGAAATCGAAAAGGCGCACCCCGACGTGATGCATTTGCTGCTGCAAATTTTGGAAGATGGGAAAATCACCGACTCGCTCGGACGCAAGATCGATTTCCGCAACACCATCATCATTATGACGTCGAACGTGGGCGCGGAAATTTTGCGGCGGCAAACAACAATGGGTTTTGCCGCGACCAAACCGCTGGGCGAACACGAGTTCGAAGCGATGCGCGATCGATTGCTGGAAGAAGCGAAGAAAGTGTTCAAGCCTGAATTTATCAACCGGCTCGACGACATCATCGTCTTCCATCAGCTGACCAAAGCGGACCTGATGCAGATTGTGGAATTGGAAGTGGCGAAAGTTTTGCGCCGGGTAAAAGCGAAAGAAGTGCACATCGAGCTCGAGCAATCGGCCAAGGAGTTTCTGATCGAGAAAGGTTACGATCCCCAGTACGGGGCGCGTCCGATGCGCCGGGCGGTGGAACGTTATTTGGAAGACCCGTTCGCGGAGGAACTGCTGCGCGGAAATGTCAAAGGCGGCGACGTTGTCCACGTTGGCGTTAACAACGGCAAACTTGTCTTCACGACCGCTGCTCCGGCAGGGAGTGAGGCGGCGAGCGCGAGCTGACAACTCACGCGCGCGGGTGTGCCTCGGCGTATGCCTTCTTCAATCGCTCGACCGTGACGTGGGTGTAAATTTGCGTAGTCGATAGACTGGCGTGGCCTAACAGGGCCTGGACGCTGCGTAAATCGGCGCCGCCATCGAGCAAGTGAGTGGCGAAACTATGTCGCAATTTGTGGGGACTGATTGAGATCGGAATGGTGGTGAAACGCAAATAGCGGCGCACGATTAACCAGATGGAACGGGCCGAAATTCGCCGTCGCGCTTTGTTAATGAAGAGCGGGCCGGCATGCACTTTCGCCGCCGCCCGATAACGCTGGATTGCCTCGAGCGCAGGCAATCCTACCGGGCAAACTCGTTCCTTTCTGCCCTTTCCGAAAACGCGGACCGACTCGGTGTAAAGATCGGCATCCGCGACATCGAGTGCCGCCAATTCACTCAATCGCAGACCGCTACTGTAAAATAGTTCCAGAACCGCAGCATCGCGCAGCGGCATCCAGGCTGGAGCAGCGGATTGTTTTTTCACACGCAGTGGGGCGGAAAGAAGCTCCTCCATTTGTTGCCGCGTGAGCACGATCGGCAATTGCTTTTGCAGCTTGGGCAACTGCACTTCTGCACTGGGATCGTGCGCGAGTTTTTTTCGGGCACGCAAAAATTTGTAAAAGGTGCGCAGGGCCGAAAACTGGAGCCGGATGTAACTGCGGGCCGCTTTTTCTTTCGAGAGATGAAAGAGATATTCGCGAAAATCGTCGGCCTGGCATTTCAGCCACGGCTTGGTCTTCAACTGTTCCCGAATCTTGGCGAGGGCACTCGCATACGCTTTCAGTGTTCGCGGCGAAGCGTTGCGCTCGACCGCGAGGAAGCGCAGGAACTCGTCGGCCAATAGATCACGTTTCGTCGACGCGCGAGCAGGAGGCGTCATTGAAATGGCGAATGACGAATGAGTCCGAGCCGGACGGGCGGAAATGACGAAGGAAGCACGAAGTGACAATGACCAAACAAGAACGCCTCTGGAATACGGCCACTTTGGGTTTCTGGCTTCGTCATTATTTCGTCATTCGTGCTTCGTCATTCCCTACAGCTGCGGTTTTTCGACTAGATAACGATTCACCTCGGCCTGAGCGCGCCCGGAAAACTGGCTGGAAAAAATCGGTGGCGGATTGGTCGAGATCAGCTCGTAATTTTTCAGGACGAATTCCGGATAAATCGTGTTGCTGGCGGGCTCGTAAACCTTGTCGCCGCTGAAGTAACCATAGAGTTTGTATTCGTAATTGTTGTCGCTGCCGAAGTCGAGTTTCTGGCGATCGGGGGCGAGTTTTTGCTTTTCATTCAGCATGACGAGTTGCGATTCACTCCACGGTTCGCCCGGGCGCCTGATATAACCCCAGAACTTGAAATCCGGTTTATAATAGCGGCGTCCGATAAAATAATCGCCCGGCATTTCTGCGGCATATTTTTGGGCCATCGCCACTTTCGCCGCTTGAATGCCGGGAGGCGCGGTTTCGCAGCCGGCCAGAAGCAGGAGCGGGAGAAAAGCTCCGAGCAAAGGAAAGACACGCCTCATCTGGCAGAATGTGTTAACCAGCCGGGGCATGAACGCAACGCCGTTTTAAGCTTTTGCTTTCGCAGGCGCCTTCGTAAATTTGGAGAATGATCGAGCTTGAAGTTTACGCGGCCGGTTTGCGCAACATCGACAAAATCCTCGAACTCGATCACCAGCTCGAGACCATCCCAGGGTTGCGCTACAAAGTGGATCGCAGTCACGATCTAGTTTATCTGGAAATGGAAGAGGCCGGGATTACGCTGCGCGAGTTGCGCGCGATGTTTCGCAAGATCGGACTCGAACCGCGTTTTATCGGGGCGGTGCCGGATGAATTGCGTGCAAAATCAAAGACGCAACCGCTCGCTTCCTGATCGCGGAGATTGGAAAATGGGGCTGGGGCGAAAATGATCGCGCGTTTTTTCATTGCCATTGGCGCGTCCCTGGTCGTTTTCGTCCGCTATCTGGGCGAGGTTGTCTTGCTCGCCGCCGATACCTTTCGTTCCGCTTTCACTCACCGATTACGCTGGCGCTTGTTCCTCCAGCAAATTGTCGAGATCGGTTTGTTGTCACAAGTAGTCGTGATTGTGACCGGCGGTTTCACGGGCGCGGTCTTCGCTGCCCAAACCTATTTTCAATTTAATAAGATCGGGATGGGATCGGCCACTGGCGCTGTCGTTTCCGTAGCAATTTGCCGTGAACTCGCGCCGGTGCTCTCGGCCTTGATGGTGAGCGGTCGTGTCGGCGCGGCCATGTCGGCGGAAATCGGGACGATGAAAGTGACTGAGCAAATCGATGCGCTGCGCGCCCTCGCGGTTTATCCGGTCGATTACCTGGTCGTGCCACGCGCGCTGGCGATGATGATTTCGATGCCATTGCTGACGGCGGAATGCATTGGCTTCGGAATTATCGCGAGCTATCTCATCGCCATCGTGGTCCTGGACATTAACGGGACATATTATCTCGACAACATGGTTCGCTGGACCCGGATGCGCGATCTCATCATGGGAACATCGAAAGCCTTCGTCTTCGGCATCCTGATCGTTTTCATCTGCTGTCACAAAGGATTGACCACGCGCGAAGGGGCGGTGGGGGTGGGGCGGGCCACGACGGAAGCGGTGGTGGTTTCGTCGCTGGCGGTTTTGATTTCGAACTTTTTTCTGACCATGGCGCTGAATATTGTTTATCCGGCAGGGTATCAATAGAGAAGACGGTTAAAATGTTAAAAGAGTTACATTGTTAAAACGGAGGGCGTCCCTGTTTAACGTTGTAACTTTTTAACGATTTAACGCCCTGGGCTGGTTGATGGTTGATTGTTGATGATTGAGGGAAAGATTGGCGTTGATCATGCCGATCAAAGACCAATCATCAGCAACGAGCAATGGTGCGATGATCGCGGTGCGCGATTTGCGCAAGGCCATCGGCGAGCAAGAAATTTTGCGCGGGGTCGAGCTTGATGTCGCGGTTGGTGAAACGCTGGTGATTATCGGGCGAAGCGGAGGCGGAAAATCAGTCCTGCTCAAGCATCTCATCGGATTAATGCAACCGGATGCGGGCGAGATCTGGGTCTCGGGCAAGAATATCATTGGGATGAGCGAACGGCAGCTGACCGCGATCCGGCAAAAAGTGGGCATACTTTTTCAAAGCGGGGCGCTTTTCGATTCCATGACAGTGGAAGACAACATCGCATTTCCGCTGCGCGAGGCGGGCATGCGCGATGTGAAGGCGATGCGGGCGCGAGTCAACCAAGTGCTGGAGGTGGTTGAGCTGGAAGGCGAGAACGCGAAGATGCCGGAAAGCTTGAGTGGCGGAATGCGCAAACGCGTCGGCCTCGCACGCGCCATTATCCGCCGGCCATCCTGCGTGCTCTACGACGAACCGACATCCGGGCTCGATCCCGTGGTTTCCGATAGCATCAATCGGCTGATCCGGCGTTTGCAGGAACGTTTTCAAATGACGAGCGTCGTCGTCACTCACGACATGAAAAGCGCGGTGCACGTCGGCGATCGCATTGCTTATTTACATGAAGGTCGCGTCTATTTTCAGGGCACACCGGCTGAGTTGAAACAATGCGATGATCCGATTATTCAGGATTTTTTGCTCGGCCGCTCCGAATCGGCGACGCATTGAGAAACAGAAAACCTAGCCCACGATCCCGAATCGGCGAAGCCGCGCGCTGTAAAATTCATTTTTCGTTTTCTGATCCGGTTAGATTAACGTTATTCGTTTTATATGAATCGCGACCGCGCTCTTGAACTTAAGGTCGGCATTTTCGTTGCCATCGGGCTAGCCATGATCTGCGGGTTTGTGGTGCGATTCGGACGACTGGGGGAGGGGATCAAAGCTTATTATAATTTGACCATTCGCTTCAAAGACGCCAGCGGCTTACTCAAGGGATCGGATGTTTTGTTCAGTGGTGCCAAAATCGGGCGGGTCGGGGGCGGGCCGCGATTGGTTTCGGAGGGCGAGGGCGTGTTGGTCCAGCTCCGGATCTATGATTACGTTAAAATCCCGAAAGGGAGCAAGTTTACAGTGGGTAGCTCCGGGCTGCTTGGCGACCGTTTTGTTAATGTGATTATGCCACCAGCTCCGGCGAAGGAATTTCTGCCGAAGGACGCTGTCATCGATGGTGCACGCGAGAGCGGGCTTGACGACCTGACCCGCGAAGGCAGCCAGCTAATCGAGGATCTGCGCGGCACTGTGCAAAACATCAACGGCACATTCACACGATTGAATACGGAAGCGCTCTCGCCCGAAGCGATGCAGAATTTACGCACAAGCATCGATCATTTGAACGAGACCACCAGCGCGTTGGCGCAGTCTTCCAAGAAACTTGATGGCGTAGTCGAGAAAGCCGACGCAACCATGGCGTCGGCGAAAAAAGACGCGGATGATTTGCACGGGACAATTGGGGAAGCGCACAAGACTTTTTCCGCAGCCACCCAATTAGTGCGCGAAGCGACCAATGGAAATGGTTTGCTTGCCAGCTTGATTAGGGATTCTGATATGGCCCGTGATCTCCGGGCCTTGGTTGCGAATTTGCGGGCACACGGCGTCCTTTTCTATCGTGATTCCGCGCCCAAGGTCGTACCATCTCCTTCGCCAGCAAAACGCCGCAACTCTCCTTGAAAAATGACGCCGCTTTTTACCGTTAATCTTCTGCGGGTGCTATTCGTGACCTTTTGCGGGGTCATTGGCGCGTCAATTTCCTCTGAACTACTCGATAGCACCCTGCCAGGTTTGCTGGTCGGGTTTGTCCTCGGCCTGCTCGTCGTCCTGGTGGACAGACTTTTGAAGGGAATTTCTCTGCGGGCATTTTCGTCGGCGACCTTCGGTCTGTTGCTTGGCCTTATTTTCGCCAGTCTCTTGAGCGGATCGCAAGTTTTGCGCTTTCAATCGGAAACCGTTCAGTGGTCAGTACGCTTGGTTGTTTACGTAGTCTTCGCCTATTTCGGGATGATGTTGGCGATGCGGAGCAATCGGGACGAATTCTCGCTCCTCATTCCGTATGTCCGTTTTACCCGCGAAACGGTGGAGCACGAACCGCTCCTCGTCGACACCAGCGCGATCATCGACGGACGCATCGCCGAGTTATGTGCGACCGGTTTCGTTAGTCGCGCGCTGATCGTGCCGCGCTTTGTCCTGACCGAATTGCAAGCGCTGGCCGATTCGCGCGAACCGATTAAGCGGGAACGGGGCCGGCGCGGTCTCGACATTTTGAATCAGTTGCAGCGCTCCCGCGAAATCGAGCTAACGATTCATGAGAGCGAATCGGGCGAAGGCTCAGTCGATGACCGACTGGTGCGAACAGCAAAGCTTTTGCAGGCACGTCTGCTCACGAATGATAATTCGCTCTGTCAGGTTGCACGTTTGCAGCAGGTAGGCGCGCTGAATTTGAATGACCTGACGCGGGCGCTGCGGCCGATTGTTCTTGCCGGTGATGAGATGGAATTACAGCTGGTGAAGGAAGGGCGCGATCCGCACCAGGCAGTTGGTTACTTGCCCGATGGAACGATGATCGTGATCAATCACGCTCGCTCGCTCATCGGGAAGACAGTGAAAATTGTGGTCTCAAGTACTCTACAAACGGCCGGTGGCCGTTTGATTTTCGGGGAGCTGAAAGCTGGCGCCGACCAAATCAGTTTTGTCCGCTAAACACGCTGAAAAACGCCAAAATCAGCTTAACGAGGTTAAGCCTGGGATGATCGAAGCGGCGACGAAGAATGCTCGGATTGCTTCCGACCAATTCGCTCGCGATTCGCAGACAACACTGGGTAAATTACGAACCGCCTCGCAGGGCTGGTTCCAAGTGGAAAATCGAGATGGGGCGACGCCTGAACGGAAAACCGTGCGGGTTGTGGTTGATGTGAATTATGAGGTCAAGTGATTTGACGGCCTGGGCCAGTCGATTGTTGAATTCCTAATCGGCGGCGAATTTCATCTTCGCTCAAACCTTCAATACGAATCAATTTCTCGCGCGATTTTTGGCCGCGCTCCAGCACAATCGCGTGCTCCGCGATTTCCAATTGTTCAGCCAGGAAATTGAGTAACGCTGCGTTGGCCTTTCCTTCTATTGCCATCGCGCGCAGCTTGATTTGAATGGGTACGGCTGACTGTAGCGGCGGTCTATGACCGCCGGCTTGCTGTGATTTCCGGCGGTCACAGACCGCCCCTACAGCCCCACGGCAGCACGCACGCGCTTCATCACTTCATGCGCGATTGCGTTTGCGCGTCGAGCGCCTCGCTCCAAGACATCGTCAATGTAATTTTTGTCGCGTAAAATTTCGTCGCGCCGTTTTCGCATCGGCGCAAAGTAATCCCACAGTTTCTCGAACAGCTGTTTTTTGAAATCGCCGTAGCCCCGGCCGCCTTTACGAAACTGTTCCCGCATTTCCTGGACTTCATCCTTCGAAGCAACAAGTCCGTAAAGTTGCATGATGGTCGATGCATCCGGATTTTTTGGCGCTTCCACCAGCGTCGAATCAGTCACAATGCTCATCACTCGTTTCCGTGTTTCCTTTTCGTCGCCGAAAATGTCGATGGTGTTGCCGTAGCTCTTGCTCATTTTTTGACCGTCGATGCCCGGAACAACTTCTGTCTGCTTCTGAATCCGCGGTTCAGGCAACTTCAAAATTGGCCCTTTCCGCGCTGATCCAAATGTTTCGTTAATTCGCGCCGCGATGTCGCGGGTGATCTCGATGTGTTGCTTTTGATCTTTCCCCACCGGGACGATGTCGCTGTCGTAAATTAAAATATCAGCCGCCATCAGCACCGGGTAGGTGAATAAGCCAGCCGCTGCGGCCGCTCCGCGCGCGACCTTGTCCTTATAAGAATGCGCCAGCTCGAGTCGCGAGACCGGCGTTACTGTGGAAAGAATCCAGGCCAGCTCGGTCACCTGCGGCACATCGCTTTGCAAAAAAAGCGCCGCTTTATCGGGGTTCAATCCACAGGCCAGGAAATCGAGCGCCACTCGGCGGCTGTTTTCGCGCAAAGCGATTGGATCGCGCAGACTGGTGAGGGCGTGGTAATCGGCGATGAAGTAGAGCGCTTCGCCTTCGTCCTGCAATGCGATCGCCGGCCGCATCATGCCAAAGTAATTGCCGATATGCAGAATGCCGCTCGGTTGTATGCCAGAAAGAATACGCATCGGTTTTTTCATCCGCCCAATACGCTAAAAGAGGCTAAAAATCCGAGAAATTGCAGCAAAAAGTTTGGCCCACGAAACACGCCGAATACGCTAAAATGCGAAACGTTTCGGCCATATTTTCTTTTTTAGCCCTTATTTGGTGTGTTTAGCGGATCGTTTTTAGCAAGCAAGGAACACAGACTTTTGACTCTGTGCGTCCAGCGGAGTTTTACTCCGCTGACTATGCCATGTGGTGGCTGCTAGCAGCGGTTAAAAACCCGCTTGGCGCACAGGCCGCAGGCCCGTGTTCCAAGCTGCCGAGATGAACAGGCTGGCAGCCTGCGCTCGCCGGACCAGCTTTGCGCGAACAGTTTCACTCAGAATCCCTGGCTAGAGATTTCTCGACTTCGTTCGAAATGACAAGTTGTCGAAATTGCTCGTCAGCCACGCCGGCCTGAATTAGAAGAACACTCCACCATGCCCGCTCCCGCCAAGCCCGTTTCCGTCGTGACCGGTGGCGCCGGATTTCTCGGATCGCATCTGACCGATCGCCTGTTGGCCGAAGGGCATCGTGTCATTGCGATCGACAATTTGGTCACCGGGAATGCTGCCAACATCGGGCACTTGGCCGGCAACGAAAACTATCGATTCGTCCGGCACAACGTTTCCAATTTCATTTTCCTGCCCGAGCAAAAGATCGATTTCGTCTTCCATTTTGCCTCGCCTGCCAGCCCGATCGATTATCTTGAGCTGCCGATACCGACCTTGAAGGTGGGCGCGCTCGGGACTCACAACACACTCGGCCTGGCCAAGGACAAGAAGGCCACCTTCGTTCTCGCCTCGACTTCGGAATGCTATGGCGATCCGTTGGTGCATCCGCAAAAGGAAGATTACTGGGGCAATGTGAACCCCATCGGCCCACGCGGCGTGTACGATGAGGCCAAGCGTTTCGCCGAAGCCATGACCATGGCCTATCACCGCTATCACGATGTCGATACCAAGATCGTGCGCATTTTTAACACGTACGGACCCCGCATGCGTTTGCACGATGGACGGGTTGTGCCCGCATTCATCGGGGAGGCCTTGACCGGAAAGCCGCTAACGATTTTTGGCGACGGCTCGCAGACGCGCTCATTTTGTTATGTCAGCGACCTGATCGACGGAATTTTTCGGCTGGCAATGAGCGATTTTCATGAACCCGTGAATATCGGCAACCCCCTGGAGATGACGATCAAACAGTTTGCCGAGGAAATCATTCGGATTACCGGGGCAACATCTGGAATCGAGTACCGCCCCTTGCCTGAGGATGACCCGAAAGTGCGTCAGCCGGACATTACACGAGCGAAAAAAATTCTAGGCTGGGAACCGAGGGTGAATTTCGATGAAGGTATTCGGACAACGATAGATTACTTCAAGCAACACATCGAGCTGGTAAACGGAACAACCAAATGAAACGAACGATTCTAATTACTGCGATCATTCTTTTGGCCATTGTTGTGACGGTAATTGCGCAACCTAGAAGCGCAGTGGATTTTCAATTGCTGAAAATCAACACCAACTTCATTTCTTCGCCGCAATTCACTTACACCGGTGCAGAACAGTTCCAAGCCGACCAGCGCGAGCGCTGGCTGGAAGTGGAAGTAACATTCGCATGTGCGCCTGAGTCTACCGACGAGCTAACGCTAAAGTATTTTATCTTGTTTAACGGCAAATTGCTGATCGGCGAGGTTACGCACGTAAACATTCCAGCTGGCCGCGAAAACCGCTCTGTCATGTATGTAACTCCCAAGACGTTACAGCGTCTGATGCTTGGCCGGACCGTTACAAACAACGCGCTTCAAAATACTGCGGTCCAGCTTATGCAACAGGGAGCGCTGAAAGATGAGTTGAGCGCGCAACGAGCGGCACCGCAATGGTATGCGACCTTGCCGCAGGTAGCGGGCTTGGTTCTGAATAAGAACGAAACTCCCTTTATGCCCTTGTATTGGGACCGCTACTGCCAAATAAAAACCCCGCGCTAGTGCGATAAATCCCAATTTCCAAACCCCAAATTCAAAATGCCAAATGCAGCATCTCATGGCTTGAGCGGTTTTGGGATTTGGAGCTTGAGATTTCCTTGGAATTTTGGGTTTGGGATTTGGAACTTTTGAATCATGCCTGGGCCAGCTCGCATTCTTACCCTTAACCTAGGATCGCAAGCGATCTCGGTAGGAGATTTTCGCCCGCAAAGTGGCGGTGGACTGGTGCTGCGCGATTACAAGCGGCGCGATCTTGCGATCGAGACTCCGGGTGAGCCGATTCGGCACGCGCAGATCACTGCCACGATCCGCGAAATATTAAACGAGCTCGGAATAAAGAGCGCGAACGTGAACTACGCGGTCGCGGGACAATCAGTTTTCGCGCGTTTCGTAAAATTGCCCTCGGTGGAAGAGGAAAAAATCGACCGCATCATCGGATTTGAAGCGCAACAGAACGTGCCGTTCCCGATTGACGAAGTGGTGTGGGATTATCAACTCGTCGGCGGCGGAACGGATGAACAACTGCAGGTCGTTCTGGTCGCGATCAAATCCGACTTGCTTGAAGGCATCAACGCCGCGGTGGAAGCCGCGGGGCTTCGACCCATGGTGATCGGGGTCGCGAACATGGCCCTCTACAACGCCTTTCGTTACAACTACAGCGATGTAACCGATTCGTCCCTAGTGGTCGATATCGGCGCTCGCACCACCAATCTGCTCTTCATAGAGCCAGGCAAGGTTTTTTCGCGCAGCGTGCCAATTGGCGGCAGCTCGGTGACGGCGGCGTTGGCAAAAGAATTCAACGAGCCTTTTGCTGCCGCCGAAACACGCAAACGAGAAAGCGGCTTCGTCAGTCTCGGCGGTGCTTACGCCGATCCTTCCGATGCGGATGTGGCGCGAATGTCGAAAATCATTCGGAGCACCATGACGCGCCTGCATGCTGAAATCATGCGGTCCATCAGTCATTACCGGACGCAGCAGCAGGGCAAAGCGCCGGCGCGAATCTACCTCTGCGGCGGCAGCTCGGGCATGCCGTACATGCGCGAATTTTTTCAGGAGAAATTGCAGGTCCCGATCGAATTCTTTAACCCCGTGCGCAATGTCGCCATCGCCAACGAAGCGGATGGGCGGCAGATTGCGCGATCGGCTCATCTTCTCGGCGAACTCGTTGGTCTGGCTCTGCGCGCGGTCGCGAGTTGCCCCATGGAATTAAATTTGCGGCCGGCCAGTGTTGTCCGAGCCCATGAGATTCAGCGGCGACGTCCATTCCTGATTGGCGCGGCAGCGTGTGTCATTGCGGCGCTGCTGGGCTGGAGCGTTTTTTATCTGCACGCCGCCGGAGTTTTTCGGGCAATTAAACAGCAGGTGGACGCGAAAGTGGATACGCTTCGTGGATTCCAAACACGAATCGATGGCATTCGCAAAGACGCGACTGCCTTCGACAGCGTTGCCTCGCCGCTGCTGAATGCGGTCAATGCACGTAGTTTCTGGCCGCAGTTATTGGAAGATCTCAACGCGCGATTGCCGAAAGACAATATCTGGATCACCGAGCTGGTTCCCTTGTCGAATGGAAAACCGGTCCTGGGCGGCGCGGCGGCGCCAGCGGGTGCAGTGACTAACGCGGCCGCACCGGCAGCAACGCCAATTACGCCAGCGCGTCCTGTTGCCGGGGGCGCAAAAAGCGGCGGGCCCGCGATTGATGGGCTGCTGATTCGGGGGTTGTATTTGTGGAACGCCCGGCAACAGGAAGTGGTGGTCGATTATTTCAAGAACCTAGTGGGCTCGCCTTTTTTCGCGATTGATCCCAAGAATCAGCAGCGGGTGATCAAGCCGACCATGCCGAACAACAATGAGTGGGCGTTTCCCTACGAGCTTCAGCTTGATCTAAAACAACCATTGCCATTGCCATGAATTGGTTTCGCGAAAATCCGTTTTGGAGCGCGTTTATCACCATTGCGGGTGGCGCTCTCCTTCTCGCCGCGGGTTTCCTTTGGTGGACGAAAGGCAGCTACGAAGATGCGATGGCGAAATATCGAGAATCGGCGGCCGAACAAACCCGTTTGGAAAGCGGCAACCCGTATCCGAGTGCGGCGAACGTGGGCAAAATGAAAACATATCTCGACAATTACAAAGCCGCTCTCGACAAGCTGAAAGCCGAGCTGAAGACACGCATGTTGACGGAAGCGCCCTTGGCCCCGAACGAATTCCAGACGCGTTTGCGCCAGGCAATAATCCACACGGCCGAAAACGCCCGAAATAATCGGGTAAAGCTGCCAGCTAATTTCTTTCTCGGGTTCGATGAATTCGTTTCATCACTGCCCACTCCAGAGGAGGCCCCCGCGCTAGGCCAGGAGCTTTCGCAAGTCCAGCTCTTATTGAACACGATCATCGAGGCGCGGGTCGATGCCATCACGGCATTTCATCGAATCCACCATCCGGGGATAACACCGGCGGCTGGCGCAGTGTCTGCGGCAACGCCGCGCGCTCCGCCGAAGCCTTCGCCCGGACCAAGATTGATCGAGGAACGCACGGTTGAGTTCGCAATCGCCGCGTCGCCGACGGCCGGACGCAGGTTGATCAATCAGATTGCGGCAACCAACGAGCAATTTTTCATCATTCGCGCGATCCATGTTAAGAACCAGAAGGACAAGGGTCCACCACGCGAAAACGCAGGACCGACCGTGCCGATTCCGCCTCCGAATCCGACCGGCGCTGCGCCAGCGGCTACTCCGGCTGGGCCGTTAAATTTCATCGTCGGCAACGAACACATCGATCTCTCCGCCCGCGTCGAGCTCGTCAATTTCAGACTGTAATGAAGGCTCTTTTCCTACTCGTACTCGTGCTCCTGCTCGTAATCGAAATACTCGGTCTTCGAGCATGAGCAGGAACATTCTCTTGTCATCTCGAGCGAAGTCGAGAGATCTCAATCCTATCGAGCTAAGAATAGTTAGAGATTCCTCGGTCCGAGCCGGACTGGCGTATTCGCTCGGAATGACAGCAAAACGGGCTGCGAGCACGAGCATGATTACGATTACGAGCACGAGGTACCGCTGATGGACTGGCTCAAGAAGAATTACGAGCGCGTGGTCTTGATCGCGGGTGTCGCGGTCCTGCTGGTAAGCGCGTTTTGCATTTTCCAGCACGCGATCGGGTTCCAATCGCAATTCACCGAGCTGCAATCCCGCCCCACGCAACGGCCCGCTTCGCCGCCCGGCAAAGCGAAAGAGGCAGAAGATGCTTTGCAAAAATTGCGACAGCCACCGCAATGGACCTTCGGCGGGCGTTCCGGGCTCTTTGTTCCCGAAAAACATTTCATCGGCACCGACGGACAGCCCGCAACCCTGCAAACCACCGAAGTGCATCCGCCGGTACCGAACGAATGGATCGAGCAATTCGGCCTGCCGATTGCCGACGCCGACGTGCTGGAACAGGATCCGGACGGCGACGGGTTCAATAACTTCGACGAATGGCAGGGACACACCAATCCGATCGACCGGAATTCGCATCCCGATTACCTAACGAAACTAAAGCTGAAATCGTTTTCGCAGGAGCCGTTCCGGCTCGTCTTTGCCTCCCGCACGGAGGATACCTTTGGCATTAACACCATCGACCTAACGCAGCCGACGCAGTTTGTGAAGATTGGCGATACCATCGCCGGCACGCATTTCCGGGTGGCAAAGTTCACGGAGAAGACAGCCAAGGACAGATATGGCACCGACATCGATGTTTCAGAGTTGACCCTGGAGAATACCGAAACACACGAGCAATTGACGCTGGTAAAGGAAAAAGTGGCGATTTCCCCGGAATCGGTTGCCACTTTTGTCTATTCGTGGAGGGAACGCCGGGAGTTCGTAGTCAAAAAAGACCAGGAATTTTCATTGCCACCGCAGGGCGACATCAGGTACAAACTGGTAGATGTTGAGCCGGCCAAAGCGGTGATCGTGAGCAGTCAAAAGCCCGATACACCGATTGAGATCGGTCGGCTCGGCCAGTAAAACCCGTCGCACCATGAAAAACTCCTCCACCATATCCCGACTCGTCGTGTCAGGATTGATCCTTTGCTTGCCCGCGGTCGTGCAGGCGCAAAACGTAAAAAACATTGCTGATCGCGAAGCTGCTCGTCGTCAGGCCCACATCCCGCGTGGCGAAGAAGTTCTGGCCCGTGCGCAATCGGAATTGCACGCCAAACAGTACGCCCTCGCGCATGAAGATTTTCGCGTGGCCCTTCGCTATCTGCCGAATTCCGCGGCGGCGGAGAGATCGTACTCTGCCGCACTCGATGGTTTCTGTGAAAGCGGTGTGAAACTGGCCGAACAACGCATCGCCGAGGGTAAATACGAGGAGTCCGAGCTGATCCTGAATGAGATTTTGACCGACGCCTACAATCCGAATTGCCGCGAAGCCCGCACCTTGCTCACCCATTTGCACGATCCCGGTTACATCAACAAGACGATGGGGCCGAAGTTCCTCGCCAAAGTGGAAGAAGTGAAAAAGCTGCTCACGGAAGCGGAAGGCTTTTATCAGTCGGGGCGCTACGATCTTGCGATGAAACGTTACGATCAGGTGCTCAATCTCGATCCCTACAACACCGCCGCGCGCAAGGGGCAGGAACGGATCGATTTAACCAAATATCAGTATGGCGTTCAGGGCTACAACGAGACGCGTGGCCGCGCCATGTGGCAGGTCGAGCATAGTTGGGAAGAACCGGTTCGCCAATACGGGACAAATGCGGGGCCGATCGAGGCCGTGGTCGCGCGTGACGCAAGCAATACCGCCCGTATCCGCAACAAGCTCGATAGCATCATTATTCCGCGCATCGAATTTCGCGATGCCAGTATCCGCGAAGCCATTGATTTCCTGCGCCAGCAGGCGGCGGCAAACGATCCTACGACGGAAGGACGTCGCGGGGTCGATATTGTTCTGCGGTTGCGTTCACTTGGCCGTTCAAATGAGCCCGCTCCGGTAACGGCCACGACCACAGTCGGCGCAGGCGCGGCCCCAGCAGAGACATTACCAGCAGGCGAAAGCGCCCCTCCACCCGCGGCGGGTGTCGCAACCGCGGTGCCCGGAGTTACACCTGCGACACCCTCGCTCCCGCCAGTCAATCCAGCTGAAGCCCGGATTACTCTTACTTTAAACCAGATCCCGTTAGGAGAAGCGTTGCGTTACATCGCCAGCCAGGCCGGCTTGAAAGTCAAGGTCGAGCCCTTCGCCGTCCTGATTCTTCCCCTGAGCGAGCAGAGCAACGAGCTAACGACAAAAGAATATCGGGTTCCGCCGGGGTTCAGCAGCAGCACGGTGAACGTGGGGGTAAGCGCGCTTAACCGGGGGCCGACAAAGGCCGGTGGGGGCGCGGCGCCAGGCGGCACGGGCAAGGATACACAAGAGACCACCGGTGGCCAATTACTGGTGAACCGCGAAGGCGCACGCGAGTTCTTGGAGAGCCAGGGCGTCCCATTTCCTCCGGGAGCGAGTGCGCACTTCTTGCCCCAAAGCAGTCGCCTGATTGTGCGCAATACGATCGATAATCTGGAA
>QHRO01000185.1 GCA_003220155.1 Verrucomicrobiota bacterium
GGTCATCTCGACCCGCAAAGCGACGAAGAAGGCACCGACATTTATCCGATGCCGAAATCGGGAATGGCCGAGCGTGGCCGGCGCATTTACGTTGCGAACGGTTGCTTCTATTGCCACAGCGAACAGGTCCGCGCCGATCACGCCGCCTCCGATATCGATCGTCCGCGAGACGCCGCTCCAAGTCCGCCCTCAAAATGGGGTGACCGCCGCAGCGCCCCGCGCGATTACATTTTCGATCGGCCGGCGTTGCTGGGTAAAATGCGAATGGGTCCTGATTTGGCGAACATCGGAAAAGCCGCTCCGGCCGAGGAAGAAGCCGCGCCAGCGCAACCAAGTCCAGCGAACCCGGCGAATCCCGTCCCGCCTGGTGCGTCGCCGCCCGTGGCCAATGCCTCGCCTCCGCCCGCAAACGCTCCACAGAACGCCAAGCCCGCCGCGCAACCATCTACTCCGCCCGCACCTGCTGCGTCGCCGCCCGCGACCGATGCCTCGCCCACGCCGACAAACGCCACGGCCCAACAAAATGCCAAGCCTCCCGCACAACCACCTACTTCGCCGGCACCTGCTGCACCGCCCGCGCAAGCCGCCGCAGCTCCTTCGCCTGCTGCGTCACCTTCGGAATCCCCGGCGCCCTACTCCGCTGCCTGGCATCATCAACATCTTTATGCGCCGCGCAGTCTGAATCTCGATTCAGACATGCCAGCCTACAAATTCCTCTACGAAAAACGGCGCGTTGGCGGAGAACAATCAGCCGATGCCATCAAATTGCGTGGCGAGGGCGCCCCGGGCGAAGGTTGGGAAATCGTTCCGACCTACGACGCGAAATGTCTCGTAGCCTATTTGATGTCGCTCAATCAATCACATCCGTTGAACGAAGTGAAATCTGCTGCTGCGCCGCCGGCCGCATCGCCCGCTGCGGCTAAACCTGCTACAAAATAATGAATCCCTCCGATTCTGTACGCGATTCAGCGGGAGAAACAGGAACCGCGCGTGGGATTGGAGCCGCTTTCCCTCTGGCTGATCGGAATCTACGCCCTCGCCGTTTTCTTTGGCGGCGCCTATCTCGGTCGCTTCTCCGGAAGCTTTAGCGGCAACAGTTTAGATCCAGGCACAGTCCCGACCAAGTCACACGGGCCCGGCCCCGGTGGCGGTGGACAGCAACCGCAGCAAGAGCTTACGCCCGCCGAGCGCGGCAAAAAAGTTTTTATGGCGAATTGCGCGGTGCGCCATCAAGCAAGCGGACTCGGATCGCAAAACCAGGGTTATCCGCCGCTTGCCGGATCTGAAATTACCAACGGCGGATCCCGTCGGGCCGCTATGATCGTGATGAAGGGTCTGCAAGGTCCAATTACGGTGAAAGGACAACAGTTCGGCAGCGCGGTCATGCAACCATGGGAAAGCTTGTGTGACCAAAAGGTTGCCGACGCCCTCACTTATGAGCGACAGGAGTGGGGAAACCGCGGCAGCCCCGTTACCAAGGAACAGATCGCGGCCTTACGCAAAGAACTGGCCAATCATCCCGCCTCATTTACGGGACCCGATCTGGAAGCTGTTCCCACCGACGCAAATCTCCCGGGCGGCGAGGAAGGCGCTGCTCCACCTAAGCCAGGCGAGCAAGCCAAACCTGGCGCACCGCCGCAAGGATCAGTGCCGCCAGCTACGCCCGGCGCTCAACCGCCCAAGCCCTGATTGTCCTCCCGAGCGAAGTCGAGGGATCCCGGTGCGCTACCTTAAAAGCTCTCATGGCGGGATCCCTCGGTCCGAGCCGGACTGGCGTATTCGCTCGGGATGACAGGATTAAAAAATGAAGAACTACTGGCTCGTGAAATCTGAACCGGCCTCCTATTCCTGGGATGATCTCGTTGCCGAGGGCAAGACCAGTTGGACCGGCGTGCGCAATTTCACCGCGCGAAATAATCTCCGCAGCATGCGCGTGGGTGATGAAGTTCTGTTTTATCACAGCGTCACCGACAAAGCGGTCGTCGGCATTGCCAAAGTCGTTCGCGCCGCCTATCCCGATTCCACTGCTAAAGAAGGCGATTGGAGTACGGTCGATCTGGCGCCAGTCAAACCGCTTCGCCGCCCTATCACCTTGGACCAGATCAAAGCGAGAAGATCGTTGAAAAACATTTCCCTGGTCCGCCAATCGCGCCTTTCTGTCCACGCTCTCACTGCCGCCGAGTTCCGCGAAATTCTAAGTCTGGCATAGTGCTCACACTGCCGTCATCCCGAGCTGCGAAGGCGGCGAGGGACGTCACAACAACCGAGCGATCAGACGAATAATTTTGTGTGATCAAATGTGTCTGCGTGAGGTCCCTTGCTTGCGCTCGGGATGACGAACGGTTTAGAGCGCCGCCGCCAACAATTCTGCCATGTGCATCGGTCGCGTCTCCGACAATTCAGAAATCTGATGCCGGCAACTCGTTCCTGAAGCAATCACCGTAACATTCGGCCCTTCCGCGCGAATTTTTTGCAACATCGGCGCCGCCACTTGGAGCGACAACTCGCGTTTCGCTTCCATCATCCCAAATGCTCCGGCCATTCCGCAGCATCCGGTCTCGAGCACCTTCGCCTTACGTCCGGGAAGTTTCTCGAGCAATCGAGCCATGAATGCCGGGTCCAAAATTGATTTCGCGTGACAATGCGCGTGGATGGCAACGGACTCATCGCGCTCCTGAAATCGCAGCTTCGTTGGTTCGCGCTCCAGCACGTCGTTCACAAATTTCTCGAAAAGAAAACTGCGTTCAGCGACTGACTCCGCGCCTGGGATTTTCAGTTCGCGATAATCCTCCGCGAACATCGAGTAACATGATGGCTCGAGGAACAGGATTGGGGGATTAGAGGTCCGAGTCGGACTGGCATTTTGGAGGGATGAAAGAAGGTTGATGTTGTGCTCGGCGAACTTCGCGGCGGTGTCGAGGTTCCCCTGACTGAATGCCGGGCGGCCGCAGCATTTGCGTCTGTGAGCTAACAAGACGTGGACACCAAGCGCTTCGAGAATCTTTACCGCCGCGATCCCAATGTGTGGCTCGTTGTAGCGCACAAAAGTATCGTCCCAGAGAATGACCTCTTTGTAGCCGCGATCGATGATCGCGGCGCCGTGGTCACCGATCCCGGCTACAGTGGCGTTTCGGCGGTCATAGACCGCCGCTACAGCGTGTTTCTGGAACCACCGATCAAATCTCTCGCTCGCGTATTTCGGCAAGGATCGTTTAGCCGATAGGCCGATCGTTTTTTCCATTAAGGCACGCAATGGCTTGAATCTGAGCGCCGCGTTTGCCGTTCGCGGAAACGCGCAGCCGATTTCGCCTAACAGATCGGGCCGGCTCAGAATTCGTTCGCGCAAACCAAGTCCACGTTTTCGAATCGCGGCGTAAAGCAATTCCGCCTTTAGCAACGCCAGATTCACGTTCGACGGGCATTCCGGCGTGCAACCTTTGCACGACAGACAATTGCTCAGCGCCGCATCCAATTCTTCTGATTCCAGCGGATCGTTGCCATTCTCGCGCCACTGCAAAATTTTCCGTATCACGTTGGCCCGACCGCGGGTGGACATAACTTCCTCGCCGGTCGCGAGGAAAGTGGGACACATCGTGGGCACTTCCTTGCGGCAGCCGCCGCAGCCGTTGCATTGCTCCAGATTGCCGATGAAGGACCGATCTTTGAACGCGAAAGCGAGCCGGGGCGTGAATTGCAGTTCGATCGGTCGCGTAAAATTTTCACGCAAACTCGAGTCGATCTGAAACTTGCCAGTGCCGAAAATTTTTCCCGGATTCATCCGGCCGCGGGGATCGAAAATGCGTTTGATTTCGCGCATCGCTCCGAGCAACTCGTCGCCCAATTGTTCGCGCATGTATTCGGTGCGCGCGATGCCGACACCATGCTCGGCTGAGAGCGAACCTTTGAACTGCTTCACCAGCGCGGAGGTTTCGTCCGCGACCTGGCGAAATTTTTTCAAATCTTCCGCACTATGAAGATCGAGTACTGGTCGAACATGCAGAAGCCCGCTCGCGGCGTGACCATAGTAGGAAGCTTCAAGCCCCAGCGGTCGCATGATCCCTTCCAACCCGCGGACGTATTCGGGTAATTGCGCCGGCCGTACCGCCGCGTCTTCGATGAATGCGACCGGTTTCTTCGCGCCGACGCACCCGGTCAGCAACGACAAGCCAGCTTTGCGAACCGACCAAACCAGATCCATTTCTCGCGCGCTCGTTAAAATCTTCGAGCGCAATCCGAGCCGGCGCGCCTGCAAAATCGCCAGACGCTCCGCCACGTTCGCGTCATAGAATTCAACGATTAGAACCGCGGCACATGGGTTCGCATCCAGCTCCATCAAATCGCGTGCCGCTTGAAAATGAAGCTGCCCCCTTGTCTGATCGAGTAATGGCCGATCAATATGCTCGACGGCGGCCGGTTTCAGATCGAGCAGCGCGACCGTGGCCTGCATTGCCTCGTTGACGCTCGCGAAAAAAATCAGGCCCAGGCCTTTCTCCCGTGGCAGCGGCGAAATTTTCAGCTCAGCCGAAAAGATTGCTGCCAATGTTCCTTCGCTGCCGGCGAGAATTTCATTCAAATTTTTTGGCGCCCGCAGGAAACGTTCGAGCCCATATCCTGGCCAGCGCTTGATCATTCCCGGCGGCCAGCGCTCCGCCATTTCCGATGTTTGTCGGCGGAGCAGTTGTTCAATTTGTGCGCGTTCCGCTTCCAGCGCGCCGTGCTGCGCGCCGATTTTTTCGATTCGTCCATCCGCCAGGACAATCTCGGTTGCCAGCACATGGTCGGCAGTTGTTCCGTAAAATGGTGCGCGCGCGCCGGAGGAATTATTCGCGATCATTCCACCGATGGTTGCGCGGGAACTCGTCGCCACATCCGGCCCAAAACAAAAGCCGTGCGGTTTCAGAAAAGCGTTTAATTGATCCAGCACCACGCCAGCGCCCACGCGCACGCTGCGTTTTTCCAGTAGCAGCTCAGAAATCCCGCGATTATGGCGCGAGAAATCGACGATCAATCCGTCGCCGATTGCGTTACCGACCAGGCTGGTGCCGGCGCCACGCGGCGTGATGGAAAATCCGGCATCTATTCCGGCGCAAATGACCGCGCTCGCCTCTCGGGCCGAACGCGGAAAAGCAGCAGCCTCTGGCTCGATCTGGTAAATGGACGCGTCGGTCGCGAATAGAATGCAGGTCAAGCGATCCGCGCGCACGTCGCAACCGGTTTGTTGCAATTTGCGCAGCGCCGCATCTGTCACATTGCAATATCGCGCGTTCGATCGCACCCGTCATCCCCAGTCCGGCAGCTGCCGGATCGAGGGATCCCGATCCGTCACCTTGAAGATGACAATCGGTTAACGGAGGGACTCGCCGCGGCGAGTCCCTCCGCGGTCGGCTCCGCTCGAGATGACAGTCATTTCGGCTTTGCAAACGGGCTTTGTCTTTCAATAGTTGATGCGGTAAATTTTTCTTCGCATGGACGCCACTACCCATCCGCACGGAACGCCTGAAACCCACCATCCCGACGAACACGGACACGAACACCACGAGCTCGGCTTCATCCGTAAATACATTTTCTCCACCGATCACAAGGTGATCGGCATCCAATACGGCATCAGCGGTCTGCTCTTTTTGTTCTTCGGCTTTTGCCTGATGATGATGATGCGCTGGCAACTCGCTTATCCGGGCCAGGCGATGCCGCTAATCGGGAACGCGCTCAACCATTTCT
Source organism: Verrucomicrobiota bacterium (assembly GCA_003220155.1). GTDB lineage: Bacteria > Verrucomicrobiota > Verrucomicrobiia > Chthoniobacterales > UBA10450 > AV69. The sequence goes on from QHRO01000185.1 coordinate 5,719, forward strand.
TTGGAACCGGCTCGATGCCGGACGGCAAAATGACGCCGGAGTTCTACAATTCACTCGGCGCCATGCACGGGACGATCATGATCTTTCTCGGGGTAGTGCCGCTCGCCTTCGCCGCCTTCGGAAATTTTGTCGTCCCGCTCCAAATCGGTGCGCCCGACATGACGTTCCCTAAAGTAAACGCCGCCAGTTATTGGGCGTTTGTCGTCGGCGGCATCATTATGCTGGTGAGCTTTTTTGTTCCCGGCGGTGCCGCCAAAGGTGGTTGGACTTCCTATACGCCGCTCGGAGTCATCGCCGATACCGGTCCGAATTTTCATCCCTTTTTTAACGGGCAAACGCTCTGGCTCCTGGGCTTTATTTTTCTGATTACGTCATCACTGCTGGGCGCAATCAATTTCATTACCACCATCATCCAGTTGCGCGCGCCCGGTCTGACCTGGATGCGTCTGCCATTTTTCGTCTGGGCCCA
>QHRO01000186.1 GCA_003220155.1 Verrucomicrobiota bacterium
GGTCAGACCTTTGACGGCGGGGCAGGGCGATGGTGTTTCCGGCGCGGTGGAAAAATCCCGCCCACAAAACGAGCAAGTGTGGCGAGAGCTATCACTCCCAGGATGCCTAGGAGAACAAATGCGCCATACAAGCGAATCTCTTCTCTCCCTGCGATTACGTGCCTCCCACCGCTGGAATGGTATATCGCACCGGCTTCGTTATGTAGGCCGCCGTGAAGCCCGATCAGTATGCCGATGCTGATGCAGAATGCGATCGCCAAAATGATCCAGAAGCCGTGCGAAGCCAATGCTGGCCGGGAGATCTGCATTTCAGTTTTTGAACCTCGTTCGCTGCCCGCGCTTGCACACTACCACCCTCGTAGCGATTCGCCAGAGCGGCTTGGAGGTCTTCCATCCTTCGGACCTCTGATCTCTGATCTGCTGACTTATGGTCTCCTCCCCCTGCTCCGAGCTCCTTGCTCCGCGTTTTTATCTGATAACCGCGAGCGTTGTTCGTGGGCGTGTGCAAAAAGTGAGGACTAACCGCATTTTTTAGCCTCAGTTACGCAAACTTGACTGGTTTAACCAGTCAAGTCTTACGGCGCGCTTGAAATTAAAGGTTGTCCAGGAACATCCTTTGCGACAGCAGCTGTCGAATCAAATCTCAAATGCACTGCTCGCGAATGCTCCGGCTCGCGAAAACTTTCGGAGTTCGGAGTTAAGAAGCAACCCCGTCTGCTTCCCTGCGAACTATTTTATCTTCGCCAGAATGCCTTCCATCTCTTCTTTGCGGAAGGCGCGCAGTGTTTGACTCTTAGCGTTACCGAGCGCGCCGTTCTTTAGCATGAAAGCGCTCACGGTCTCGTCATCGGGCGCTTCGAACAACGCCACTACGTCGTACGGCCCCATCGTCCAGAATTCCTCAATGATCTTCATGCCCATTTTTTCAGCCTCGGCGATGGCGGCTTCGCCTCGTTTGATGGTGTCCTTGACGTTGCGGATGCCTTGGTCGGTAAACTGAATAAGACTGACATACCTAGCCATAGTGTTTGCTCCTTTCGTGAGGTTTTCCTGAAAGGTTATTGCGGATCCGCCTGCGTGCAAAGCAACATGGCTCTTCGGGAATCAGGCGCTGATCCAAAAAGTGAGAGCTGACCCAACATTCTCGCTCAAATGCCCTGGCTCGCGAAAGCTTTCGGAGTTAAGACGCGACCCCGTCTGCTTCTCGCCGACTGCTCCCCCATAAACCGGCGAAGAACGCTGCAATGTCGCGAGCAAGCAACTCCGGTTCCTCAGCTGCGGCGAAATGTCCGCCTTTCGGCATCAGGGTCCACCGCCGCACGTTGTATAGACGTTCGGCCCACTCACGCGGAGGCGTTCCCTCATCGACAAAATTATTGGCGAAGACAGCGATGCCGGTTGGCACGCTGACGAATTGCTCTGGTCCAATCGTGACTCGGAACCGTTTGTTGTCGTTGTCGAAGTAGTCGCGCATCGAGGATGCGATTGTCTGAGTGACCCAATAGAGCGTCACTGTGGTTAACAAGAAATCGCGCGAGAAGCGCTCATCGAGATTACCGCGGGAATCGGCCCAGGAACGCCACTTTTCCAGAATCCACGCGGCGAGCCCAGCCGGTGAATCGTTCAGGGCGTATGCGAGCGTCTGCGGCTTGGTGGATTGGATTGCCTTGTAACCATATTCCGCTTCCCAGAATGCCTGGTTGCGCTCGAGATAGGTTTTCTCGGCCGCCAATAGTGGCCGTGAGCCCGCTCCAGTATAAGGAGTAATCTCCAAATTGCTCACGTGGATGCCAACCATTGGCTCCGGGTCCGCCAAGGCCATGAAAGTGGTAATCCCTGCACCGAAATCTCCACCTTGCGCCCCGTAGCGCTCATAACCCAGGCCACGCATGAGGCGGTGCCAGAGCCCCGCGACGTGCTGATAGTTTACCGGTACCTGAGCGGGCCGATCGGAAAACCCATAACCAGGCAGTGAAGGGATAACGACGTCAAACGCTGGACCGTCGATGCCGTGGGCGTGCGGATCGGTCAGGAATGGCACGAGTGGAAGCAGCTCGATGAACGTGCTGGGCCAGCCATGCGTCAGGATCAGCGGAATGCCGTGCCCGTGTCTGGCCCGCTTATGGGCGAAGTGGATGTAGACGCCGTCGAGCTCGGCGCGAAATTGATCGACCGTGTTCAGGTCGCGCTCTTGTGCGCGCCAATCAAACCCGTCGGCCCAATATGCAAGCAGCTGTTTGAGGTAATCAAGATCCGTCCCCTGGTCCCAGGCAGCGCCTGGTGCTTGGTCAGGCCAGCGCGTGTTGCGGATGCGCTCCCGGAGATCAAAGAGAATCTCTTCCTCGATCCGGATCGAGAACGGAGTGATGTGGATGGGTGATTTCAAGGTAGGTCTCGCCCCTTGGCCAGCATTCTCGCTTGCCGCCTAAAAGACACAAGAAACTAGCGGCAAGGCGTGAGCGAGTTGGGCATCGGCAGCGGCCGCGCGGCCTAATGGGCTAAGCTCCGCGGCTCGCTCGTCACACAAGATCTGCGCCGATTACACGAACATTCGAAATCCATCGTCTCGTTTTGCGCAGGAGCAGCGCATCGTGGCACGCGCGTGCGTGTTTACTACACAAACGTCGGTGATCAGCGTGTGATTGATCACGTTGTCGTTTTAGACTGGCTCTGCGCAGACTGGGAAAACGTCCAAAAGCCGCACGCATTCCTCAGTCGTGCGGCTTTGTGGCCGGAATCGGCGATTTTGATTTCGCAGACATTTCGTCTGGCTGTTCGGGGACGAGCGCTAAATGTCAAGCGCTGAAAAGATGCGACCTCATTTTCTCTGCCTTGCGCAATCGGCAATCGAAGGGACGGGACGAGACTTGCTCTTTGGAGCTGTTTCGAACAGAGTGCGAAAGGAATGGCGACCACAGAAGAGAAAGATGTTAGGGAATTAGCCGCGTATGGAATCGCAGAGGCTGCGCATTACCTGCTGGTTCCGCGCGCGACTTTGCGTTCGTGGGTCGCCGGAATGTCGTACGGCAGTGGCTCGGAGCGAAAATTGTTCAAGGCGGTTATTCAGCCCGCAGCAAAATCACCGGTCGCACTTTCCTTCATCAATTTGATTGAAGCTCATGTGCTCGCGGCGATCAGACGAAAACATCGCGTCGACATGCCGGCGGTTCGACGCGCGATCGAGTATCTGAAAAAAGAATTCGGTTCCCCGCATCCGCTGGCCGACCACAAATTTGAAACCAACGGCGTCGATCTATTCGTCGAACGCTTCGGCCAATTAATGTCGGTTTCGCAAGGCGGACAGCTTGCCGTTAGGGAACTACTGAGAGCGCACCTGCGCAGAATCGATCGCGATGACAAAGGATTCCCGCTGCGTCTGTATCCGTTCACGCGAGTTGATGAAACCGAACAGCCCAAGAACATCGTAATCGATCCGTTCATCTCGTTTGGTAAAGCCGTCATCACTGGCACGGGCGTGAGCACGGATATCGTCGCCGAACGCTTCAAGGCCGGTGAATCCGCGGACGAACTCGCCCAGGACTACGGATGCGAGCGGGAAAAGATTGAAGAAGCGATCCGCTGCGAACTCAATCTCGCAGAAGCCGCCTGAAGAATTAATTTTCTTTCTCGATCGGCAACTTGGCCGCCACAAAATGGCCGGCATTCTTCGGGGCGCTGATCTCAAAGTCGAAGTTCACGATCAGCATCTCGCGCAAGATGCTTCCGATCCAGAATGGCTGGCGTTCGCTGGAAAGAACAACTGGATCGTTATTACACGAGACGAACGCATTCGCTATCGTGTCGCGGAGAAGCAGGCGATTCGCCGTGCGAAAGTCCGTGCATTCGTGCTTGCGGTGCAAGGTAATCTTCGAGCAGAGACGCTTGCCGAGAATTTCCTTAAAGCGCTACCAAAAATTCGGAGACTCGTTGAAAAGGAAAAGCCGCCTTTCGTGGCAAAGGTTTCACGTAGCGGCGATGTTAACCTGCTGCAGTTCTGACCCTGTTCATCGTTATTTCGCGCTTCAGCTGCCGTCCCTGGAAAGCGGAAGGGTCGGGATCATCAGCGGTTCAATTTGTTGGCGCCTGATCCGCTTGTGTCGGTGGACGCAGCTCCAAAACCCGTCTGCCCATCAGACACACGCCCGACCACGGCCGGTTAGGTTGGAAACGAACTGGAGAAATCATGGCGATGAGACGCAGAAAAAGCGGTAAACGCTTTATTTTTGCGGCCGCGTGCATGACCGAATGAATTTGCTCCGGCTTCCAGCCGCACCGGGTAAAGAACTCCGGACCTGTCTCCGGCGCGAATTTCAGCGGAATACCCGCCTGATTGAGGGGCGCGGCCATTTTCTTTGCCAGCATTTTCAACAACGCAGGCGAGGCGAGGTCGAGAATCCAATGCTGAAACGCTGGTTGAGCCGCGAGATCGTTCCCCAGCACCGCAGCTTCTTCTGCTGTTAGGTACACCAGCAAGCCTTCGGTCACAACCAACACCCGGTTCGCTCGACGGCCAAGTTGCAAGAATAATTCGCGTCGCGCTTGCACGTCCGACAAATCCAACCGAACTCGCTCGAGCGCGCATACTGGCTTCTCGTTCCGGAGAACCTCTTCCTTATGCGCAAGAATTTCCGGCAAATCCACTTCAACCCATTGTAACGATCGCGGCAGATCCATCCGATACGGACGGGCATCGAGTCCGGCGGCAAGATTCACGACCCTGTCGATCGCGCCTCCTAACTGCTCGGAAATGAGTCGATCGATCAACCAGGTCCGAGCAACAAACGGCCACGA
>QHRO01000187.1 GCA_003220155.1 Verrucomicrobiota bacterium
ATCAAACCGGCGCACGGTGAATCCACCTGAGACGAGTAAAACAGCCGGTCGATCTGAGTACCAGGGGATCATCATCCACCAGACAAACAATCTCCGAGGAAGGCTCTTCAGTGGGCATCATGCGCATTTGCGCGACCGGCTTATTTTCAACGTGGGACATGGCGAACACCCGTACATTAGGCCGTACTGTTCGGCGGAATAGTGGACCTTAGTCTTATGCGGGATTTTGGATTCGTCTCAGTTGAGAGACTTAACGGCTGGCCGGTCGCGTCGTTAGGGCTATTACCCTTCATCACAGTTCGGTTTTCAGTGAAAGAAGATGATTACTGCGAGAAAGCCAATGAGAATTCCCAGTGCGGGACTAAAAACGGCGAACCAGAATGAAACGGGCCATCCCGAGTCAGGGACGGCATGCGATTTTGTTGTCATTGAGTCCTTATAGGGATTGGAGCGATTTCGGCAGGATGACATCGGGGATTCTCAAGGAACCAGCCTCTGTTGCCACCATGTATAAGAAAACACATCAGCGAAGTGCCCTAGGGAGCTAAAGACAGAAGGTAAAGTTTCGTTGCCACAATCGGCAGTTTCGAAAATGCTAAAATGCATCTTCCTAAGTTAGTGTGAACCCGAACCAGTGTGGTGCCTCTTTCTTGCGTAGGTTCCCCGGATATGTTTTGGCTGATCTGTGTTGCACCGCGTACAGAGCGCCGTTCTGAGTGATGGTTCGGTCCATACGATTCCAATGGGCCATTTGCGGAGCTGCTTTGTCCGGACGAATAAGAGGCCCCCAAAGAGAAAAAAACGTATCTCAAAATCCTCGTTCGGTCGCTATCAGTGTTGGGCATTACTGCACTTTCACTTGGACAGCTTTTGCTCTTACTATCGGCATTATTGGGAGGTGCACTCCCAGCGCTCCGCCGCGCAACTCCGCCGTTAGATCCTGGGCCTTATTGGCGCCTTGGCCTGAGACGACGCTTAATGTCGGACGCTGATTCAGCATATAAATAGCGAGCGCGCATTTACCAAAAGGAATCCGCCCAGCACGCCGATTAAAGCGCTCGTCATTGCAAATCAAAACGGCAAGTCATCACTGAGCCGCGCACACATTTGATGCTCATGCGATTTCTTCTTTCTCGTTAGGTATGCAGGCAGCTTTCATAACGTGCGTAGGTCCGCGCCCGGCCCTTTGCCGTCGTCTTGGCGGGGAAAAATTCGGTCTGAGATTTAGCACGGCGGCAATAGCGAAGAGGAGAGCGGCAGCGATAAACTCGCGCAGTGCGACCGCCACGCCGGCTCCCATTATAGGCAACGCCGCAGTCGCTATGAAAACTTGCGCACGGCTGATCGAGGATTTCTTGCGCTGCAATGGGAAACCCTGGGCGACCCAATCCTTCATTCCGCCGTCCACCGGAACGGCATTCACGCAACCGGCCGATCGCAGGATCCCCGTCGCAAGGCTGGCCCGAGCGTGACCGCCGGCGGAAACGACATAAACGCGCTCTGTCGTCGCGCGTCTCCTTCGAAAAATCCTGCCCGCCGCGAGCTCATCAAAGGGAACCGAGCGCGCCCCCGGGATGTGCATGACGGCAAATTCTTTCTTTGACCGAACGTCGATCAATTCAATCGGCTCATGATTGACGACCAACGTTCCCAGCGCCGAACAGTCCATCATCTTCACACCGATTGTATCGCAGGCGTGTGCCGATTCAGCATGTTGGACTTTCGTCTTATAGGGGCCGGCACTCGTTTCAGCCGGGAACACACTGTCGGGGTCGAGCGACGAGTCGCGATCAATCCGGCGCAAGGTGCCCTAACGAATGGCAGAAACCCACCGGTCTTTGTAAGTTAGGCTGACAGACGGACGGGTTCGTCGACATGATCCCGATTCCACCGTTGGCAAATTGACCTTAGTCTTATGCGGGCTTGCGGGCGGGTGAAACGCCGGCACGCTGCGAGAAATGCACAAGATCAGGAACGGAGGTGGCACCAAGTTTTCGCATAACCCGTCCGCGATGAACTTTGATTGTCTTCTCAGCAGTGTGCAACTCGGCCGCAATCTGTTTATTTAAAAGACCCATAACGACGAAACTCAGGACTTCAAACTCACGCGGGGTCAATTTCTCGATACGTCTACGCGCTTCCCGTCTTTCCCTGCGTTTACGCAGTTGTTCCTTGCTGCGTTCCAAAGCACGTTTGACCGCTTCGATCAGTTCCTCGTCATCAAAAGGCTTCGTCAGAAAATCAACGGCGCCTTTTTTCATCGCCCGAGTGGCGGTCGGCACGTCGCCATGGCCAGTAATGAAAACAATCTGCTCGCAAGCGCCATGTTCCTCGAGCGCTTCCTGCAATGCCGGACCCTTCAATCCCGGCATGCGGACATCGAGGACAAGACAGATGGGGCCTTCGAAGATTTCTCGCGCAAGATAGTCTTCGGCTGAAGCAAATGTCTCAGCCGCATACCCAGCGGACTTAAGTAGACGCCCTAAAGCGCGGCGCACCGATTCATCGTCGTCCACCACGCAAACAAGCTTGTTGGCTTTGCTCAAGTGACCTCCGGCGTTTCAGATTTAGGTTTCACCGGCAAGCGAAAGAAAAACCGCGCGCCTTCATCGCTATTTTCCGCATTCAATTTCCCTCCATGCGCCTCCACGATCGAGCGCACGATGGTCAAACCCATTCCCATCCCATTTGGTTTCGTCGAATAGAAGTGCGTGAAAACCTTATCCAGATCCTCTTTCGGAAGCCCGCCGCCGGAATCGCACACGCTCACCAACACAGACGAAGTATCGTCGCACTTTGTGGAAATGACAATGCGGCGCCTGCCAATCGGTGTGGACTGCATCGCTTCCAGCGAATTCGTCAGGAGATTTAACAAGACCTGCTGCAATTGCACAGGATTGGCATCGACGGCGGGAAGATTCGGCGCGAGTTGTGTTTCAACCGCGGTCGCTCGCCCCAGCAAGTCGGAATGCAACAGACGCAGGACTTCCTGGACGATCTCATTCAAATTCACCGGGCACCGTCTCCCTTCGCTCTTGCGGACGAAATGATGGATTCCGTGAATGATATCGCCCGCGCGCCGCGCATCCGACGACACGTCGGCGAGTAACTCTTCGAACATCTCGAGGTCGGGCGTACCTTCGGCGAGCAGACGTCTCCCGGCAGCGGCGTTGCTGGCAATCGCGGTGAGAGGTTGATTGAGTTCGTGCGCGAGCGAAGCAGTTAGCTCACCCATTGACGAGACCCGGCTCATGCGCGCCATCTCTTCGCGCTGCAATCGCAATTGGAGGTCGGCCTCCACTTGCGCGGTAATGTCGATGGCGACACCAATCAGTTCGCGTATTCCGCCGCGATCGTTGCTCAAATAACGGCCACGGGAGATGAGCCAGCGCGTCCCACCATCGGGTCGCAGCAAACGATATTCAAATTCAAATGTCTGCGACGAGGCTCGGGCACGCTCAATCGCTTCACCGACGGCATTTCGGTCCTCCGGATGCACCCGCGAGAGAAATAGTTCGCGAGACAAATGCTCGTCCGGGCCAAAGTTGAAAATGGCACGGCCTTTGTCGCTCATCCACGACTCCCTCCGCTCGAAATTGATCGACCAGAACGCCAAATTCGCCGATTCGGCGGCGAGGCTGATGCGCTCTTCGCGCTCCCGGAGTGTCGTCTCCCCTTTGCTGCGCTCTTCTATAACGCCGGCCAGAAGCAGAAGCGGGACCGACATGACGATCAAAAACATTTGAATCGAAAGCGCATTTTCTTCTGCGGACCTTGTCGAAAATGGCCCATACCCGTGTCCCGCGCTCCAGATCGCAAGAAGCGTCAAAGCGCAGATGGCCGCGCTGGCGCCACGTGACCCGAACCGGACCGCTGCCCATATCAAAAATGGCAACGGCAAATAGAGCAACGCGGAATCGGCCGTCGGCGCTAATTTATAGAAGACGATGGTGTTGATCGATAGCAAGCCAATAAGGAGGAGGCCGGCTTCCAGAATCCTCGCGCGCCGAATCTTGCCCAGCCAGGCGATTCCGTCCCCGCTCCAGGTGACAATAAAAGGCACAAGGGTTAGCGAGGCTAAAATGTTAGAGGTGAATCGGATTCGCCAGACCTGCCAATAGCTGTCTTGTCCAAATCGATTGATGGCAACGAAGGCCGAATCGAGAAAAGAAGAGAGCAACGGCGCCAGAAACGCAGCGAAGAAGCAAAAAATTCCCACGTTGCGCAGACGATCGAACCGGACCGGGCGATCGATCAGATACCGGACACAACCCGCGCCGATAAGTGCTTCGCACGCGTTACTGATGAACCAGCACAGAATCATCATGGGCGGAACGTTGCTCTGCAGTTGGACCGCCAGATGCGCCGGAAACGCAGCAAGCAATATCACCCACCAAACCCGAACTGGCGTGAGAAGAAGCGCCGCCAGCAGAATAGAATTGGGCGGCCAAAGAACCGAAACCGGATGGGGTTGGAACGTCAACGCGAACCCGATTTTTGCCCCGAGGTAATAGGCGAGCGCTACTGACAACGCAACGCCCGCAACGCGCCGATCAAAAAATTGAGCGCCGCTTCGCTCTGTCGTTGACCGCGAACCAGGTCCTGCTAGCCCAAGTGGCGTGGCCAAAGTTTTCATCTCTCCAATGCGCTGCCTCTCATGGGCGAAGAAGTAGGCTCCCTCCCTCATGTTTATATCCTGCAAGGAGATAGCTATCAAGAGGCGGAACAAAGGCAAGCTTGTTCATGTTACAATCAGGTAACGGCTGCGATGAATTAAATGTGGTGACCGGAAATAGGGTCACGCAAGAAGCCTGCGCAAATGCCGTTTCAACCGTCGCTAAGCCCCAAGAGCGCACAACTGATTTCCCAGCAGTTGCGCCGAGAATCCATCAAAGCTCTCCGAGTTTGGCATCATGCCGACAGTGAAATACTGGGAGGTCATCGCTGACAAGCTAAGCGGTGCCGGTTGGTCGTGGAGCTATTGCAGCGCAATGACACAGCACGGCTGGCGTTGGGTCGTCGATGTGCGTCGCAATGATGGTCACCGTCACAATACGGCAAATCCCCATTACAGCAGCAAACATCGAACACCGAAAATCGAACGCTGAACATCGAACTGCGGAATCGACGATCTGAATTGCGCGCTGGATGTTGGGAGTTGAGCGTTGAGCGTTTTCCCACGCAAGTACCGAGGCGGACCGCGTAGGCTCGGCGTTACAGCAGTAAACATCGAACACCA
>QHRO01000188.1 GCA_003220155.1 Verrucomicrobiota bacterium
GGCAGATTGATCATCGGACCGAGGAATTCGTTAACGCAACTCGCATGGGCACGGCAAGCTGAGCGGACCTTCTATGGCGCACGGTGTGCGGCATGGCGTTGTCCAGATCGGGAAGGGGGAACGTGCGATGGAGCTTCTGCCCCTGGCGACACATTCGGTCAACGGGCCCCACTTGATCGAGTTTTCCGGCGCTTGGATGGGCGAGAAGGAACTTGCCTGCGAACACATGGCAAAGGCGAGGGGGCCTTTCAGGTTCTGGATTGCTTACCTACCGACAATTGAAACTCCTGCCCCAGTGGGACCCGCTCCGCGGCGATCCCTGCTTCGAAAAAATCGTCGCCTCCCTCGCCCCGAAATCATAACCGTTGTTCCCCTATTCCGCGCGCAAGACTGATGGGCTCGGCTACACGTGTGCGCGTGCCACGCCCAGCTACGCGAGCGGTCACCGCTAGTTGATTACGCGTGAGCGAGAAACTTTTGCCACCCCGCACAGAGATCGAAAAAGCGGGAGCAAATGTAGAAGATCAGGATAGACATGGGATTCTGTTTGGTTAATTGCTGGTTATCACGTTCTGGCCTCACTTCAACACTTTGCGCGCCAACTTTCATAAATTCGGAATTTCACAATCCGATTTCTCATCCTGCAACGCAAGTCGCTCGAGGTGAGCAAGATACAAATCATAGTAGAAAGGTTGTATCGGCCCCGCAGAAAAGGAGCCTCCGCGTTTCATGGTCTATTTATGATCCAATTGGCCTAAAAATGAGATATGTTGTGATGCACTTTTTTACCGCGAATTAAGCCCTACTACAGCCAGACGCGAGAAGAGCTGACGAGTGTAATCGCCTAGCGTTGGACTTGTCTCGCGGGTTCGATTCCCGCCCCCGCCTCATTACATTTATCGAAGGAGACTTACCTGCGACCCGCGTGTCCTAGGAACCGATATTCAGAACGTAAGTCAGAACAAATCTAAAGAAATTCGTCGTTATCCGCCATCGTCTGATGGCGTCCTTTGCCCTCGCGCAAGCGTTCGCGATTCGGTGCGACGAAAGCGCGGTTTTGGCACCTCAACTGCTGCCTTCATTGTTTGATTGGTTTGGTCGTCGTTGCTGAGGAAAACTGAATGAGAAAAAGACTTCTGCTTTTGGCTACGCTCGGGTGTTCGATCTCGTGGGTCCCGGCGCACGCTACTACCATCACGATCGATCTTGGGCCGCCCGGCCGGGTCACGGGCGAAAAGATCGTGAGCTTTAGCGAACTGAATGATCTCCCGCTTAGCGGGCAGACGCTCTCCTTGGATTTAGTCTTTAGCGACAATGGCTTCGTCCGACTCTTCAAGAGCACAAACTCAACATTTCTTCTGCTTCCAATGCTAGACGTGTTCGGCGCGGGCACGATCAACAATCCAACCGGTAACGGTTACCTGTTTGATCAGGCCGGTAACCCAATTAGTTCAGTTACATCTTTCGGAGGCTCGGTTACCACTGACCCGGGTGGAGAAGCTCTTCGCCTTGCTCTTGGTGGTTTCTTCCCGCTTTTAGCTGATGGGGCTTTCCCGCCGGATATTTACGGCGCTCACCTTGACATAACGCTGCCGAATGATTCGACCTTCGACGTGATTGGTGGCGAAATTGGCTTGTTCCCGAACGCCTCACAGCCTTGGCATAATCACTTTCAAATCGGGGACGTGCCTGATTCAGGCTGCACACTGTTTTTAGCGGTTATCGCTGTTGTGCTGCTCTGTAGTCTTGACACCGCGATCCGGCGCTTGCCCGCCTCGCAACGTCTGCTTCGCACTTGATAAGACCGCGCTTCTATAACAGGCGGGCTACGAGCAGCAGCGTTATTTCTTCTCCTCGAACAACGGCAGAAATTGGCCGTAGCCTTCTTCTTTTAGTTTTTCGACTGGAATGAAGCGGAGCGCAGCGGAATTGACGCAGTAGCGCAATCCATTTGGACCAGGCCCATCGTCAAAGACATGGCCGAGATGGGCATCGCTTTTCGCGCCGCGGACTTCGGTACGATCCATTCCTAGAGTGCGATCGGATTTCTCGACGACTTTTTCTTTCGCGATCGGTTTGGTGAAACTGGGCCATCCGCTACCGCTATCGAATTTATCGAGCGAAGTGAAGAGCGGTTCGCCAGTGACAATATCAACGTAAATACCCTCCGCGTGATTGTTCCAGTAGGCATTGTTGAAAGGAGGCTCAGTCCCGCATTCCTGCGTGACGTGATACTGCTGTGGTGTCAGCTTTTTCTTTAATTCTTCAGCGGAAGGTTTCGTTGTAGCTGCGGCCGATGTCGCCACCGGCGATGCGTTTGATATTGTCGTTTCCACTTTCTTCTCCTCCTGTTTTTGTGCGCCGGCGCGGTTCAAGAAAGTCTGCGCGCCAATCAGTCCCATCAGAACCATGACACAAATGACGAGCAGAAAGCGAGAGCGCGGCTCCGGATGCTTGGGTAAATTCATCATAGACGATCGAGGGTTAGACAGCTCGATCAGCTCGTCTGTTCACGTCCCGCTTCGGGCACGCGAATGTAAGAGCGAAAGAGTAACAATCCGATCGGCGCGACCGACGCCGCCAGAGCGAAGATAAGCCACATTGTCCCGGAATGTCGCGGACCGTGTTCCGGACAAAAGGCGGCGAGTAACCAACCACCAGTGCCCACGAGAAGCTTCCCGAAAAGAAAAGGAACATAGGAGAGCGCGCCATACGACGCTTCCTGGCCTTTCGGTGCAATCGCGGCAGCATATTCATAGACTCGCGGCGAGTAGAACGCTTCCCCGACCGAGAAGATCGCGGTATAGATCGCAGTCATGATGTAGTACGGGTGAATGCTGCCTTTCACCCCGAGATAACTGTGACCGAGCCATTGTCCGACTGCGCCATTGGCAGGGCTTTGGAACCACGCCGTCGGCAAAGCCATCACGAAGACTGAAGCTGCACAAATAGCTCCACCAACTGCGACCATTCGATAGGCGGAGAATTGTTGCGTGAGCGCACCGATCACGGGGACGAGTACAATAATGAGAAGATAGTTAATCGCTAAGAGGTGACCTATTGGAGCGCCCTCGCCTAACTCGCGAATACCAAATTTCGGAAAAACATAATCCGTTTGCAGGAAGATCAGCTTCAGAAATCCGATCAAAATAAGAAACGCGAGGAGTCGGTAAAAACCGGACTGGCTGAGTAGTCGCTTAAACAGCCGGATGGTATCAAGCGCCGTGTCACGAACTGTCAAGAAGATGCGGTCCCAAAACGCACCGGTGGCATGTAGCATTGGTTCGGCCGTAAACTTGACCCCTTCATCTGTCGCTTCAGCTCCCCGGCGCAGAAAATAAATCGTCGGAAGAAGCAGTAGTTCGAAACCGAGGCTTACCAGAAACAGCGAGCGGTAGGCGCTGATCTCTGATCCAAAGAGAGTTATGTGACCATGTTCGCCTAATGACTGCCGGATATAGTCGAAAATTTGCGCCGCGATCAGGTAACCGACATTCATGACCATGTAGATGATCGAGAAGGAGATGGAGCGTTGTTGCGTCGTTGAATACCGCCGCGTAGCTGCGATCAGGACCGGCGTACCTAAGGCCTCGCCGATGACCAAAGGGAACAAACCGCCGGCGAGTGCCAGCCACGGTATTGCGGTAAAGACCATCACCGCTCGGGCAACCAAGCAGACGAAGACGCCAAAGAAGAATGTTCGGCGAAGACCGAGCGCGTCCGTGAGCGAACCGGCTAAGAGCGTGAACACGGTCATCGCTGGCGCCCAGACCCAACCGACTAAAGCTCCCGCCGCTTGATCGCTGAACCCAAGATCCGATGAGAGCCATAAAATCAGCGTTTTGTTGGTGACCGAATAGGCGGAGATGATTAGTAGCTTGATAACAAAGGTGAGCCACAACTCGCGTTGAGCTCCGCCAAGCACAGTAAACTTCGCGAAAAACCCTCGCAGCCCGCCTTGAACAGCGGGTCCAACATTTTCTTCCAAGGGCAGGCTTTGTTCCGTAATTTGTCCCACAGATTTCAAATCCAGGTTAAAACGATCTCGAGTCGCCGGCGTGGAATTCCCGCGGACTATGCCAGCTTTTCTGGTGCCGCTGAAGTGAAAATCACGAACGACTTTGCGATTACCCGTTTGCCGTTCTTGTCATCCCGAGCCGCGCAGAAAACGCCAGTCCGGCTCGGACGAGAGGGACCTCACGATCGTCCGAAAGCACGTGAACCAACTGTGAGGTTCCTCGCTCCGCTCGGAACGACGGAGTAGAGCGACGACTTCCGCCAAGCTATAACATATTCGCGATAAATTCGCGCCCGCCGAATTCGGCAAAGTCCTCCAGTTTCTCTCCCGTTCCGACAAAGCGCGTCGGAATTCCAAGTTCATCTTGAATTGCCACGACGACTCCGCCTTTTCCGCTGCCGTCGAGTTTGGTCACAATTAATCCGGTCAATCCGATCGCTTCGTGAAATTGTTTCGTTTGTGCGAGTGCGTTGCTGCCCGTAGTCGCATCGACCACCAGCAGGATTTCATGCGGCGCATTCGGATCGTGCTTTGACAGGCTGCGTTTTATTTTGGCGAGCTCGCCCATCAAATTCGATTTCGTGTGTAGCCGGCCAGCGGTATCACAAATCAGAAACTCGACATCACGTTTGTCTGCCGCCTCATAGGCCTCATAGCAAAGCGCAGCTGGGTCGGCGTTGTATTGTCCGCGAATCATTTCAACACCGATCCGCTCAGCCCAAATGCCTAACTGCTCGATTGCTGCCGCCCGAAAAGTGTCGGCTGCCGCCAATAAAACCGTGTGGCGCCTTGTTTTGAAGAAATGTGCCAGCTTGGCTGCGGAGGTTGTTTTGCCGGTTCCATTGACGCCAACGATCAAAATGACTTTCGGATGCGCCGGTAGGGGACGAATGGGTGGGGGATTGATCGGGAGAACACGACCGATTTCGTCTCGCGCAACCTCGGCGATGTCATTTGCCGTTACCCACGACCAGGCTTCACGCTCGCGTAGTGTTTTTAGAATGCGCAGCGTCATCGGCACCCCGATGTCCGAGCGAATGAGCGATTCTTCCAATTCGTCCCAATCCACCGGTTTGCTGGCAAAGTCGAGGAATCCCGTCACGAAACCTTTAAGGTAACTTCCACGGGATCCCTCGACTTCGCTGCGCTTGGAGATAACGGAATAGCCCGATCGCTATTCTGCGCTGTTCCTCACCACCGCTTCGCGCGCCGGTCGCGTCAGCTCTTTCCGGACCCGGTCGAGAATCCCGTTAACGAAACGGCCCGATTCCGCTCCGCCGAATTTTTTCGCGAGCTCGATTGCTTCGTTAATGGAGACAACGGGCGGAATGTCATCGCGAAACAACATCTCATAAATGGCCAGGCGCAGAACGTTGCGATCAACCGCCGCGATGCGACGAAACTCGTAATTCTCGGCATAACGTCGAATGCGTTCGTCGATTTCCGCCAGATGCGCGTTCATTCCATCAATCAGCGGCTGGGCAAATTCGCGGACACGCGGTTTAGTCGGGAGAAATTCCCAGAAATCTTCCATTTTTTCCGGGCTATCGCCGTGCTGCATGTCGCGCCAGAAATGATATTGCAGCGCGGCCTGGCGCGCCTCCCGCCGCCGGCCCATCGCTACGGTCGGGTGCGCAGATCCGAAATCACATTGGCGATTTCGATCGCCGCGCGGGCGGCCTCGGTGCCGCGATTGATTTTGTCTTCGAGACAACGTTCACGCGCGTCCAGTTCCTTGGTAAAAGTGTGGACGCAGTTGATTACCGGAATGCCATAATCCAGCGCGATCCGCTGGAGCGCGTCAGTGACGGAACGGGACAGATTTTCCGCGTGATTGGTCTTCCCCTTTATAATGACGCCGAGGGCGAGGATTACGTCCGCTTTTTTTTGTTGTGCCAGCTCGCGCACGACAACTGGAATTTCAAACGCGCCTGGCACTCGATAGAGTGCCACCTTCGCCATCGGCGTTTCTAGGTCCCGGGCGGCGTGATCGATCAATCCCTGCACATAGGACGGGTTGAATTGACTGGCCACGATGGCAAAGGTGCGTTTGGCCGCGAGGACGCGCGGGCGCGGCAAAATAAAGTGCGACACGCGAGGATTAGCAGAAGGTTCGATCATAGTAAGTGGCCCATTTTCTGTTTTTTGGTTTCGAGATATTTTTCGTTGTGCGGATTGGCGGGGCTGCGAATCGGCACCTGCTCGATCATTTGAATTCCGTAGCCTTCCAGTCCGATCACTTTCTTGGGGTTATTCGTCAGAAACCGAAATTGTCGCACACCGAGATCAAACAAGATTTGTGCACCTAATCCATAATCGCGCAGATCCATCGGAAAGCCAAGCCGGGCGTTCGCTTCCACCGTATCAAGGCCTTCCTCCTGTAATTTGTAGGCATGAATTTTGGCTGCTAACCCAATTCCGCGCCCCTCCTGGCGCATGTAAACGAGAACGCCATCGCCTTCCTCCGAGATCTGGCGTAAGGCCGCATGCAACTGATTTCCGCAATCGCAGCGTCGCGAACCAAAAACATCACCGGTGAGACATTCGCTGTGCACCCGCACCAGCGTTGGTTTATTCGGAGAAATCGTGCCTTTGACCAAGGCGAGGTGATGTGAACCATCCAGTTTCGAGCGATAAAGGTGCAGTTCGAAATCGCCGTACTCCGTTGGCATTTTCACGATTTGTTCGCGCTCGACCAATTTTTCTCGGACCCGGCGATGCGCGATCAAACTCTGGATGGTGCAAATGCGTAGGCCGTGTTTTTTGCGGAACCGCATCAGCTCCGGCAAACGCGCCATTGTGCCATCGTCATGCAGAATTTCGCAGAGCACCCCGGCAGGCTGCAGCCCGGCCATGATGGCAAGATCAACTGCCGCTTCGGTGTGCCCAGCGCGGCGCAAGACACCGCCGTCTTTTGCTCGCAAAGGAAAAACATGGCCGGGTTGCACGAGATCATTCGGCTCGGAAATGGGATTGGCGATGACTTGAATAGTTCGCGCCCGATCATGTGCGCTGATCCCGGTCGTCACACCGTCCGCGGCATCGACCGACACGGTGAAATCGGTCGAATACATTTCGCGATTTTCCGCGACCATGCGCTTCAGACCCAGCTGTTCCGCGCGTTCATTCGAGATCGGAACGCAAATCAAGCCGCGACCATGCATTGCCATGAAATTCACTGATGCCGCGGTCGCCTTTTCCGCTGCCATCACCAGGTCGCCTTCGTTCTCGCGATCGGCGTCATCGGTTACAATTACGATTTTCCCCGAGGCGACATCGGCGACGACATCATCTACTGCGTCGAACTCGAATGTTTCGGGGGTTGTTACCTGCGAAATCACAAGGGCTAACAATTGCGCCGGAGGTCGCTTACGGCAACTTTTAGTCCGTTCGAAGTATTCGGGAAGCGTGCTCTCCAGGCCCCCCTCGGGAATCGGCGTTTCCCTCTGCTCGACAGAGTCTCGCCCTACCAATTTGCGTTCGGCACGTCCTGGTAGAGCGACGCTCTGCGGAGACGGCCATCACTCCACCGCTCTCGCGCTGGTCGCGACGATCGCCTCCGGCCGATACATGTCGCGATTACTTCCCTGAAATTCCGCTTTTAGTTTCACTTGGAAATGGGAGAGGTCGACCAGATCCCAACGTGTGAATTTCCAATGGCGGTCGGCCTCTGGTTTCTCATGCTCAAAGCCGATGATGAAATGCACCCCGTCCTCCCGCACTTTATTAGTCGCGATTTTCGGCTCGAAATAGAAAGTGCGAAAGGAACTGTCCCGGCTCCCGATGGCATAAAGTTTTGGA
>QHRO01000189.1 GCA_003220155.1 Verrucomicrobiota bacterium
TGATCGATCAACTCCAAGTCGGGGTAAGCCGAACGTTGGAGACGACCTTCGCTTGTTTTCGGAAAATCGCAGATGAGCCCCGGGGTCTTATTCAACAGTTCTCGCATCAAATCTTCAACGTGACTGCTCACTTCGTTGATTCTTAGAATTCCCTGAATCACGCTTGCAGGGGAATTCAGCTGTGACATCATCTGGTCAAGCACGACGCTGATTTGTTTTACCACTCGTAAATCGGTTTCATTTTTTGGATTGAAAGCGAGCACGCGTTTGCCGGTGACATCCAAAATCATTTCGCTAAATGGGATTCCACGCAGCTGCGCATCTTCCCGAAGCAACCAAGGAATTAACGCATCAACTGGCGTTTTT
>QHRO01000190.1:0-6884 GCA_003220155.1 Verrucomicrobiota bacterium
GTCATCCGGCCAAAGGCGTCTTTATTTTTCGCGATCAACCGACGATTGTTTTTGCCACAATTTGCAGTCGCAAGCGCCGATCCCATCTTACCAATGATTCCGTTCATCATGCGCTGGTGGAATCCTGGCGCGTAGCTACGGCGTGGCTGGTCGGCTTCTATTTAGTCATGCCGGATCATCTTCATCTTTTTTGCGCGCCCAATGGCGAAGATCACACACTTGAAGAATGGGTTTCATTCTGGAAACGCCGGTTGCGTTGCCAGCTGAAAACCTCCGAATCGCTCCTTCAAGCGCATAGCTTTCATCACCGACTTCGGCAAGATGAGAGCTATGCGGAAAAATGGAATTATGTGCGGATGAATCCTGTGCGGGCGGGCTTGATTTCTGACCCACATCAATGGCCTTATCAAGGCGTCCTTAACGAATTACCTTGGTGGACCTAAGCATGGCTCCACAGAGCGTCGCGCTACCAGAGACACTCCACGAGGACGATTCGGTAGGGCGAGACTCTGTCGAGCCAGAGGCGAATAGATACTCTGCGCTACTGGCTCCGCGGAGCGTCGCCCTACCAATCCGCTCTACCAATTGGAACCGCGAAGCTATTTCTCTTCGTCCAACTTTGTCTTCACCGCGGCCTCAATCTCTTGGTATAATTTCGGATCGGATTTTAAGGCGTCCTTTGCCGCATCTCTTCCCTGTGCGAGTTGCGTCCCTCTGTAATTCAACCAGGAACCGCGTTTCTCAACGATCTGCTTTTCCAACGCGAGATCGAGGAGCGCGCCGGTGGAGGAAATTCCCTCGTTATACATGATGTCGAATTCCGCTTCGGTGAATGGCGGGGCCACTTTGTTCTTCACAATCTTGACCCGGGTGCGGTTACCGGTGACGACGCCATCGGTCTGTTTGATTGCGCCGATGCGGCGAATATCGACACGAACGCTGGCGTAAAATTTCAACGCCTTGCCCCCAGGTGTCGTCTCCGGATTCCCGAACATGACGCCGATTTTTTCACGAATCTGGTTCGTGAAAACGCAGCAAGTCCGCGCCTTCGATATCAGGGAAGTGAGTTTGCGCAGGGCAGCGCTCATCAAACGCGCCTGCGCGCCTACGGTGGTATCGCCAATTTCGCCCTCCAATTCCGCTCTTGTCACCAGCGCGGCGACCGAATCGACCACGATAACATCAAGCGCATTCGAGCGGATGAGCGTTTCACAGATGCGAAGCGCTTCTTCGCCGGAACTCGGTTGTGAGACCAACAAATCATCAAGATTAACGCCGAGCTTTCTGGCATACTGCGGATCTAGCGCGTGCTCGACGTCGATAAACGCAGCGAGGCCACCGCGTTTCTGCGCCTGCGCGATCACGGTCAGCGTAAGCGTGGTTTTGCCGGAGGATTCCGGACCGAAAACTTCGACCACACGACCGCGGGGAAATCCGCCGACGCCGAGCGCGCGATCAATCAAAATGTTCCCGGTCGGAATAACGTCGATATCGACTATCTTTTCGTCGCCGAGACGCATAATGGCGCCGTCTCCGTAATCCTTGGCGATCTGCTGAATGGCGAGATCGAGATTTTTGTTGCGGGCGGCGGTGACCTTGTCTTCGCCGGTCTTCTCAGCGGTTTTAGCGGGCATAATACAACTGTTAACTAAGTCGGCGCTTCCCTCTTCGCCAAGAAAAAAGCAAAAGGCCGCGCAGTGCTTTCTGCGCGTTTAGCTGACCGTGATTTTGCGGGGCTTTACCTGCTCCGCCTTGGGCAACCTGAGCGTGAGAATCCCTTGCTCGATGCGCGCTGAAATCTTCGACGTGTCGATGCTGGGATCGAGCTCGAACGTACGTCGGAAATTTTCTGAACGCGACTCGCGGTGGACCAAAGTTCCGTCAATCTCCGGTAATGATCGCCGGCCAATGATCCTCAGCTCATTGTTCTCGACCGAGATTTCGAGCCCTTCCTTGTTCACTCCTGGCATCTCGACGTTTAACAGGTAGGCGTCGCCATCCTCGATCACACTTGCCGCCGGCGTGACGAACTGCTCGCTTCGTTGTTGGTTGGCATTTCGATTTTCACGAACCAATGTGTTCATCATGATAATTTCCCTCCTTGATCAGGCGACGTTGACCTGAATCTGTTTTGGCTTCGCTTCCTCCGCTTTGGGCAGAGTGACATTTAGAATGCCATCACGATAAGTAGCCGTGACTTTGCTCGAATCGACTTGAGTCGGCAGCGAAATGCTGCGGCGGAATTTGCCGACATAGCGTTCAGTCCGCTCGGCTTTGTCGCCTTCCGCGGTTTCACTCTTGCGTTCGCCGCTGATGGTCAGCATTCCGTCCTGCAACGAAATCTCGATGTCCTTCTTGCGCATGCCGGGCAATTCGACCCGGACAATTACGTTGTCGTTGTTCTGATAAAGATCGAGCGCAGGTGACCAACCGCTAAAGAGTTGTGATTGCCAGCCGAAGTTCGACCAGAACGGCATGTCGAACAAGGTGTCAAGTTCATCGCGGAGATTGCTTAAGCGATTGAACCCGCTCCACGCCACGGTCTCAGGTGGTTGATATCGAATAATACTCATAGGTGTTGAATTCCTTTCTCTAAAATTGTTCTCCAAATACCAGTAGCTTGCGAAATGCCAGCTCGAACTTAACATACGTAATTGGCTGAATATAAGCCGCTTATACATTAAATGCCATCGATCTTCTACGCTAAATATGAGACATTATTGCACAATAGCAGCTACGTTGGCTCTGATTGCGCGCGCCAATGCGACGCAGATTTACTGGGTTGCCGCTAGTGGGTCTGGTCACCTACCTTCACCCTGTGCCGCGGCAAAGTACCCACGAAAAATTTATGCGAGTCGCCTTGGTCGAGGCGGAAAAGGGATGGGGAACAACAAGCCCGAATCCAGCCGTCGGAGCCGTGCTCGTTTTGCGCAATCGTATTATCGCGCGCGGGCATCATCGGCGGGCCGGCGGCGATCACGCGGAAATCGATTGCCTACGAACGGTCCCTGATCCAATTCCGGCAGAAGCGGTCCTTTACGTGACGCTCGAGCCGTGCTCGACCCGTGGACGAACTGGACCCTGCGCAAACTATATCATTCAACGCGGAGTTCGGCGGGTAGTCATCGGCGCGGTCGATCCAAATCCGAAACATCGGGGCCGTGCGATTGGGCTTCTCCGGGCCGCCGAGATTGATGTTAGGAGTGGCGTTTTGGAAGATGAATGTGCGCGGCTGAACGAAGCATTTAGCAAATGGATCGTCACTGGCGAACCATTTGTCATTGCGAAATGTGGCATGAGTCTCGATGGCTACCTGACTCGCCCGGCAGGCGAAACGCGCTGGCTGACGTCGGAATCCTCACGCAGCCACGCGCATCAGCTTCGCGCGCTCGTCGACGCCATCATTGTCGGCGCCGAAACAATTCGGCGAGATAATCCACGTCTCACCCTGCGCGGGGGGCCGCGACGCGCTCAACCCTGGCGAGTGATTCTCACCAAATCGGGCCGGCTTCCGCAAAAGGCCACCGTTTTTCGAGATTCGCAGAGAGAGCGCACGCTGGTTTTTCGGGGCCAATCACTGCGAGCGGTATTGCGCGATCTCGGCCGGCGCGAGATTACCAGCGCGCTCATTGAAGGCGGCGGCAATGTCCTAAGTCAGGCCCTGGATCAAAGATTAATCGACAAAGTTCAAATTTATCTTGCTCCGATTTTCACTGGCGGAGGCGTGCTGGCGTTTGGGGGCAATGGTGCCGCTTCGACGCAACGATCGCTGCGATTGGATTCGCCACGCTACCAACGCATCGGTCCAGATATTTGGATCACCGGCTATCCTAAAAGAGCGACAGATTTTACCGCACAATAATCCGCAAAACTTTGCCTCCTAGTTTCGGTTAAATTATTAGAAGGAGGTGGAGGAATGAAAAAGTTCATGCTGATCGCGCTGGTTGCGATCGGCTTCATCGCGGTGGCGACACCCGAATCGAACGCGGGCGTTTCAATCGGCATCGGGTTCGGATTCCCGGTCGGCTTTTACGGATACCCGGCTTACTATCCGTACGGTTATTATCCGTACAGTTACTACCCTTACGGCGCGCCTTATTATTATAGGCCAGTTGTCTATTACAGTAGCGGTTACCGGCCTTATTATTGGTGGCACGGCCGCCGGATATATTATCGGCACCATCACTACCGGCGCTAAATTTCTTACAACCCGCGGACGCTGTTCTATCCCAAGCGTGCCCGACATCATCGCAGTTGGGTCATCGGATAAGAGATCCTTCGCCGTCTGTGGGCTTAGGATGACAAATCACGGCGATGGCGCGCTGTTGCCTCCGCCAAAGACGATCCTTCTTTCTAACTTAAAGAAGCGAGGTGTCATCGTCATCGTCGTTGCTCGCCAAAAGATCGAGATCAGCGGCGACCTCTGAGTCTTGGACCTCTGCCGAGGTTAAACCACGGTGAGGTGAACGATGACGAGGCTGCCATACTTGGAAGGTGAACACCGCTATTGCTACGATAGCGGCAGCTGAAAATGCCGGCACCAGCCTGGGCACGTTGAACCAGGCCATCAAATCATGTTTTTCCGACGTTTCGGTGCGCACAGCCCGGACCACATTGCGAGCAAAAAAAGGCGAGGGTGTCGGCCCTTTTGAGCGGCCAAGCAAATCCCAGAGTGGTGGATCTTCCTCGCGATTCATGTCCGTTAATTTAACCGAGAATTTTAGCGAAAGTTTCGGCTATAAGCTACTGTAATCGCCGACCCTGCGTAATCTCAATACAATGCCTTTACGTGGACTACGAAAACTCGGCCCTCACCTCAAATCCTCTCCCCCAGGGAGAGAAAGACGCGTCAATGGCAGGTCAGGGCAAGCTTCGCCATTGCAAATCAGCGCAGCAGGGATTTCATTAGCAATCCTTGAGCGTTCAGTCGCCAAAGAAAATCTCTGGTTGGGAATTCGCACGCGATTTTATCTTCCCAATGTTTCAGGCGTGCGCGCAGCCGCTAGACCTCGGCAGCGTCCAAAAAGCCTTCCAGCTGGCGGATACGGGTAGGATGCCGCATTTTACGCAACGCTTTGGCTTCAATTTGTCGTATCCGTTCGCGAGTGACGCGAAACTGCCGACCTACTTCTTCAAGAGTGCGACTATAGCCGTCGACTAACCCGAAGCGCTGCTCCAGCACTTGCCGCTCACGTTCGGTCAACGTTTCAAGCACGTCTTTAATTTTTTCCTTTAGCAGTACAATCGCGGTGACGTCACTGGGATTTTCCGCGCCCTTGTCTTCAATGAAGTCGCCGAAATTGGTTTCCTCGCTCTCACCAACCGGCGATTGCAATGAGATTGGTTGCTGCGCCATTTTTAAGACGGCGCGAACCCGATCGACCGGCAGCAAAATCTCCTCCGCCACTTCTTCCGGAGTCGGCTCGCGTCCATATTCCTGCACCAACTGTTTCTGCACTCGCATCAATTTGTTGATCGTCTCAATCATGTGCACCGGAATGCGGATGGTGCGCGCCTGATCGGCGATGGAACGGGTGATGGCCTGGCGAATCCACCAGGTAGCGTAAGTGGAAAATTTATAGCCGCGGCGATACTCGAATTTCTCCACCGCTTTCATCAGGCCCATGTTGCCTTCCTGGATCAGGTCGAGAAAAGAAAGACCGCGGTTGGTATATTTCTTAGCAATGGAAATGACGAGCCGCAGGTTGGCTTCCACCATTTCGGTTTTCGCGCGCAACGCTTTGCGCAACCATGTTTTCAGCTCCTGATAATGCTCGAGATATTCTTCGGCGGAGAGCCAGGCCGCGCGCTCCAACTCTTCCATCTTCGGTAGTTGTCGGCGGCGGCCGTGATTGGCTTTGAGGTGCTCAGATTTCAACGCCATCACCAGGGCGAAATGTTGATCTGCCAGATGGACGAATTCTTCGGTCACCTTTTGTTTGAAATAAAATCGTGGATAAAGCCGTTGCAGGGCATTGATTGAGCGCTCAAATGCTTTCGTCCGTGCCTTGACCGTACGGGAAGATGCTTCGCGCATCTGAGCGTACTGCGTCGTGGTTGTTTCGCCGAGTTTCTCCACTTTCTGACAAAGACGCGGCAGTAATTTCATGTAGCGTTCCCGACTCTCGATCTTTTTGTCGAGAATCACGCGGTCGAATCGTTCGTGTCCTTCGGCTAGTTTCTGTGCCAAATCCAGATGGGCCTTGGCCGTAAAGCCAAAACGATTGATGTGTTGCTGGATGAGATGCTCGGCTTCCTCAATTCGCTTTGAAATTTGCACTTCCTGTTCGCGGGTCAGCAACGGCACCTGCCCCATCTGCTTGAGATACATCCGCACCGGATCGTCCAGGATCTCGAAGCGTGTCTCGGGCTTTTCCTCTTCCTCTTCTTCTTCGGTTTCTTTTTTGCCTTCTTTGAAACGATCGACTTCGGATGCTTCGATAATATCGATCTCCATTTTCCGGAGCTGGCTCAGAATCGCATCCAGCTCATCCGCGTCCGTCACCCCTTCAGGCAACACGTCATTGAGATCATCGAACGTGACGTAACCCTGCTCCTTTGCCAGCTTGGCCAGCTCCCGGATTCGGCCTTGCATATCGTCCGGCGCGAGCGCAACGCGATTGGTTTCCTCATGGTGACGCGTGATCAAGATTTTCTGCGACACCGCAACTTGAATTTTTCGAGGGCGTCCTCGCTTTCTCGCCACGACGGGCGGTACGGTTTTGATCTTTACCTTTTGCTGCGGCGTTGCGTGCCGAGAATTACCATTGGAGTGTGACTGCCCCCGCGCGCTACGTTTTAATTTCTTGGCCACGGGGAAACGTCAGAATCTCGTGCCCGCTGTTGCTGGAATATCCGAAATTTTAAGGCTCGTGCGCACGGGC
>QHRO01000190.1:6896-7908 GCA_003220155.1 Verrucomicrobiota bacterium
GGGAGTCGCAACCGGCTTTCCACCGCTGCCAGTTCGCGCCGCAAAATCGCCTGTCGAAGACCATTCCACCACTCAGGCGCTACCGTGGCAGGATTGGCCGGCACTTTTTGCAAGAGCCAGCCGGAAACGAGTGATTCCTCCGCCGGTGACAAAGTTGTTTGAAATAAATTTAGCGAGGCTGGATCGGCCGGACGAAGGTCGGCCTGGAGGATTTTTGTCAGCAAATCGGCGCCCGAAACGCTCGCCAGCACTTCCCGCCAATTTTGATCGAGTAAAAACGCCCGCGCCTCTTCGTCCCTCAGCGCGAGCAGACAAAGCATTGCAACATCGTGTGACGGAGCAGAAATCGGCGGCACGACCTTCGCGTCACCTTGCCGATGGGGCTCGCCACGTTTAATCAGCGTCTCAAAATCAGCAACGCGAATGGCAAGCCGGGCGGAAATTTTGTTTATTACTTCACCACGCATCACCGCGTCGCGCACAAAGGTGACGCTGGCAGCGAGTTCACGCGCAATCTGCATTTTGGCGCCGAGTGAATTCAAATCGGTAGTGGCAGCTTTTTTCTCGATCCAATAATCAAAATAATCCGGCGCCGACGCGACCAGCTCATCGAATTTTTGCCGGCCTGACTTTCGTACCAGCGAATCCGGATCTTCGTGGGCAGGCATCTCCGCCACTCGCACCACCAGATCATTTTGTAGCAAGGCTTCGAGCGAACGCTCGGCCGCGTTTTGACCGGCCGTATCAGAATCGAAACAGAGAACCACTTCCCGAACAAAGCGTTTCAGCACATGCGCCTGGTTTTGCGTGAACGCCGTTCCCTGTGGCGCGACCACATTTTGAATTCCCGCCTCAAATAGCGTGATTAAATCTAGCTGTCCTTCGCAAACGACAGCGCAATCGGCATCGATCAGCGCTCGTTTCGTTTTATGCAGTCCGAAAAGGACGCGACCTTTTCGAAAGAGCGGCGTTTCCGGCGAATTAATGTATTTAGCCGCCGTCGCATCAGCGG
>QHRO01000191.1 GCA_003220155.1 Verrucomicrobiota bacterium
GTCCACCGAGCCGGAAATTACCAGGCAACGTACCGCTTACCAAACCTACATCGCCGACTTGATGAAACTTGCCGGCATGAGCGATCCCGCCGGCCGCGCCGATCGGATCATGGCGCTGGAAAAAGAGATGGCGACCGTGCACGTCGATCGCATCACCAGCCAGGACGTACGCAAGGCCAATAATCCGGCCACGCTCGCTGACCTGAAATCGAACGCGCCCGGACTCGACTGGGACGCTTATCTGAGCGCCGCCGGTCTGGAGAAACAGCCGATGTTCATCATCTGGCAACCCAGCGCGATCAAAGGTTTATCGGCCCTGGTCGAGAGCGAGCCGATCGAAACATGGAAAGAATGGCTCACCTTCCACACCATCAGCCAGAACGCCGCTTATCTCCCGCAGGCCTACTACGATCTGCGTTTCGGTTTTTATGGAAAAACGCTGCAGGGAACGCCAAAGCAGCTCGACCGTTGGAAGCGCGCCCTTGCCAGGATCAACGATGATCTCGGCGACGCTCTTGGCAAAATTTACGTCGCAAAATATTTCCCGCCTTCATCCAAGGCCGTGGTGCAGGAGATGGTCAAAAATCTTCTCGCCGGGTTCGACCATCGCATCGACGCGCTGACCTGGATGGCGCCAGCGACAAAAGCGCAGGCCAAAGCCAAGCTCAAAACTCTGCGTGTTGGAGTCGGTTATCCCGAGAAATGGCGCGATTATCGCGGGCTCGTCATTCGTCGTGATGATCCGCTCGGGAACGCCTGGCGAGCGGAGGAATGGGAATATCATCATCAGCTCGCCAAGCTGGGTAAACCCGTCGGCCGCGACGAATGGTGGATGACGCCGCAAACGGTCAACGCCCTGAATCTTCCGCTCCAAAACGGACTCAACTTCCCCGCTGCCATTCTGGACGCGCCTTTCTTCAATCCGAAGGCGGATGCCGCTGCCAACTATGGCGCGATCGGCGCCACCATCGGGCACGAGATTAGCCATAGCTTTGACAATGCAGGCGCGGAATTTAATTCCGAAGGCAAGCTCGCCAACTGGTGGACACCGGAGGACGCCGCCCATTTCAAAGCCGCCAGCCAGCAGTTAGTGGAGGAGTTCAACAAGTACGAGCCGTTGCCCGGTCTGCATCTGAACGGTGAGCAAACGTTGGGCGAAAATATCGCCGATGTTGCCGGTCTGTCTGCCGCCTATGACGCTTACAAGCTATCGCTCCACGGCAAAGAGCTGCCTATCGTTGACGGACTCACTGGCGACCAGCGGTTCTTTCTCGCCTTCGCCCAGTCGTGGCGCCAAAAGATCCGCGACGCGGCTCTGCATTCCCAGATCGTGACCAATGAGCACGCACCCGATCGTGAACGCGCCCAAACCGTCCGTAACATCGATCCCTGGTATGAGGCCTACGCAGTGAAACCGGGACAAAAACTTTATCTCAAACCGGAAGAGCGCGTCCGCATTTGGTAAGACCATGAATTCGCTCGGTCATTTGTTTTAAGCTTAGTGCTACCTTCGCGCTGCTTTAACAATGCCAGTCCGGTCGAAGACTCGCCCGTGGCGAGCTCGGACTTTGGCGCCTCGCCGAAACGAACTTTTCTGCTTCGCCCGCTTTGGACGATTTAACGATATCAGTCCGGTGGAAGACTCGCCCTGGCGACCTTCGACTTGCGCGCCCCGTGAAAAACGATGTAGAGGCAACTGCAACGATTCGCCTAAGTTCCCGCCTTAATTGGCTGTCGAGCGACGTCTCGCTGACCCTACAAGACCAGCCGACCGTCGCCACATCGACCCGCACAAGAGCGGTTTTTGCTCGACAGACCAGGATGCGGTCGTCATCATCGCTCTCGCAGGAGGCGCAATTATGGTAGAACAGACGAAACCCAGCGAAGATCCGAAAAAGAAGCGCGTTATCGAGTTCGACATGTTCGTCCGCGACCTTGAACCCAGCAAAGAAGAAAAAGTTCGCGGTGGCGGTGGCAGCTCCAAGAATCCGTCCGAAAACAAAGACGCCGCGAAGTAGCAGCCGCTAGCGAGCCGACAATTCGAATCAGACCTTTCCCTAATGCGCGCGAATGTTGATTTCGAAATGCCCGTGAGGTTATCGGTGCATCGGTGCCTAACAATGCCCGTCCGGTCGAAGACTCGCCGTGGCGAGCTCGGACCTCTTCACTCCAGCGCGTAGAGAAAAGCGTCCGTGCTGCCGAAATAGACGACGCCGTTTGCCACCAGCGGTGACGAAAAGATCGCGCCGATGGCAAATTGCCGATCGGCCGACACGACCGGTCCTTCCCGCCAGCCATCGAAAAACAAAAGCGGAAAGTTGCATCTTCGTCCAATCTGGAAGCAAAGCGTAGGAATCCCCGTGGGCAGCGGACGTAGAGCGAAGTGTGATCGGCAAACCGATTACTTCTAACTTCGCCTGACCACCACATCCACTTCGGGAAGATAGCAGCCTACCTGGTAGGTTTGAATCAAGTGCCTCGGGTACACGGGCACGCTACTTTTGACAGTAATTCCTGCGGAGTACCTGCTTTGTCTCGCCGCCGATGTATATGAAAAAGCTCCAATGCCGAAACTGAGACCCTCGCGTTGCCTTGATGCTCTGCCTCCGCTGGCACTCGTGTTGATCTTCGGCTGGGCCACTTGGGAACGCTTTCGGTTGCCGCTGACACCTTTCGCGAACCCGGACGTGTGGGCGTACCTCGGACCGGGCCTGGATGCGTTGCTGGGCGAGCCGTTCCGAGAATGGTTCGGGCAATGCTTCCTCTATCCATGGTTTCTGTACGTGCTGCTGAAGGCCTCCGGAACCTTCAAGTGCATCACCCTAGTGCAGAGTCTTCTCGGGCTCGGGACGGGCGCGCTAATGTTCTGCTGTTGGATGGAACTTGGCCGTCTGATGCCGGCGTCGCGCCTGCCGAGGCTCACATTCAAGCTGCTGGGTGCGGGGTTGGCGGGCGTCTACTTGTTCTCAACGGCGACCATCCAGTTCGAGCGTACGCTGAACCCCGAAGCAGTTTTTCCGTTCGTTGTTGTTCTCCAAGTTTACTGCAATCTGCGCTTTATCCGCAGCCGCTTTATTGACGGTCAGCCAGGCCGGGCCCTGCTC
Source organism: Verrucomicrobiota bacterium (assembly GCA_003220155.1). Lineage (GTDB taxonomy): Bacteria > Verrucomicrobiota > Verrucomicrobiia > Chthoniobacterales > UBA10450 > AV69. The sequence goes on from QHRO01000191.1 coordinate 3,105, forward strand.
AGCGGCTGGTCGGCGCTTTTTCTCTCGGTTGCAGCCTCGCTGCTCAAGCCCAGCTTCCTGGGGGTAGTCGTGCTGGCTAATCTGCCGATCATAATCGCCCTGTTCCGCCCGGGGCAGTCCGCTTGGGGCAAGCTGCTTTTGGTGGCCGTGCCCGTTCTAGGAGCGGTACTCTTGTTAGTGTGGCCGGAATATAAGCTGCGCCAGGCCGCGGGTTCGCTCTACTTGGCGCGATCACTTTTCAGCGTCCACGCGGACCTCATTAACGACCAGATCGCCGAGGACCTCGCGCGACACGCTCCGGTACCCTACTCGCCTGAGCTTCTCGCGGCTATTCACGCGGACCTGACCGAAGCTCTGCGCGAAAGCCGCGGAGAGGTAGGCAAGTACTGGTATGCGCTCGGTTTTAACGCTGACTACCTGCGATTCGGCAACGCGGGAAAACCCTCGTTCTTGCGCGAGTTGACCGTGCGATTAGGGGGCGACGAGCAAACCGGCAACTTCTGCCGCTACTACTATTGGCGCACCGTGCGCGGGCAACCGGCCGGTATGGCCGCAAAAGTCGCGCGTCAGTTCACGGTTTTCTATCGAATCGGGCGCTGTCCAGCTTACGTGACCAATAAGCGTATCGATCTCTCAAAGGAATACCGCCGGAGCAGCGAGTCTCTGGCGCTTCAGCAGAAACTGCTGCGGTATCCACCAGGTGCCGCGCTGGTCGCGCACACCGAGGCGTTGAGCGATAGCGCCCTCCGCGTTGGGCCGTACAGACTCACCGCCCGTATCAATCAATTCCTGTCCGAAACCCACCTTTTTTGGTGCGTGTGGGCTGTCTTGCTGGCGGTGTGCGCTTGGAGGATTCAACCCATACGCGCCGTGTTTGGGATCGCCGCACCGGTCCTCCTGCTCATATACATGTACAACTTCGGCACCGTGCTGACCCTGGCGATCGGCCATTCACTCGACGTCACCCGCTACAGCCAATACCAATTCGCCTACACGCTGTTGCCCGATTTTGTCTCTGTGTGGCTGGCGGTGGAGGCGTTAATGCTATTTAGGTCTTTCTTACGTAGCCGCCAAAAGCTTACGGATTCCTCGCCCGTCGCCGGGTAAACAGAGCGCGGTCATTGCCGTCGCCGACGAGCTCGCCGACTACAAACTGGCGCAATTACGTTTCACCGGCGCGGCGCCTTCTAACAGAGCGATCCAACCGACCAAACAAACTGGAATGATTAGAGTCGAGAGAAGGTCCGCCACTGATCTCGAACT